>CAVTLU010000021.1:0-316436 GCA_963735545.1 uncultured Acidobacteriaceae bacterium
TCTTTTCCTCATCGCTGGCCCATGCGTGATCGAAAGCGAAGAGCACGCGCTGTTCATGGCGGAAGTGATTAAGGGCGTAGCCCGCTCGCTCAATATTCCCTTCATCTTTAAAGCTTCCTATGACAAGGCTAACCACACTTCCGTCCGCAGCTTTCGCGGACCGGGCCTGGCCGAGGGCCTGCGCGTCCTGAGAAAGTAAAAGACGAAATCCACATTCCGGTGCTGACCGACGTGCACGAAACCGCGGACGTGGCCAAGGTTGCGGAAGTCGCCGATGTTCTGCAGATTCCAGCGTTTCTTCTTGCCCGGCAGACCGACCTGGTTGTGGCTGCCGCGATGTCCGAGCGCGTGGTGAACATCAAGAAAGGCCAGTGCGTTTCGCCCTGGGACATGAAGCACGCCGTCGAGAAATGCCGCGACCGCGGGCAACGACCGCGTCTTCGTCACCGAGCGCGGCTCAAGCTTCGGATACAACAACCTAGTCGTGGACATGCGCTCGCTGGCCATCATGCGCAAGTTCGTGCCGGTGGTGTTCGATGCGACCCACTCCGTGCAGCTGCCCTCCTCCTCCCACGGCGACGACGATCAGCCTGCAACCGGCGGAGGACAACCCGAGTTCATCCCGGTGCTGGCGCGCGCCGCGGTGGCTGCGGGAGTCGATGGCGTGTTCATGGAAGTCCATGACAATCCCACCGAAGCGAAGTCCGACGGCGCCAATGCGCTGGAGTCCACCAAGCTGCGCGGCGTTTTGAAGGAGTTGCTGGCGGTGCAAGCATCGCTGACTGCGGCACATACCAAGCCTTAAGAGTATCTCCGTGAATCTGCTACCATTCCGCCACATCTGATTTGCCATGCATGCTTTTTCACCACCACCGGGATATTCCTCGTCATTCTCAGCGTTTTGCTGGACGCCTTTGAAACCGTCGTTCTGCCACGGCGCGTGCCTCGCCAATTCCGGCTGACCCTTTGGTTTTACCGCCGCACCTGGATTCCGTGGCGAAAGATCGCGGCGCGGTGATCAAATCCACTGGCCGACGGGAAAGCTTCCTCAGCTACTTCGGTCCCATCTCTCTGCTGCTTCTCCTGGGCGTTTGGGCCTTCGGTCTGATTCTCGTCTTCGCGATATTGCAATACGGCTCCGGTGACCATGTGCAAATCGGCAATGAGGCAGTCACCTTCGGCGACCTGATGTACCACAGCGGTGAGACTTTCTTCACATTGGGCTACGGCGATATTGTGCCAGACCTCGGCGACCGCGCGGGCTCTGGCAGTGCTCGAGGCGGGCATGGGCTTCGGCTTCCTGGGCACGGTGATTGGATATCTGCCCACGATTTATTCTTCGTTCTCGAGGCGCGAAATTGAGATCTCGTTGCTCAACGCCCGCGCCGGGTCGCCGCCCACGGGCCGTGGAGATGTTGGTACGCTTTGCGCGCTCGCCGCAGCAGGAAACACTCGACCGCGTTTTTCGCGACTGGGAACGTTGGGCGGCGGAGGTTCTCGAGAGCCACATCTCTTATCCCGCCCTCAGTTTTTTTCGCTCGCAGCATAACAATCAATCCTGGCTGGGAGCGCTTACTACGATTCTCGACGCCAGCGCCCTGATCATCGCCGGAGTGGACGGCATCCGCATCGACCAGGCGAAAATTACATTTGCCATGGCGCGGCACGCGGTGGTCGACCTGGCGCAGGTGGTCAATGCGCGCTACGATCCGCAAGTCCCCGACCGCCTGCCCGATACGGAGATGGTGCGGCTGCGCCAGAGCCTCTCCGAACGCGGCGTACTGCTCCGGGAAGGCGCTGAGGCGGAACAAAAGCTAACCCAGCTCCGTTCGATGTATGAGCCTTACGCGCAAGGCGTCGCCCGCAACTTGTTCATCGATCTTCCGCCCTGGATTCATCCCGATCGGAAGAAGGACAATTGGCAGACCGGGCCGTGGGATCGCGCTATCCAAGCCAAGGGCCTGGGCGATGTGATGCGCCATGGCGCAGCGGCACAGATCAAGATGGATGAGCACTTTTAACGAGCGGCCTTCCCTGTGTCCACTGTGCTTCCCTGTGGTTGAGCTTTGGAACCCATGAAATCTCATAGGACCCAGGGGGGCAAACGGGGGATGAGTCGACTGCGTGCTAACATCCTCTCTTCCATGAAACACGTGGGCGAAAAAGTCGTGCGCATCGAGGCGGAAGCGCTGCGGGCACTAGCCGACCGTATCGCCGGTCCCATGGCAGAGACTTTCGACCGCGCCGTAGATTTGCTCAACGCCTGCACCGGCCGAGTTGTAGTCACCGGCATGGGGAAAAGCGGCATCATCGCTAGAAAGATCGCGGCCACACTAAGTTCAACCGGCACGCCGTCGCTCTTCATGCATCCCGTGGACGCAATTCACGGCGATCTGGGCATGGTCGTCCGCGGGGATGTCGTGCTGGCGCTCTCCGCCAGCGGCGAGACGGAAGAAATTCTGCACCTGCTGGCCACTCTGAAGCGCCTGCAAGTTCCGCTAGTAGCCATGACCTGCAACGAGCATGTGGCGCGGGCGCCCTCGCCCGTGCAGCCCGCGGCAAGAACCAAGAAGTCTACCCTTGCAGCCGCAGCCGAGATTTCGCTGGATTGCTCCGTAGCCGAAGAAGCCTGCTCCTTAGGCCTGGCCCCCACCGCCTCCACCACCACCATGCTGGCCCTGGGCGATGCTCTGGCCGTCGCCCTGTCGCAGAAACGCGGCTTCAAGGAAGAAGACTTCGCCAACCTCCACCCCGGCGGCAAACTGGGCAAACGCCTGGCGCGAGTCGAGTCGCTGATGCACACGGGTGACGCCGTACCGCGGGTTACGGCGCAGACGAAGATGCCGGACGTCATCTACGAGATGTCGCGTAAGAAGTTGGGAGTCACTGCGGTGACCGAAGGCGAAAAATTGCTCGGGATTATCAGCGACGGCGACCTGCGCCGCCTACTGGAAAAGCGCGGCAAGGATGTGCTCGACCTGGCGGCCAGCGAGTGTATGACCAAAAATCCCCAGACCATCGCCGCCAATGAGTTTGCCGCCACCGCTCTCGCCGTGATGGAAGAAAAAAAAATCACCTCACTGATGGTAGTGGAGGGAAGCGGCAAGCTGGAAGGCATCGTTCATCTGCACGATCTGTGGGGAACAGAGATGATGTAGGCAGTCTACCCTCGTGGGATTTGCCTAGAGCCGGGATTTGCGTGGAGCCGGGTCTTTGACCCGGCGAACCCGACCCAACACCCAGCCCCGACGCAGCCCTCGGCGGGCGGGCATGCCCCCAAACCCTCACCCCGACCTTTCCGATCCAAGCTAGAACCTGTGCGACGGTCGCACAAACGGATTAAAAGCCGTCCGGCTTCACAGTTTTGAACCACAGGGTACGCCGGGGAACCGAGGAAAACCCTGTACGCCCCGATTGTTCGTCGACGCCCTCGACACAGACATCGTCCCGAGCCGTAGAATATCTCTATGTATCACTATGATCCCAACACCGCGCTGGAAGAACTAACCGAGGACGCAACGCTCCCCAACCCCGTCCACGTCCGCGACATGATTCTGCGCAAGCGGCTCGGCCCGGATAAATCTCTGGAGTTGAACCGCCTGTTTGTCGAGTATCAAAAGTTTTTCGGCGAGGCACAGAAGCTTGGGAAAGAAATCCTGAAGCAGTTGGCCGGGTAGTGTCGCGCAAATACCGCATCACAGATCAACCGGGTTGGGAGGCGGATCCGGCACGGGTGGAAAATCTCGTCGAGCGCTTCCAGTGTTGCCAGCACGGCCAGCAGTGATTTGGCCGGTGCGGCTTCGATGATCAACTTCTGGTCTTCTTTGCGCATGACAGCCTCCTCGCCTCGGAAAACATCCCCACACGGCTCACAGTTCAAGACTCTTTGCGGGGAAGTAGGTCAGATCGGTACCTGGTCCAGCGCCACGATGAACTGTATCCCGTCCACCTGCTTTCCCTCTAGGCGATGATCGTTAGTCACGAATAGATCGACCGCAGCTTCGCTCGCACAAGCCAGTTGCAGTGCGTCGGGACCTTTGATTGTGGTCGCGCTCCGAACCGCTGCATATCGACGTGCCACGCTCACGTCGAATGGAAGCAACAGTGCAGTTTTGCTGAGGATGTTCTCGTATAGCCGGCATTTTACTGTGTCACCTCTGCTTAGTGGCTTGACTAAAACCTCGCCCACCGTCAGCGTTGAGGTCAACAACTGATCTCCGCGCCTGAGCATTTTCCGGCGAAGTTCCGCTACTGGCTGGCCAAACTTGGGATGGTTCTCGAACAGGTAGATGAACAGATTGCTGTCCCAGAAGATGCGGCTCATTCCCACCCCTCGCGCAACCGGCGTATGTACTCATCCGCATGCTCGTCTGCCCAGAGTTCTTTGCCCGAACCTTGCAAGGCCAGAAGCGGATCGTTCTTGATCCTGTCCTCGGCGGAGTCCTGGTTCCAGTTGCGATACCAATCGATCAGGCAGCGATACTTCGCCGGAATACCCTCCGCCTCCGGAATTATCTTGGCGCCCTCACGGGCCGGGTCGTAACTGTCTCCCGTGCGGAAAAGACGCCGGCGCCCCGGAGCGGTTTCGAAGAGCATTCGGTAGCGACCAGAGTTCGGAGGCCGATTTGCGACACAATGCTGGATCGCATGAACGTAAGCGCCCTTTCTAAGCGGCTCGCTCAATTTCTCTTGTTTCGCGCGACTGACGATCTCCTCGATCAAGAAATCAGTTCGCTCTGGGTTCTCACGGTGAAGAAGCGCGGTCGCGATCCAAACCTCGTCCGCCACTTTTATCTCTATGGACGCCGCAACTCTCATGTCATTTGACCTAATGTATCTTACCATAGCTTTTGTTAGCGTGGTAAAAACCAAAAGAACTGAAGGGCGACAGGACCACGCTCATCTCTAAGGAAAAGACCCCCGTCGATAAAGAAGGGTGGGATCCTTGCTGTCTATTACAATTTCCCCAGAATCCACAAGACGCTGGGGATGTCTTGGATTTGTGGCAGATTCGGACGGGGAGGAAATATGGCGAAAACCAGAAAAGGCAAGAAGATGACGAAAACTGGTAGCTACAAGATTGAAACCACCAAAGGACGCCAAAGGAACTTCCGTGGCACATTGCTAAAGACATTCAACGTCGGCAATTTGCGGCTGGCCATTTTCAGCGTGCCCAAGAGGAGCAAGAAAAAAGCGAACTGAGACCTTACCTGCTGCTCGTCAACTGGCTTACAAGCGCGGCTTCAGCGTCGTAATCTGGAGCGTTGCTGCAGGGCATGCGACAAACGGGCAGCAGAGACTGCGGTCAGCCCTTCTTAACTGCGAAGCGGTAGGCCTAGAAAGAGCAACACATTCCTCTTTGCCCGTACAATAGCTAATTCCCTACTTATCGGGATTCCCAACTATGCATCGTTGGTCACAACTCTTCATCCCTACTCTGCGCGAAGCCCCCGGCGGACGCCGAGGTCGCGAGCCACAAGTTCCTGGTGCGGGCGGGCTATATCCGCCAGCTGGCCGCCGGGATCTACTCGTATCTCTTTCTTCGGGCAGCGCTCGTTCAACAAGATCATCGGCATCGTCCGCCAGGAGATGGACAAGATTGGCCAGGAATTCTACCTGCCGGCGCTCAATCCGCGCGAGGTTTGGGAGGCCAGCGGACGCTGGACGGGGATGGGCGAGAACATGTTTCGCCTCAAAGACCGCAAGGGCGCCGACCTGGCTCTGGGCATGACGCACGAAGAAGTCATGACCGAGATCGCGCGCAAAGAACTGCGCAGCTACAAGCAACTGCCGCAGATCTGGTATCAGATTCAAACCAAGTTTCGCGACGAAGCCCGGCCCAAGTCGGGATTGCTGCGCGTCCGCCAGTTCATCATGAAGGATTCGTACTCCTTCGATATCGACGCCGCCGGTCTGGACGTTTCCTATCTCAAGCACTACGACGCGTACTGCCGCATCTTCGACCGCTGCGGATTGAAATACATGGTCGTCGAGGCGCACTCGGGC
This sequence comes from uncultured Acidobacteriaceae bacterium, assembly GCA_963735545.1. Taxonomy (GTDB): domain Bacteria; phylum Acidobacteriota; class Terriglobia; order Terriglobales; family Acidobacteriaceae; genus PALSA-270. Next base: position 6,007 of record CAVTLU010000021.1, read on the forward strand.
GCGATGGGCGGATCGCAGTCGCATGAGTTCATGGTGCGCACTCCGGCGGGGGAAGACCAGGTCGTGAGCTGCGAAAGCTGCAGCTACGCGGCCAATATGGAAAAGGCGACCTCGAAGCTGGCGCCGGTCGAGGATTTGCCTCCCGCGGGCGACGGCCAGCCGCTCGAGGTGCACACTCCCGGACAAAAGACGATCGAAGATGTCGCGCGCTTCCTCGGAGTTTCTCCGAAGAACAAGATCAAGACGCTGGCGCTGATGTTGGACGAAAAGGACGCAAAGACCGGAAAGAAGTCGCGCGCCGTCGTGCTGCTGCTGCGCGGCGACCATCAGATGAACGAGGCCAAGCTGTCTTCGGCCCTCGGCGGCAAGGAAGCCCGGCCCATGCTGGAAGAGGAAATCGTACAGCTCTTCCGGTCTCCGGCAGGATTCCTCGGCCCGTTGGGAATTGATTGGGCGAAGGACTCGAAAGATCTTGACCGCCCTATTCTGCTGGTCGACAAGGCTCTCGAAGGCCGCAAGAATCTGATTTCCGGCGCGAACAAAGAGGACTATCACGTAAAGAACATCACGCCGGGAGTAACCTTCCAGCCGACGGCCTACGCCGACCTGCGTAGCGTGACCGCGGGCGAGGATTGTCCGAACTGCGGGGCAACGCTGAGGATCGATACTGCGGTCGAAATCGGGCACATCTTCAAGCTGGGTTACAAGTACTCGGAGTCCATGGGCGCGCGGGTGCTCGACAAAAACGGCAAAGAAGTCACCCCCATTATGGGCAGTTACGGAATTGGTATCGAACGCATCCTGACCGCAGCGGTCGAGCAGAGCAACGATGCAAATGGCTTCTGGCTGCCGCCGCAGATCGCGCCGTTCGAGATCCTCGTGACCCCCACGAACGTGGGCGACGAAACGCTAAAGAAAACCGCGGAGGACATTACCCACCGCCTGGAAGCCGCCGGCTTCGACGTGTTATTAGACGACAGGGACGAACGGCCAGGGGTCAAGTTCAAAGATGCTGACCTTGTTGGCATTCCCTATCGGGTCACGGTGGGAAAGAAGGTTACTGAAGGAACTGTCGAAGTCGTTCATCGCTCGACTCGCCAAACTCAGGATGCTAGCATCGCCGATATAGCGGGATATTTTCTTCCGCTTTTGAGGCCTGCGCGCTAGACCCCTAGCCGCACCGCCAAGAACCGGAAGCGCCGCTTCCGTATCCTGCACTGGTGGAGCGAGTTATGGAGTCGATGAAGCTGCTTTTCGGCGTTGCCATCATCGCCGTCGCTCTCTATTTGTGCGTGGAACTGGTTCCGCCCTATTACAGCAACTACGAGTTCCAGGACACCATTGAGAACGAAGCCCTGATGGCCACGAACGGCAGCAAGACTGAGGATGCTATTCGGGACAGCGTCTTCAAGCAGGCACAGAGGATGTCGATTCCGATCACTCGCGATGACATCAAAGTCCATCGCGTCGGCGGGCAGTACAGTGGCTCGGTAAGTATTGAAGTACCCTACACGGTGCATTTGGACATGGCGGTTTACCCTGTGGACCTGCACTTCGATCCCTCCACCACGAACAAAGGCGCGTTCTAGCCAGGCCTGTTGCCCGATCTACGGAAGGTAACCCGCCGATGTTTTGGGGCTCAGGTCCGTGGTCTGACGGGCGAGAACGCCTGTCGCTCCAAGTGACGTTGGACACCCGTCGGTACACCTCACCCTGGGTACAGCCGCCTCGACTGCATTAGAATAGGAAGAAAGGGTTGCCAACGCAGACTTCGCGGTGAATCCTGCCTGGATAACGGATTCGCGCGGCGCGACATCTTAGTTGCGATGCGCCGCGTTTTCACAACGATGTTGCAGTGGCTCCGCCAATCGACTTTGGCTATTAAGCTCAAAATCCCGAAAGGCAATGGCGGCCGGTTCTTCATTCGCGACCCGTTGCTAAGGGCTGCTGCGATTGCATTCCTGGTGGTTGCAGCCGTCCTCACCGGCTTTTTTGTCTACTACTACGTAAAGTACGACCGGATTATCGAGGCCCGGTTCAAGGGTCAGGTCTTCAGCAACTCCGCTAAAATCTACGCCATTCCGGAAACCGTGCGGCTGGGCGAGAAGATCGGCATCAGGGAGATCGCGGCAGCGCTGCGCCGCGCCGGCTATACCGACCGGGACGGCCAATCCTCGATGGGAAGCTTCAAGCTGCTAACTGATGCCGTCGAAGTTAGACCCGGGCCGCAGTCCTACCACAGTCCGGAACCGGCGACGATCCGGGTAAGCGACGGGCAGGTGACGAGCATCACCGGCCAGAACGGCGACTTGGCCGCCTATGAGTTGGAACCGGAGCTGATCACTTCGCTCTTCGACGCGGAGCAGCGCTCCAAACGGCAAGTCGTCAAGTACGATCAGATTCCCAAAGTCATGGTGGACGCGGTACTCGCCATCGAGGACCGTCGGTTCTTCCAGCACAGCGGAGTGAATTTTATCCGCATGGCGGAGGCGACCTGGATCGACCTGACCCGCGGGCGTCACGATCAAGGTGGTTCCACGCTGACCATGCAACTCTCGCGCGGTTTTTTTCTCAGCCCGGAGAAAACCGTTAAGCGCAAGCTGGTCGAGATGCTGATCGCGGAGCAATTGGAGCACAAGTTCAACAAGCAGGAGATTTTCGAGTTCTACGCCAATTGGGTTGACTTGGGTCAGCGCGGGTCGTTTGCTATTAGCGGTTTCGCCGAGGCTTCTCAGGCTTACTTCAACAAAGATCTGAAAGACATCACCCTGCCCGAGGCGGCGCTGCTGGCAGGCATCATTCAGCGGCCGAGTTATCTCTCTCCTTACCGGCATCCGGAGCGCGCGTTGGATCGCCGCAACCTAGTGCTGGACAGCATGGTAGAGACTCACGCCATCACCCGCGAGCAAGCGGATAAGGCCAAAGCGACGCCTCTAAAACTTGCGCCGCCTAATGTGGAGGCCAGCGACGCGCCCTACTTCGTCGATCTGGTGCGCGACCAACTGCTCGGCAAGTTGAACGATCAGGAGTTGAACGACCAGTCTTACCGGATTTACACCACGCTCGACCCCGGCCTGCAAAAGGCAGCGGCCCAGGCGGTGGAAATGGGAATCAAGCTGGTGGATGAGCAGGTAGCCAAGCGGCGAACCAAGCGCATCAAGGTTGGCGGCAAGTACGAAACCAAAGTCGAGCCGGGGCCACTGGCGCAGGTAGCTCTGGTCGCCCTCGACCCACACACCGGCCAGGTTCTCGCCCTGGTGGGTGGCAGGAATTACGCCTTCAGCCAGTTGGATCATGCCGTGGCAAAACGGCCCACGGGATCGATCTTTAAGCCGTTCGTTTACGCCGCTGCCATGAACACGGCGCTGGACGGGGGAAATCCCGTTTTCACTCCGGCATCGATGATCGCGGACGAGCCCACAACATTCGCCTACGGTGACCAGATTTACGAACCGCGCAATTACAAAGAGGAATACCACGGCCAGGTGACAGCGCGCTATGCGCTCGCCATGTCGCTGAATAATGCCACCGTGAAGTTGGCGGAGCAAGTGGGCTACGACAAAGTAGCGAACCTGGCGAGGGCCGCGGGCATCACTTCGGTAAAAGCCACACCGGCCATGGCTCTGGGCGCTTACGATGCCACACCGCTGGAGATGGCGTCGGCTTACACCGTCTTCGCCAATGCGGGCACGCATATTTCACCGGTGATGGTCAACTCGGTGAGGAACTCCTCTGGCGACGTGGTCATGGATTTCAAGCCGGAGGTGCAGCAGGTGCTGGATCCACGAGTTGCCTTCGTGACCACCGACCTGATGGAAGGAGTAATTAACTTTGGACTGGGGTACTCCGCCGTCCGTGGCCGCGGTTTCAATGCTCCGGCCGCCGGCAAGACCGGGAGTTCGCACGATGGATGGTTCGCCGGCTACACCAGCAATCTAGTGTGCGTGGTGTGGGTGGGCTATGACGACTACAGCGACCTCCACTTGAGCGGGGCTATGACGGCTGCCCCAATCTGGACGGAGTTCATGAAGAAGGCGGTCGCAATTCCGCAGTACTCCCAGGTGAAGTCTTTCAACCAACCGTCCGGTGTGGTGGATGTTCAGTTGGACAAGCTCACCAATCGCCTGGCCACACCGTCATGCCCGGACGATTACAGCGCGGCCTTCATTGCCGGCACCGAACCGGAAGAGACTTGCGATCAGACCGGCGGAGTCAACGGTTTTTTCTCCCGTATGTTCGGGTTGGGAGGCCAGAAGCCCCTGCCACCTCCGGGGAGCCAAGCGGCCGATGACGCCAACCCTGCCAACCAGGACGCGCAGAAGAAAAAAGGCTTCTTTGGCAAGATTGCGGGTATCTTTAAGGGCGACAAACCGTCTAATCCTCCGCCCAAGCCTCCGGACTCCTCGGCCAGCCCTCCCTAGCCCGGTGAACCCCGGCAGCCGCTTGGACTCGGGGAGCGGCGCGCGCGGGGCTTTTTGCATCGCGCGGCAAGGGGTAGGATCATGCATCGTCCAGGTTTGAGATTCGTTCCAGCTCTCGCCATTCTGGCCGCCATCGTAACGCCCGGCCTTAGGGCGCAGAATTCCACCTCTGCGCAGTTGCAGGTTGAGCCTCCGATGAGGCGTGCTGAACGGCCGTCACCCGACGCCTCAGCCGAGGAACTCATCAAGCGCGGCGATGAGTTGCGCGCCACCAAGAACTACCTCGACGCATTGGACTACTACCAGGCCGCTCTGGCCAAGAAGCCCAACACCGCTTCCACGTTTAACCGCATCGGGATCGCCGAATTGCAATTGCAGCACTGGCGGGAAGCGCGCAAAGATTTTGAACGCGCCATCAAAGCCGACCGCACTTTCTCCGACGCATATAACAATCTCGGGGTTGTGGAATACGAGCAGAGGAAATATCGCGGTGCGATCAAACAATACGAGGCTGCAATCAAGGTGAAGGGCGATGCCGCGTCGTATTACGTGAACTTGGGAGCTGCATACTTCGCGAAGAAGGATTATCAACACGCTGCTGTGGCTTACTACCAAGCCTTGCAACTCGACCCCAATGTCTTCGAGCGCAACTCCCGCACCGGAGTTTCCGCACAACTTCCCTCGCCGGAAGATCGCGCCCGCTACGAATTCGTAATGGCCAAACTTTACGCCAAGGCCGGAGTGCCCGACCGCGCTCTGGAACACTTGCGCCGCGCCATGGAGGAGGGTTACAAGCCGATCGACGACGTGTACAAAGACTCGGAGTTCAGCGAACTGCGCAAGGACCCTCGTTTCGCGCAACTCATGGCGTCCAAGCCGCCCGCGATCCCGCAATAGCGGTCCGGCAGCTATCTCCATGTTTTACAAAACTTTACACGCTCAAATGAAACATTTACAGGGGTTCAGGGTAATCTACTACTACAAATGCTCCTGAAAGCTTCAATGCGAGTAGGGAGACGCGGTAACCTCACCGGCTGCCAACCCGAGCACGCCCCAAGCAGGCAACCGGTGGGGTTTTAAATCAGCACTCTGCATTCAGCACTCTGCATTCAGTCGCTAAAATTCCTAGAAAACCCAAGGTAAAAACCATACGTTCCAGTCGACGCAAACGTGTCCGTATTTTCTCTATCCCTGGGATGACTGAATGCAGAGTGCTGAGTGCCGGTATTCAGAACTACTGACTGTCGGTGCTACGTTCACCGATATATTTCTCAACCACCGTTTTCCATTTTCCTTGCGCCTTAAGGATGTACTCCACCGCATCGCGCAGAGCGCCGTCGCCACCTGCGTGGGGAGTAACGTAATGGGCTTCCTGCTTCACTTCGCGCCGGGCGTTGGCTACGGCAATCGCCAGTCCGCAGCAGCGCATCGCGGGCAGGTCGATCACGTCGTCCCCCACAAAAGCCGCTTGGCTGGCTCGCAATCCTTCCTGCTTCAGAATCTGTTCCACCACGCTTCGCTTATCCTGAATGCCCTGGTGGATATGCTCCAATTTCAAATCACGAGCGCGAAGCGCGACCGTTTCGGAGATGCGTTTTGTTACCAGCCCGGTCTTGATGCCGGCTAGCCGTGCCAGTGAAATCGCAGTGCCGTCGTGGGCGTGAAACCCCTTAGCCTCGATCAGACTTTGACTGTACAGCCCAAAACCTCCCTGCCCGCCGTGTTTTGCGGCATGTTCTTGTGTTGTTTGTTGAGTTCCCGCGGGAGCAGGGAAAATGAACAATTTTCCGTCGGTGAGGACGCCGTCGACATCGAACAAGAGAAGTGTAATTTTTTGTGCGCGCGCTTTAGACATTTTGACTGTTTCCCGCATACGATTGCGAGCATCCAATCTTAACAGGGTACGGACAAGCGCCTCCGTTTTGCAAAATGGAGAGCTTGTTCGCGGCTGCTAACAGCGGGTTGCGAGCCACGTCCAAGGAAATGAGCTCCGCGGCGGATGGCAGTTTTCATCGCACGGTTGTTATGGTGCGCTCGCAATGTGGTCAAGGCCCCCCGACCGAGCAGGCCCGGTGAATTGTCGCAGGTTGAGAATTTCTGCAGCGATGAACTTTTCGGCTGGACACAGCGTATCTGGCGGGGACGTACAGATGTAGTCGTCTTGAAAAATCTTCAGGGGTTAAAGGGACCGTCTTCACACTTGGTTTGGCGCCTTAGGTGAACACAGTCCCCCGAGCAGAGAGCACGCGGCTTTGCGGCCTGGGCTTCTTTCGTTTAACCCCGAGGCAGCATTCTAGGCCTTTCTGGAAGAAACGCAAGTTCTTCCGTAAAAGGTGAGTCAGGCCGCGCCCAAAACTTTTCCCGGCATTTCGGGAACGAAAGGGAGACATATGAAAGCGTTGAACATTTTCAAGAGCTTGTTGTTGGGACTGGCCGTGTTGGCGGCAAGCAGCGCTCTCGCGGCCGATAAGGGATCATTAACCGTGTTCGATCCGGTCACCGTTGGCGGCCAGCAACTGCGGCCAGGATCCTACAAACTGCAGTGGGAAGGCAGCGGTCCAGATGTTCAACTCAATGTTCTTAAGGGCAACTCTGTAGTGCTTACAACTCCGGCTCACATGGTGGAACGGCAACGGCCGGCTGAAAATGATGCCACGGTGACCGAGAAGAACGCGGACGGCAAACTGACCATCGCCGAAATCCAGCTACACGGAAAGAAGTACGCTCTGGACCTTGGTTCTCATTCAACCACCGCCAGCAATATGAAGTAGGGCTGCAGCACTCCGGACGTGAACGGGGAGCCAAACAGGCTCCCCGTATTTTCTTGATCGCTTATTCACTCGCGGACATGGTCGTGCGATTAGCCCGAGGAATTGATACTCATGGCCGCTTAAGCCATAGCACATCGACGCGCCGGCCAAGTTTCTCGAAGTCGCGGTCGGAAGTCACTAAGATGGCATCGTGCTGGATGGCCAGAGCTGCAGCGATGCAGTCTACATAGGGAATCTTGTGGCGCACCTTGAGTTCACTGGCAAGGACGACCTACGCAAGATCGACTGGGACCAGTTCCAGCGAAAGTCGGGTTAGGTTCGCTAGCTGGCTTTGCGCGGCCTCTTCGCCATTGCGTTGCCATGAGATGTAGAAGGCCTCCCCCCAGTTCAACATCGACGCCAGCAAAGGGCGGCCGTGCCGGGCTGCATTTTCAAAAAGTCGGGTAACCTGCCCGCTTGCAGCGCCACCAGCCATGAAATTCAGCATCGCGCTGGCGTCGAGCACATAGCTCGCACTCGCTTTCAAGACCTGTCTTTCTCTATTCGATGTTCGCGCTCACGATCTTCGACTAGCGAAGTGGTTCCCTTCAAGCTGCCTCGCAGTCCACGAATGAAATCCTCATTGATCGGCTGCAAGATCAAACGATTTCCTTCTCTATAGGCGCTGATCAAAGTGTCGCCGGTAATTTTCAACTCCTTCCGAAGGAACTCCGGGATGGGGACCGCTCCGGTCGCATCGACTGTCACTTTCCCAGCAAAAATACGCAGGATCTTATCGGAAAATTCGGAGCCCTTGGTTCCGGTGCTCGGCTTGAGCGTGGGCAAAGTTTGCGATTCCGTTCGTCCGCAGTACACGGAATCATACCAATCCACCAATGGCTGGTAGGGCTCGGGAAGGTCGTCTTTCGCAGGTCGAATCTTACCTTTGACTCGATCAGGATGCACCTCGTCTCCCAATCTAAACAACCGCCTACGCCCGGTTACCGTCTTGAAAAGCATCCGGTGAGTTGCGGGATCCGCCGACTTGTTCGCCACACAATGCTTGGATACATGCACCGAAAGTCCAGACCTGGAACTCTCGACCAGCCCCTCCTTCTTAGCCTTCTCCTTAATCTCCGCGACTGAGAAATCCTGCACGGCGCGGTCAGCATTCTCCCGATGCAGTAGCGCGGTCGCGATCCATGTTGCCTCGGCGATTGTCATTGGCAAGACTCCCTAATGTAATGTATGAACATTCAAACATACAATGCTTTTGTATTATCAGGGCTATTACTTGTCAAGCCCCGTTCGTGTTGAGCGAACGATTGGCGAAGATCCAGAAACATCGCTAAAATAGTCTGCAAATGTTCTCCCCTCCCTCCGCTCTCGCCTGGGCCCATCCTCTCGTGGCGGAGTGGTTCGTCCGCAAATTTGAGACCCCCACCGAGCCGCAGGAGCAAGGCTGGCCGCACATTCTGGCTGGGCGTACGACGCTGATCTCCGCGCCCACCGGCTCCGGCAAGACGCTCGCGGCCTTTCTCGCCTGCATCGACCGGCTGGTGCGCAAGGCGTTGGCCGGAGAACTCCAGGACCGCACCGAAGTGCTCTACGTCTCTCCGCTAAAAGCCCTCGGCAACGACATTCAGAAGAACCTTGAAGTCCCGCTGGGCGAGATCCTGCGGATGGCGGGTGAGCGCGGAATGCTGATGCCGGAAATTCGCACGGCCGTGCGCACCGGCGACACCCTGATGCACGAGCGGCGCGCAATGCTGAAGCGGCCTCCGCACATTCTGGTGACTACGCCCGAATCACTTTACATTCTGCTCACGGCCGAAAGCAGCCGCAAGATTCTGCGCAGCGTTGAGACTGTGATCGTCGATGAAATTCATGCCGTGGCGGATGACAAGCGCGGAGCGCATTTGTCGCTTTCGCTGGAGCGCTTGGAAGTATTGGTGCGGGAGGGGAAAGCAGGGTTCGGCACAGCTGAAGCTGTGCCCTTTCAAAGCAGTTCTGGTCTCATGCGTATCGGACTTTCGGCGACGCAGAAGCCTATCGACGTGGTCGCACACTTTCTCACTGGCAACGACCGCCCTGACCCCGTGATCGTCAACATCGGTCATGCGCGCAAGCTCGATCTTGCCGTCGAAGTTCCGGCCAGCCAGCTTGGCGCTATCGCCACCAACGAAATGTGGGACGAAATCTACGACCGGCTGACAGCGTTGGTCGAGCAGCATCGCTCGACGCTGGTTTTCGTCAACACCCGGCGCCTGGCGGAGCGCGTGTCTCACCACCTGGGCGAGCGTCTTGGCGAGGAGAATGTCGCTGCTCACCACGGCAGCCTCTCGCGCAAGCTCCGGCTCATAGCGGAGAAGAAGCTCAAAGAAGGCCAGATCAAAGTGCTGGTGGCAACGGCCTCTTTGGAGCTGGGCATCGATATCGGCACCGTGGACCTGGTGGCTCAGATCAGCTCGCCGCGAGCCATTGCCGCTGCTCTGCAGCGCGTAGGTCGTTCCGGCCACTGGCGTGGAGCGGTCCCGAAGGGACGCCTGTTCGTCACCACTCGCGATGAACTGCTGGAATGCGCAGCACTGGTGCGGGCGATCCGGCAAGGAGAACTTGACCGCCTGATGGTTCCGGAATCTCCGCTGGATATTTTGGCGCAGCAGATTGTAGCGATTTGTGCCGCAGGCCGTAGCGCCGGCGTCTCGCCGGTTGTCGAGGGGGCGTCACGCCCGCGCGATCCTCGTCTCCGAGAGGATGCTTTAGACGACCCGGCGCTTCGCGCGCCGGAGCGAGGGCAGGATGCCCTTGCGACAGCCGGCGAGGACGCCGGCGCTACCAGTGATAGCGGTTGGGACGAGGATGAACTATTTAGCCTGGTAAAGCGTGCTTATCCCTATCGCAACCTTTCCCGCGCAACCTACGATGCCGTACTTGAAATGCTCTCCGAAGGGATTGCCTCACGCCGCGGGCGTTACGGTGCTTACGTGCATCGTGACCGCGTGAACCACAAACTCCGCGCCCGGCGAGGCAGCCGGTTGGCTGCGATTACCAGCGGTGGAGCGATCCCGGAAACTGCGCTGTTCACCGTGGTCGCTCAGCCGGATGGAATTGTTGTCGGCACGGTCGATGAGGACTACGCGATCGAGAGCAATGCCGGTGACATCATGTTGCTCGGCAATACCTCTTGGCGCATCCACCGCGTGGAGGGCAAGTCGGGCCGGGTTCTGGTGGAAGATGCGCACGGCGCGGCTCCCAGCATTCCTTTCTGGTTGGGCGAAGCGCCGGCTCGCACCCAGGAACTCTCATTCGAGCTGGCAAGTTTGCGGCAGGAGATCAGTGACCGGGTGGCGAATGTCTCCCCGGTTGGAGTTTCACAAAATCAGCCCGCAGTCGCAGAGACCGTGGCGTGGCTCAAAGAAGAATGCGGCCTGGACGACGCCGGCGCCGAGCAGGCGATTGAGTACATCCTGCAAGGCCGCGCCGTGCTGGGCGCGGTGCCCACGCAGGACACCATTATCGCGGAACGCTTCTTCGACGAAGGCGGCGGTATGCAGCTCATCATTCACGCTCCTTTCGGCGGGCGCATAAACAAAGCCTGGGGGCTGGCGTTGCGTAAGCGCTTTTGCCGCGGCTTTAATTTCGAGCTGCAGGCCGCCGCTACCGACAATGGCCTGAACATCGCCCTGGCGGAGCAGCACAGCTTCCCGCTGGCGGATGTTTTTCATTTCCTGAACGCAGACACCGTGCAACCGATTCTGGAGCAGGCGGCGCTGGCCTCGCCCATCTTTGGAACCCGCTGGCGCTGGGACGCCAATCGGGCGCTGGCTCTGCTGCGTTTTCAGGGAGGCAAGAAGGTTCCGCCGCAAATTCAGCGCATGCGCTCCGACGATCTGCTGGCTTCGGTCTTCCCCGATGTGGCCGCGTGCCAGGAAAATATCGTGGGCGATATTCAAATCCCCGATCATCCGCTGGTGGCCGAGGTGATGAAGGACGTGCTCACCGAGGCGATGGATCTCGAAGGACTGCAAAACCTGCTGCGCGGCATCGAAGAAGGGCGGATCCGCTGCGTTGCGGTCGATACGCCCGTGCCCTCGCAGTTCTCCCATGAGATTCTGAACGCGAATCCTTACGCGTTTCTGGACGACGCTCCGCTCGAGGAGCGGCGGGCGCGGGCCGTGGAGATGCGGCGGATCTTGCCGGACTCAGTGCTGGAGGAGGTGGGCAAGCTCGATCCAGCGGCAATTGCGCAGGTCCGCGAAGAAGCTTGGCCGGATGTGCGTGATGCGGATGAGCTGCATGATGTGTTGCATACGCTGGTTGCGCTGCCAATGTGGGGACAGCCTTCGGCTGTCCCATCGAGCGAAGCTCGGCAGCGGGGAACTGGTCGTTGGGGCTCTGCAGCTTTTACAGAACAGACCTCGGCTTCGCCTCGCGAGACGGCCGAAGGCGGGCGTCCCCACGTGAGCAGTGTTTGGACTCCTTGGTTTCACAGGTTGGTGGAGGAGCACCGCGCGAGTGTTGCTGCACTCGACGGTCGGCCTTATTGGGTGTCGGCGGAGCGGGCCAAGGCCTTTCTTAGCATTTTCCCTGCCGCAGAGTTCCAGGAAAGCCTGCCTGAACTTGAGAGTGCAGTTCCCTCACGCGACGATGCACTCCTGGCTATGGTCACAGGATGGATGTCTTGTCTGGGGCCGACTACTTCCGATGAACTGGGAGAGATTCTTGGGCTTTCGCCTAGCGAGATCGAAGGCGCTTTGCTTCGCATGGAGGCTAGCGGAGCAATTCTTCGTGGAAAGTTCACGGACGAGGGATCGCGGGCAGGAGTGCCCGCTCCACACGAACCACCGCAACACGAGTGGTGCGAGCGGCGGTTGCTGGCTCGCATTCATCGGCTGACGGTCGCAACGCTGCGCAAACAGATTGAGCCTGTGACTGCGGCGCAGTTCATGCGCTGGCTGTTGCGCTGGCAGCATGCCGCCCCGGGAACGCAAGTCCAGGGCGAACGCGCCACGCTTGAGGTGCTGCGTCAGTTGCAAGGCTTCGAGATTCCGGCCAACGCGTGGGAGCGCCACATTCTCGGGCGGCGCATCGAAAACTACGATCCCAAGTGGCTCGACCAATTGTGTCTTACGGGCGCCGTGGGATGGGGGCGATTGTCTCCGCATCCGGCGACCCTGGAAGATACGGCGGCGGGCAAGCGGCGCGTGATTCCGACCAGCGTTGCGCCCATCACATTCTTCGTTCGCGAAGAGTCCGATTGGATGACGCCACACAACCCCGCCACCGGCGAACCGCAGGCGCGCGGCCTGAGCGAGGGCGCGCGGCAAGTCCTGGAGTTCCTGCGGCAGCGCGGGGCTTCGTTCTTCGCGGACATTGTCCGCGGTACTGGCAAGCTGAAGGCTGAGGTCGAGACCGCACTATGGGAGCTGGTCGCGGGCGGAGTAGTCACAGCCGACGGCTTCGACAACTTACGCTCCCTGATCGATCCCAAGCGCCGCGCCGGACAAGGCAGCGGGCGCACCGCACGGCCCAGGCACAGCTCCGGGCGCTGGGCGCTGCTTTACACCGATCCGGCTGCCGATCGCAACCGCACCGTGGAGGCCACCTGCTGGATGTTGCTCAAGCGTTACGGCGTGGTGTTCCGCGATCTGCTGGCGCGCGAAACCAATCTGCCCAAGTGGCGCGAAATGCAGATGGCATTCCGGCGGCTGGAAGATCGCGGCGAGATTCGCGGCGGCCGCTTCGTAGATGGGTTTCTGGGTGAGCAGTTCGCTCTTCCCTTAGCGGTGGAGTCACTGCGCGCAACCCGCAGGCTTCCTCCGGCTGGAGAGTCCATTACGCTCTCGGCGGCTGACCCTCTGAATCTAGTTGGAATTCTGGTGCCGGGCGAGCGCATCCCAGCCATCTCGGGCAGGGTTGTGGCCTTCCGTGACGGAGTTGCGGTGGAAGATGAGTCGTCGCACCCGCAAACTGTGGGCGTGGCGCGGGAACTTCTAGGTTAGTCACAAATTGGAAGAGCGAGAGCGGCGCTTACTGTAAACCTTCGCTAGACTGAAATTCAGTTCTCGGTTCTCAGCCGTCGAGTTCCAGGTTGCGACTAAAAGTCAATCGGGAACCTGATGAGGGGGTCTCCAGGTTCCCGATAGGCACCCTCCTGGCAGGACTGCTGAAAGCGCTTCCCCCGTCGCTTTTGCCAAGACAAGTGCGCGATCATAGACTGCACGTAGCTAGCCACTAGGCAAGCAAGTCGATCCCAACCGTCAAATCTGGCGTAAAACATTGATTCCGTTTGTTCTTCTTAATCTCCGGGCGAGCGGCCCAAAACCGTTCTTCCAAGCGGATGGCCTATCCGAAAAGATACGCACTCTATCCATTCGGATAGGGCCAAAACACTCTCAAACAAAGGAATGCATAAACGGGCTAAGTATGCTAAAAGGCTGCACGCGGGGGAATCGGTGTGAACCCAAGATTACTGGTAGTTTCCGGACCTTTGAAAGACTCAACCGTGGTCCTTTCCGGCAAAGAAATCCCGGTCGGAAGGGACTCATCCAACGGGCTGGCGATCAGCGATCCTTCGCTTTCGCGCCGGCACTGCATCCTCAGCTGTAACGGGACCGAGTATAAGATCCGCGATCTCGATAGCCGCAATGGGACGTTCGTCAATGGTACGGCCATCAAAGAAAGCCCGCTGCGGCACGGAGATCAGATTTCTATCGGCGACTCAGTATTCGTTTTCCTTCTGCGTGAGGACGCGGATGAACCAGCGGAGAATGGAGTAGAGTTCGAAGACAATTTGACGCATGCGACCGCTCAACTGCGCCCGCAGGATGTGCTCTACCTCCAACCGGAACGCATTCTAAAAGAGTTGCCTTCGTCTTCGCGTGTGGAGCAGAACCTGAACGCTCTGCTCAAGATCAGCCGCATGGTTCACGCGATACGCGACCTGGAACACTTGCAGGAGCAGATTCTCGACCTCATCTTCGAAATAGCTCCAGCCGAACGCGGGGCGATTCTGTTGGACGGCACCGCTGACGGACAGTTCGGCTCGGTATTCGCACGCAATCGGCTGCCGGCAACCGCGCAGCCGGTGCGCATTAGCCGCACCATTACTCGCCAGGTGATCGAACAAGGCGTCGCCGTTCTGGGTTCAGATGTGGCGGGCAGCGGAGGCCTTAACCGGGTCGAGAGCATCGTGAACGCCAGCGTCCGCTCGCTGCTTTGTGTGCCGTTGACGTTGTTCCAGAAAGTGACCGGCTGTATTTACCTCGACACCAGCGATCCCGCCGTGCGCTTCGACGATGGCCACCTGCAATTGGTGGCTGCCATCGCCGGCATTTCCGCAGTAGCGCTGGAAAACGCCCGCCGCCTGCAGTGGCTGGAGCAGGAAAATCTGCGTCTGACTACGGAAATCAATCTGGAACACAACATGGTGGGGGAGAGCACCAGGATGAAGGAGGTTTACCAATTCCTGTCGCGAGTTGCTCCCAAGGACTCCACCGTGCTGATCGAAGGCGAAAGTGGAACCGGAAAAGAGCTGGCGGCGCGGGCGATTCACCGCAACAGTCCGCGCTCCAGCAAGCAATTTATGGCCATCAACTGTGCGGCCATACCCGAGGGTTTGCTGGAGAGCGAGTTGTTTGGCCACGAGCGGGGCGCGTTCACCGATGCGGTCTCACAAAAGAAGGGGAAGTTCGAAGTGGCCAATGGCGGCGTCGTCTTCCTGGATGAGATCGGAGAACTCGCGCCGGCGCTGCAAGTAAAACTATTGCGAGTGCTGCAGGAACGCGAGTTTGAGCGGGTGGGCGGCACACGCCCGATTTCGGTGGATATTCGGCTGATCGCGGCCACCAACAAGAACCTCGAGAGCGCGGTGAAGGAGGGCAAATTCCGCCTGGACCTCTACTACCGCCTCAATGTCGTATCGCTGGTCATGCCTCCGCTGCGTGAACATCGGGAAGATATCTCAACCCTGGCCGATTATTTCGTCCTCAAGTACAGCAAGAAGTGCAAAGTGAAGCCCAAGAAAATATCCCCGGATGCCATGGCGCATTTGGTGAATTACGACTGGCCGGGAAACGTGCGTGAACTGGAGAACGCATTGGAACGCGCGCTGGTCCTATGCCAGTCGGAAGCGGTCCAACCCGAGGACCTTCCCGAATCGATCCTGGAGAAAGATCTTCCCCCGGGGGTCGCAACGGCGAAGTACCACAGTGCCGTCAAAGAACTGAAGAAGCAGCTGATCCGCCATGCTCTGGAGCAAACTCAGGGCAATTTCACCGAAGCGGCGCGGATCCTCGGGGTGCATGTCAACTATCTCCACCGCCTGGTGCGGAATTTGGACCTGCGCGAAACCGCCAAGCCGGAGAGTGATGGCCGGCGTCCCGGGAAAAAGCTCGCCTAGCGGCGGACGCCTTCGTCCGCAAGCTGGCTTCGCTCACGCGGAAGAACTCATTCAAGGCAGACGCAGCGTCAGCAGCGTGGCCGGATTCAAATAAACCCCCTCCCAGCGCACGGCAACATGGAGATGAGGGCCAGTCGCCCGGCCGGTGCCGCCGCTCAGTCCGAGTTGCTGGCCTCGGGTCACGTGGTCGCCTTCTTTGACCTTGAACTCTGAAAGATGCAGGTAGAGCGTGAGCAAGCCTTGTCCGTGATCGAGGACAACGCAATTGCCCTCGAAGTACAAGGGGCCGGCCAGCAGCACGGTTCCGGCGTTGACTGCAGTAACCGGCGTCCCCGCCGGAACGGCGTAGTCAAGGCCCTGGTGCGTGCTCTGCACTTTGCCGTTGAACACTCGCCGGGTGCCGAAAACGTCGGAGATGCGCGCTTCCGCCGGCGCGGCAAAGTCGCCAGACCACTCGCGCTCCGGACTCATCTTCCGGAAAACATCTGTTTTGATCGCTTTGTCCTGATTGATCTTCTGCAACTGCTCGGCGTTAGGCTCGGTAAACTTTTTGGAGACGGTCACGGAAACGCTGGGGTAAGTCGCCCGCCGAACGGCTAGGACGCGCTGAAACGAAACTTCTTTCCCGGCTTTGGTGGCACCAGTAAGCTGGAGCGTATAGCTCCCGGCCTTCGTTTCCAGGCTAACGCCCGCGATCCCGTACCAGGTTCTGGTTTTGGGATCGAAGGAGAAGAATATCTCGTGGGCGAGAAAGCTGCCGCGCAACGAATCCAGCTGCGTCGGCGCCGTAACACGAAGCACCACCGGCGAGCCGTTAACCAACCGTGCCGGTTGCCAATTGACGGACCATGCTTTTGTGCCCTTGCCCGCCGCGGCAGCACTGCCGGCTGCGGGAGCCAGCATTGCGACGGCTAGCAGGACAATCGAAGCGCGGGCGATTCCCCAGGGACAATTCCTTCTTGTGACACAACATTCCGCTCACTGAAACAGCCTAGCATTGTGAGCGGGGATCGCACCCCATAATCTGAAGAATGTGAACCCAAACGTTCATCGTCCTATCCGCGCGAAACCACTTACTTAGAGTCGCCCCAACGATCACGCCGCGGAAAGCATATCTCCCAGCGGCGGCAAGGCGTCTCGCAGTCCGGCGACCGTATTATCGTCCAAGGAATTTGTTTGCTGTCCTCCGCTCCGAGCCTGGAACTGCGCCAACGCCGCAAGTGTGCGCTCCCCGGCAACGCCATCAACCGGTCCCGGGTGAAAGCCAAGATAGGTCAGATATAGTTGGGAAGCGCGGACGCTCAGGTCCGGCAGTGCGCCCGCCGAAAATTTTTGGAACTCGCCATTCAACCGCACATCGTAGCGATTGATGACGAAGTTGGATCCGTTGTAACCGCGAGCAAAGGTGGTCCAGTCGTGGGCCTGCAGCGCGGCCCGCAGCCTGCTGGCGACAAGAAAATTGCCCATGGCGGCCAGTTGCGCATCTTCCGACTGCACCATGGCCGCAACCATGTCTTCGACATTCTTAAATCCCGCCTCGGCGAAATGTTCTCCCATGATCTGGCCGAGGCCCCAGGACGCGCTCTGCAGCGCCGCAACTCGGTCCTTGGAGATTGCTGCAGCCAGACGATCGTACTGGTGGGCGCCGGTTGGTCCGTAACCGCCCGGGGAAGGGTCGCTAATGTCGCCGTCGTCGAACTGTCCTCGAGTGAGGCGGCGAAAAATGTGGCGTTCGTAAAGAATCTCAGGCCGGCGATCCGGCAGATACCCGCAGCCTTTGGTTTCGACTGCCAGGATTGCCCAAACCTCGGGTGCATGCACGCCCAAACCGCTGGCAACCGCGGCCAGGCCATCGCTGGTGAGAGGCGACGCGGTTCCTTGAAATGGAAGTGGCATAACTTCTATCTCCTTACTTTAGAAATTTGTCTTCTGGTCGGGGCCTGATCTTGGTCAGACTACGGGATCGTTTCCGCGGATATCTGTGACCTACGAACCAAATTCGCACTTAATTGTGGATAAACAACATCGACTACAGAGTACTTCATGCCGCTTGCGCGCCGAAGCCCCGCTCTGCCCGTTTGGAAATCGTAACAGAACAAGCACTGCTGGCTTAATCGCTTGATATTCTTCAGGTACGACTGTACTTACGAGAAACTACAGCTGGAGTTTATCCATGAAACAGAAATCTTGCCAAATTCGCTTAGGCCCAGTTGACCTCACGACTCAGGTTACCCGGCTTCGTCGGGCAATCGTCCCGCGCGAATCAATTTTCCTGCCTATTCTGCTCATTTTCCTGGCCGAAGTCTTCTCGTTCGCACAGATCGATCGCTTAACTCTTGGCGCTCGATTCGATCCCACCGGCTCACAGCTAACCTTTCGGGTTTACTCATCGCGCGCTACTCGCATCGAGCTGTACCTCTATGCGAAAGCAACCGGCGCCGATGAGGTCGCACACCTTTTACTCGATCTGGACTCCTCAACCTCGGTTTGGTCTACTACAGTGCCGCTGGCGCGCATTCGCGGGGAGTTCGGCATTTCCGGCACTATTTACTACGGATACCGCGCCTGGGGACCCAACTGGACATTTGATCCTTCATGGACTAAAGGCAGCCAAGACGGCTTCCAGAGTGACGTGGATGCCGACGGCAACCGATTCAATCCCAATAAGCTTCTTTACGATCCTTACGCGTGCGAGCTGAGCCATGATCCCGTCACGCCATCGCAGCGCGACGGCAGCATTTACGCTTCGGGTCCCGATCACTTTCTGCGCGACACCGGACGGGAAGCGCCCAAAGGAATCGTCCTCGGAACTTTGACGGGGACCGTTGGCTCAAAACCATCGCGCCCGCTCAAGGATGACATCGTCTACGAGGTTCACGTGCGCGGCCTCACCGAATCGGACGCGAGCATCCCCGCGTCGATCCGAGGCACTTACGCCGGCGCCGCCGCGAAAGCTTCCGCTCTCAAGAGTCTGGGCATCACTGCCGTCGAACTTCTTCCGGTTCAGGAAACTCAGAACGACGCGAATGGTCTTGATCCGCATAGTCCCGACGGCGACAACTACTGGGGCTATTCGACGCTGAACTACTTCGCACCTGACCGCCGATACTCCTCCGACAAGTCGCCCGGTGGGCCGACCCGCGAGTTCAGAGCCATGGCGAAAGCCTTCCACGACGTTGGGCTCAAAGTATTTGTGGACGTGGTCTACAACCACACCGGCGAAGGTTATGCGTATCACTCCGATGACAAGCGCACCTACAACCTGCTCTCCTGGCGCGGCCTCGATAACCCGACGTACTACGCGCTGACCCTAGATCATCAGTTCTCTTTCGACAAGACCGGGGTAGGCGGCGACTACAACACTGCCAACCCGGTAGCACAGGACCTGATCGTAGACTCGCTTGCCTGGTGGCGCGACGAACTGGGTGTCGATGGCTTTCGCTTCGATCTTGCTGCCGTCCTCGGCGACACTTGCGAACACGGATGTTTTGCTTTCGACAAACTTGCGCCTGTCACAGCTCTCAATCGCATAGCCCGCGATTTATCTCCTAGGCCGGCAGACGGAGGACCAGGTATCGACTTAATCGCCGAGCCCTGGGGCGTGGGAGACGGGACTTATCAGCTTGGTAACTTTCCATCCGGCTGGTCTGAGTGGAACGGCGCCTATCGGGACGATGTGCGCCGCAGTCAAAACAAGTTGGGAGTCGATTCTTTCACCACCGGACAATTGGCCACGCGATTCTCAGGGTCGGCCAACCTGTTCCAAAGCAATGGACGCCGCCCCTGGAACTCGATCAACTTCCTCGTAGCTCATGATGGCTTCACGCTGGCGGATCTCTACCGTTTTAACAGCAAGAACAATAACCAGCCTTTTCCAGCGGGCCCGTCCGACGGCGGAAGTGACGACAACATCAGTTGGGACCAGGGCGGAAATCAAGCCGACCAGCGCAAGGCTGCCCGCAATGGGCTTGCGCTACTGCTGCTGAGCGCCGGCACTCCAATGATCACCGGCGGAGATGAGTTTTTACGCTCGCTTAATGGCAATAACAATCCTTACAACCTGGATACGTCCTTCAACTGGCTCAACTATCAACTCGGCGGCCAGCAGAAGGCCTTCATGACTTTTGCTAAACGCCTGCTGGCGTTTCGACAGGCCCATCCCGCGCTTCGTCCCGTGGATTTTTATACTACCGCCCAGCTGAAATGGTTTCGTCCGGATGGCGGCGCTGCCGACGCCGCCTACTTTGATAACCCCGACAATCATGCGATTGCCTGGGTCATCGATGGCAGCACCTTTCTGGATCCAAGCGGCACCATCTGTATTGCCTACAACGCATGGTCGGGTGATGTGGCATTCAGTCTTCCTGCCCCCGGTGTTGGTAAGACTTGGTTCCGCGTTATGGATACTTCGGCATTTCTCGAGCCCGCCGGGAACATGGCCGGTCCAGGGTCGGAAAAGATGATCGGCGGCGCTGCGACGTTCCTACACCCTAGGAGGTTGTTGAAAAACCACTGCCCCTCCAGGGCTGCGGTGTGGTAAGAAGCAGAGATGCGCGGAGACGATCAGCAACTGCAAACGGGGATGTTCAGCTATGTGGCATTGGAAGACCGGATTCCAGCGGATCATCCGCTACGCGGGGTGAGGAAGCTGGTGGAGGCGGTCTTGGCGGGGATGTCGAAGGAGTTTGACGGGCTGTATTCGCAAGTGGGACTGCTCGTCGATTGCGCCGGAGCGGTTACTGCGGGCGCTGCTGCTGCAGGTGTTTTATTCGGTGCGCAGCGAGCGGCTGTTGATGGAGCAGCTCGACTACAACTTGCTGTTTCGCTGGTTTGTGGGCTTGGAGATCGACGACGCGGTGTGGAACCACGCGGTGTTCAGCAAGAACCGCGACCGGCTGTTGAATCAAGATCTGGCGCAAAAGTTCTTTGCGCAGGTGAAAGAGCAGGCGGCAGGGCTGATGTCGGATGAGCATTTCACGGTGGATGGCACGCTGATCGAGGCCTGGGCGGGGCAGAAGAGTTTTCGCCGCAAGGACGACAGCGGGTCGGGGAGCGGAGGAGATTTTCACGGCGAGCCGCGCCGCAACCAGACCCACGCTTCGCGCACCGACCCCGAAGCGCGGCTTTATAAGAAGTCGGCAGGCCAGGAAGCCAAGCTCAGTTATCTGGGCCACACCTTGGTGGAGAACCGGAATGGGTTGATCGCAGCGGCCATGACTACGCAGGCCGACGGCACGGCGGAGCGCGATGCGGCTTTATTAATGTTGCACGAGTTGACCCGGAAACGAAGCGGTCGGATCACGGCCGGAGCAGACAAGGCGTATGACACGCGAGATTTCGTCGACACGGTGCGGGAATTGGGGGTGACGCCGCACGTAGCCCGGCGACAGAACGGCGCCATCGACCAACGCACCAGCCGACATGAGGGGTATGCGATCAGTTTACGCAAACGTTGGTTGGTGGAGAAGCCGTTCGGCTGGCTGAAGCAGATCGGGCCCCTGAAGAAAGTGAAACTACGGGGACTGGCGAAGGTGGATTGGTTGTTCGTGTTCAGCTGCGCCGCCTTCAACCTGATCCGTATCCCGAAACTGCGGGCGCAGAGCGCGTGAAAGAAGCGACGGATCCAAACTTCGGTTGGGTTAGTCGGACATCGCGGGCAGAATCGGAGTCGCAACAACAAAACCCACCGTGAGCGTGCGCTTCTTTGAATGATCCACACGCCGCGCGAAGGGTATTTTCAACAGGCTCCTAGCGCTGTAGCGTTGCTTTTCAGCTTTCCAAGCACGGTGGCGGCCAGAGTCTTGTAGTGACAAGAGATTGATACAAATTGTGAGGTTCTTCGCGAAACATGAAGTAGGAACTATGCCTGCCCAGCACGACAAGAGGAATGACGTCCACAAGAATTCGCCTGACACGCGCTGAGCTGTACGAAAAAATAAGGGGGACTCCCATGCGGACACTTGCCAAGGAATTCGGCATGTCCGACGTTGGCCTGGCAAAGATCTGCCGGAAACACAACATCCCTGTTCCTCCTGTTGGATATTGGCGCAGAAAGGAAACAGGCTACAGGGCCAACCGGCCCCAATTGCCCAACTCAAAGGAAGGCGTGGAGTTTCTGGATATCTACATCAGAGAGAAACTTCATCCAGAATTCGAGGAACTGACGCGACAGGCCGCACCAGAGGTCGCAATACCGAATGAGCTATCACACGCTTTGGCACTGAAGTCGGAAAAACTCCTTGCTCCTGGGAAGCTTAACCAGCGTGGGCTAGTCATATCCAAGAACGGCGCGTTGCCGCACATCCTTGTGTCGGGAGAGCAACTGCCGCGTGCTCTCAAGGTCCTGAACGCGCTCCTTCTGGCGCTTGAAGCGCGGGGACAGCAAGCGTCCTGGCCAAAGGCGGATAGCGCATCTCTAGCCGTGACTATCGACGATGAAGGTGTAAGGTTCTCAGTGTCTGAAGTCACCGACAGCGTGCCCCATGTTCTGACTCCCGCGGAAGCGAAACACCCCTGGTCCGCGCCCAGACACGACTACAAGCTTACCGGCAGGCTCCAGTTGCAGGTCGACAATCTTCCCCTCTACATGGGACCAATCCGGCGCACGTGGGCAGACGGAAAGTATCAACGAGTAGAGAATTGCCTTGGAGACTTCATTGTTGGCCTTCGCGTCGCCGCGGCAGCCATCAAGAAAAACCGACAAGAGACAGAAGAACGGGAGCGCCGCGGGGAGGAGGAACGAAAGGAGCAAGAAGAGGCGCAGCAGAAAGCAGAGGAGCAGAAGAGGAAAGCTGAACTCGTCGCCGAACTCATCGGAAACTGGGAGGAAGCGGCTCGCCTGCGAGACTTCGCCAAAGCCATGGAGACACAGACGACACAGTCAAACCTCTCGGACGCGCAGAAAACTGACATTCAGCACGTGGTCGGATGGACGCTGGAATACGCCGAATTGTTGGATCCACTGTCCGATCTTCCTGAAGCCATCGAAGAGTTCGTGCGGCCCGAAAGCAAGTATTGGTGGCTCAAATGAATTCATTTCATATCGGAGCGGAGCGCACAAATGGCTAGCCTCTTGCCCTTCAGTGCCGAACCATGGCCAGCACCTACCGCCCAAAACCATGATTTGCGCAGCTCAGCAGATACAAATTGCCACCCTGTTGCGAACAATAAGAGAGGCCTCGGAGACCCCGTGCTAGTTTTCCCCGCGGCACGGGTGGCTGAGGGGGTCCTGAGGCCTTTCCTTAGATGAACGATCTCGCCAATCAAAAGCACTACTCGGTTATCGAGATCTCAAAGCTTTGGAGGCTTAGCCAGAGGACTGTGCGAAGAATATTCGAGAATGAACCGGGAGTGATTGTCTGGGGGCACTCTGAAACCAGGCGTAAGCGTGGATATCGGACGATCCGTGTGCCCGAGTCGGTTCTTCAGCGTGTCCACCGCAGATTGTGTCAGAAACTGAACGTCTCTGTTTAATCTCGGATTATGCCAAGCGCTTGGTTCACCGCCGATTTCCATCTCGGACACGCCAACATCATCCGCTTTTGCAGCCGGCCCTTCTCGACTGTCGGAGAGATGGATCAAGCAATTCTCGATCGGCTTAACGCGTCGGTGAAAACGAATGACATCCTCTACTTTCTGGGCGACTTCTGTATGGGAAACCCCGCACGCGTTGTCGCATACCGTCGCCTGGATACGCTGTCAGAAGGTCTTTGCCCTGCCCAGAAATCACGACAAACAGGCTCGCAAGCTGAAAGAGGAGTTTTCCTGGCTCGACAATCTGGCCGAGGTTTCGATCCACGGCCAGGTGATCGTGCTTTGTCACTACGCCCTGCGCGTCTGGAATCGAAGCAATCGCGGATCATGGCACCTCTACGGCCATTCTCACGGGCGCCTACCGGAGGCCCCGAACTCCCTCTCCATGGATGTGGGAGTCGACGCACATGACTTCTGTCCGTGGCACTATGATGAGATTGCCGACCTCATGAGGAGAAAGGCAGAGGCTCAGAAATCCACTCCAAATACCTGACGATCACGTCGGGACCGATCCTTCAGCGCACGCCTCGGATCCTCTGCATGGCCTGCTCCATCGACCATCGCACGCGATCGGCGATGAATGTAGTAAACGGCGCGATGTCTGCGTCGATGCTGGCACGGTCCAGTGCGGCAAGGTAAGCGTCACGATCTTCCACCCGAATCACAGTCCAGGGATAACCACCCGAGGCGAGCATCGCGTTCATCACAAATCGCGCCATGCGCCCATTCCCGTCCGGGTAGGGATGGATATAGCCAAACAGCCAGTGACCCAGCACTGCGCGCACGCCGGGCTCGGCTTCGCGTTCGAGCAGATCGAACAACGCCGGCATGGCATCGCGCACCGCTTCCCACCGTGGCGGCACATAGCGCGAGGTCCGTAGATACACAGCATCGTTACGGTAGCCTGCCAGCGCGCTGGCCGGAATCAAGCCTGCGGCGACACATGGCTGGAACAATTCGCCATACCAGTTCTTGTGAGCGGGGCGAACCAGCGCGCCGGCATTGGCACCCGCGATGATTTCTGCGATCGATCCTTTTACATTCTGGAATGCTTGCCAATAACCGCGCGCCGCCAGTGCGTCACGGTTCTTGCGGTCAGCATGATGATGATCCGGGTCCCAGTCGCCGCGCTGTACTCTGTCGATCAATGCCGGCGTCACACTGTAACCCTCGATCGACAACGAGTGGTAAGCATCACTCTTGTATATGTCGTCAACGAACCCGAGATACTCCTCCCTGTTTTTGGGGAGGCCGGGCGCTTTGGGGAACTTCTCGATGATGACGTCCCGCATCGACGCCCACATCGCCTGAATGCGGCCGACAATGGGCGACACGGCCGCGGGCAGGGCGCCGAAGGTTTGCTCCGGTGCGAAGGGATCGGATTCACGCACAGCGTAGTCGGCGCGCTTCATCGTGGAGACGATCTCGTCCGCAATTTCGGGTCTGCCGATACGGCGGAATGCACCCGCGATCTGCCCAGCCTTCACGGTGCGACTCCCATCGAGAAGGTGGCGCAGAATGTCGGAGGCATCTGCCACACTTGATAGCGCAACTTGAGTCTCTATGGGGTAGCGGCTAAAGAACGCCTCGGGTACTTTCACGACGGCCGCCGCCGGGGAAAACAGACGCAGTCCGTTCCTGACCGAGACATCCGCCGCTGCCGGCATATCGGCCTGTTTCAAGTCGTACAGTGACGTTCCGAACAGCAGTTCAATCGTGTGGTTCGTGCCCTTGGGGCTGTACACCACCGCCTGTGTCGGGATCACGGTGTTTTCCGCATGCAAAAGAAGCGACTGCTCGGGGGACAAATGCCACTGGTCTTCAAAGCGATCGCTGCAATATCGTGCGCAGAATTCCCAGAATGAGGCATACCATGGTGTGCTGTCGTCGGCGCGCGCGCTCGGACTGGAAGAGATAAGCCAGCCCTTCATCACTTCCTGCAGGAACCCGTTCTGTAACAGCCGTTCCCGATGCGTGCGGCTCAGATCGTCCGACTTGAACACACGTCGCCCGCCCTTCTGTAGTCCTTGAAGGAGAGCAAGAGATTCAGCCAACTTTTCGTTTGGTGGGGGCATGGGGTGACTAGTCTCGGCGCATGATTGCAAGCATTTTCTGCTGTACGAATACAAGCATATCATGCCGAGCACCTACAAGCGTATTGTGTTGTATGGATACAAGCCTATCGCGCTAATACGTTGAAAATAAGCACATAACATGCTCATCGATCAGGGAGTCGATTGCAATTGCAAAAGGCCATTCGCAATGCGCACTTTCCAGCCAAATTGCAATCGGTAGCAAGTCTTGGCTGTCTGCAATTCCTCCACCCCTTCTCGGTGCCGGGTACGCTGAGCCTGTGGCTCTCATCAGCAGTTGCTCGCAGCTCCCGAAGTTAACTTATTGCAAAGCTTGCACAAGGCCCCTTCCGACATTTCTCCCTTGAATGTCGCGACTTTAAGTCGCCCTGAAAGCAGGCACGCATGTCACCGTGGACTCCCTCTCCTTTTCCAATAATGAGTTTTGACATGTGGAGCAATCCGGCTTAAGAAGAGCCCCATGAGTTCCAAGCGAAACCAGCCGAATGCCGCAATCAACGCCGTGAAGGCCGCGTGCTGTCCTAGAGTGCCCTCGACAGTCGCCGATCACGTCTTCGACCGCTCTGTGCGGAAGCTGCTTTCCGTCTGAGTGGACTCGCCCTTGCGGTTCAAGCCTGCTGCGGAACGACTCTGTCCAGGCCGTTTCTGTTCGTTTAGGAGTTTCGATCATGCCAGCCGAATTGAAGATCGTCGAAAACAATAAAGAGAGCCTTGGCTACGACCCCTTATTGACTCCGGAACAGGTCGCCAAGTGGTTGAACACCTCGATTGATTGGGTGTGGGATCACTCATCGAGGAAGATGCCCTTGTTGCCGGTGATCCGATTTGGCGAGGGGCCGGGTCGGTCCGGAATTCTCCGCTACCGGGCAAGCAAGATTGAGGAGTTCATTGCGGAGCAGGAGCGATTTTCCGCAGCTCGCCGGAACAGATCTAGCCGTAGAATAGCGACACCCACTTGTTCCCCCACAGAAGAATGAGGAACGGATGGGAACATCGCACCAAAGGGGTTGGGTCAGACTGCGGGGCAAGAAGTGGTACGGATACTACCGCAGAACGGTGCTCAATCCGATCAAAAACGAACAGAAGATCGATACAGTTCAAGTAATCCTCGGCCAGAAATCTCAGCTCACAAAATTTCGGGCCAGGGAGCGACTGGAACAGGAGATCTCAAAACAGAACGGCCAGACTCCGGCAGGCCGTGTCATGAACGATGGCGGGGTCACCTTCGGGTGGTTCGTCCGCAATCGCTTCTTCCCTTTGAAAGAGGCCAAGTGGAGACCCGAAACTGCCAAAGTCAAAAAGCTGATCATCCAGAAGGATCTCATCGATCCATTCGATGGCACCCCTCTGGAGAACTTCGACCGGTTCACATTGCAAGTGCACCTCAACAAGCTGGGCGTCACGCGTTCGAAGGACAGGGTGCTACAGATCAAGGCGTATATGAAGGATATCTTTGCTGAGGCGGTCGAACAGGATTTCCTCACGAAAGATCCTGCGCGCAAGATCAGCCCTCCGGCTCATTTGCGCGAGACGGACAAGACCACGCTCACGTGGGAGCAACTGCGGGATGCGCTCGCGGCACTCGCGCTGCGTGATCGAATCTTGCTGGAACTCGACATGACGAACGCCTTGCGTCCAAGCGAGCTCTTTGCCCTTCGCTGGAACTCCTTCAAGTACGAAGAATCCAGAATGAAAGTGGTCGAGACCGTCTACAAAGGCGCGATTCGGCTGTGGGGTAAGAACAAGAGAAGCCTCGGTTGGGTGCACCTGCCGAAAGAGCTGGCAGAAGACTTGTGGCTCTGGAAGCAGGAGTGTCCGGACGCTTCGCCCGATGCGTTCATCTTTCCGGACGCGAAGGGTGGGTTTATGGACACCGGCAATTATCGAAAACGCGTTCTGCATAAGCTGGCACGCGAACTCGAATTGCCGAAGCTCACGTTCCAGGTGATACGCAGGACGATTGCAACGCTCGCTCAGAAGAAAGGAACGGTCAAGGATGTTCAGGGACTCCTGCGACATTCACGCGCGGCGACGACCACCGACGTGTATATGCAAGAGATCCCGGAGAGTGTGCGCGCAACCGTGAATGCGATTCACAGGGAGTTGAGAGTGAAACCGGAAAATTTGGGGGCAAACTGAAAATGTTTCTGCAATTTGCTGCCAAATGCTGCCGACCGATTGGTCGGCAAGTTGGTAAGTGATTGAAAATATGGTGGACCTGGTCGGGTTCGAACCGACGACCTCTTCCATGCCATGGAAGCGCGCTCCCAACTGCGCCACAGGCCCATTTCCGGCGGCCAACGACTAGCCTCGGCAAGCAGAAATCAGCAACTCAATTCTCGCTTACCTACCAGGGTTAGTCAAACCCTGCGGCGCGAAGGCCCTGAGCAGTTTGTCATTCCTTGCAAAGCGAGGAATCTGGTTTCATCCGGGGCGCTCCCGCCTCATCCCGTGTTGTGCAATCCGGCCGCGATCCCGTTAATCGTGGCGCTCAGCGCATAATTCACTGCGTCCGTGTCTGTGCCGGAACGCTTCCGCCGCAGCAAGTCAACTTGAATCAGACTCATCGGATCGACATAGGGATTTCGTAAGCGAATCGATCGCCACAGAACCGGATTCTGCTCCAACAACTCCTTCTGGCCGGTGATCGCCAAAATGATGCGCTGCGTTCGCTCAAATTCCTCCGCCAGCATCTGCCACACTCGTTCGCGGATATCCGCATCCGTAACCAGCGAAGCGTACACGCGCGCAATCGTGAGATCAGCCTTAGCCATCGCCAATTCGACATTGCCGATCAGACTGGAAAAAAGCGGAAAGTTGCGGCTCATGTCTCGCAACAACTGCTCCTGCTTCGGCCCGTGCGCGGCAAAGCGCTCCAGTGCATGACCGACGCCGAACCACGCAGGAACAGCTTGCCGGCTCTGCATCCAGCCAAACACCCAGGGAATGGCGCGCAAGTCTTCCAGGCGGCGGCTTTGGGTGCGCCGCGCCGGCCGGGAGCCAATGCGCGCATGCTCCAGCTGATTCACCGGAGTGGATTCTTCGAAATACATCAGGATTTCGGGGTTCTCCGCGATGTTTTGCCGGTAGAAAGCGAATGCATCCTGAGACATTTCTTCCATGGCTTCGTCCCAGCGCGGGTTGATTCCCGACTTGCTGGAACCCGGCCGGGTTAGCGCCTCCAGGCAAGCGGCGATCATCAGCTCCAGGTTCCATTCGGCCAATACCGGATCGGCATACTTCCAGTTGAGCACTTCGCCCTGCTCGGTGATGCGGATTTCGCCCGAAAAATCTCCGACCGGCTGCGCCACGATGGCTTCATGGGTTGGCCCTCCGCCTCGTCCCACGGTTCCGCCACGGCCATGAAACAGCCGCAGCTTCACTCCATGCTCGCAAGCCGCGCGATGCAGTTCACGATGGGCTTTGTACAACTCCCACGTGCTGGTCAGCATTCCGCCGTCTTTGTTGGAATCGGAGTAACCCAGCATGACCTCCTGCCACCCGCCCCAGGACTTGAGCAGCACCTGATACTCGGTCGAACTCCAGATCTGCCGCATGATCTCCCCTGAGTTGCGGAGCGCTTCAATGGACTCGAACAGTGGCACCGGCATCAGCCCGGGATCCGGGCCTGATCCGGCGATCTTTACTCCGCACATTCTGGCCAGCCGAAGCACGGCGAAAATATCGTTCTCGGACTCGGTTCCACTGATGACATAGTTGCGAATCGCACATGCGGGATAAGCCTTCTTGAGCTGCGCGATGCCGCGGAACGTCTCCTGCAGATCGGCGGTCTCCGGTGAAATCTCTGCAGCCATCGGCGGAGTGCCGGAAGATGAACTTTCCGGCAAAAGATTAACTAACGCCTGGGAGTGCAGCCGCGCGTGCTGGCGAATATCCAGCGTCGACAAGTGAAGTCCGAAGGTGCGCACTTTGAGCAGCAGTGGATCGATCAGCAGCTCCGCCAATAAGCGCCCGCTATTGGCGCACAAGCTTTCGCGCACCAGTAGGAGATCGTTTTCGAATTCTCCGGCATTTTTGTAGGGCTTGCCGCCGGGCACCCGTTCGCGCGTGTGCCGCAGACGAATCGCCACAAAGTTGAGGAAGCGGCGATATAGTTCAGTCTCCGCAATACGCGCGTGCCGGGAGTGCTCATCCCCGATCCTGGCCGTGTATTCGGCCAGCCGCGTGCGAAGACGCTCCGATATTTGAACCTGGCGGTAGGAGGGGCTCAACTGGTCGAGGGCGCGCTGCAGTTCGGCGATGTAATGGCCGACGATCACGCTGCGAGCCCGGCGCAAGGCCTCCCGCGTCGAGTCCGGTGTGACGAACGGGTTGCCGTCGCGGTCTCCGCCAATCCACGAACCGAAGGAGAGAAGTTCGGGCAACTCACGATATTCGAGGTTCACGCCGTATACGTCGCGCAGAGAGCCCGCAATCTCAGCATAAAGACGAGGCAGGGTCTCGAATAGACACATGGGGTAGTGGTCGAGCCCCATGCGAATTTCATCGGTCACCAGCGGCTTTTCGAGGCGGACTTCATCGGTCTGCCAGAGAGCAGTGATTTCGGCGAGGATTGCAGTCTCGTATTGCGCCGCATCGAACGCCGAGAGTGGAAGACGATCCAGGCGCTGCAGTTGTTTGGCGATGCGGCGGCGCTTGAGTAGGACCGTCCGCCGTGCAACCTCGGTGGGATGCGCCGTAAAAACCGGGATGACCCTGATCTTGCGCAGGGCCGCTAAAGCGTCCTCGGCGCTCAACCCAGCCGAGCGCATACGCAGCAGAGTCCCGCGAAATGAACCGGCCAACGGTGGCTGCGCGGGATGCAGCGTGGCGGCGCGACGGCGTCGCTTGCGATGATTGGTTTCGGCAAGATTGGTCAGTTCGAAATAACTTGCGAATGCCTTGGTTACGCGATGCGCATCCTCGACGCCGAGGCTGGCAATAATCTCCTGCGCCCGCGCCATGCGCTTGTCTGCGATGGTAGATGGGCTCGTCGAGTGCTGCTTGCGTTGCCGGATCAGCAACCGCCGCAACTGCTCAACTACCTCAAAGAGCTGTTCCCCGGCTTGCTCGACCAAAACTCTGCCCAACAGCATACCCAAAGAACGCACATCGCGGCGGAGCGGCAGTTCTTTGGAGGAGTCGGTGGTGCTCGCCGCAAGCTCCGCCAGCCGCGCGCTCTGGTCGTCAGCGCTCCAAAGGGGTTTGTCTGCCATATCCCATAATAGCGGAAGATGGGGATGCGGGGATTTGCTTGCAGCGTCTTACACGCCGGGAGTCAAAGCGTGCACAATGGCCGACGGCTCGGGGCGCTCTGTGTAGTCTTCGCTGGCGGAAGCGTAAAGGATAGTTCCATCGCGGTCCAGTATATAAGTCGCAGGTATCGGCAGCTCCCAACTCTCATCTCCGTTGGTGAAAGGCAGATTGATAAACACCTTGCGATAGATCGCCTGCTGATAGTCCGGAACGCGGTACACCAGCCCGAATTGCCGCGCGACTTGATTGCCGGCATCGCTCAGCAGAGGGAAGCGCAGCTTGTGCTGATCGCGCATGAAGTAAGACTGTTGCACCGTCTGTGGGGAGATCGCGATCAGCGAAGCGCCAGTGTGCTCGATCTGCGGCGGGATCAGGTTCATGGCTTCGAGCTGTGCCACGCAAAAGGGGCACCAGCGCCCGCGGAAGAAGCAGATGACCAGGCGCCCTTTGGCCATGAGTTCTGAGGAGAAAACGACCTTGCCATCGTGATCTTTGAGCTCAAAAGCAGGAGCCTGGGAACCGATCGAAATGATTCTATTGCCAATGCCGTTTTGCTTCAGTTCACGAATCGCTCTCGCGTGAATAGCCTGCGTCTCGGCGGGTACATACTTCTCAATCAGTTCTTTGCGTTCCACGTAAATGTCGCGCAGAGGGCGGACATCATTCGCAGGGCCCGATTCTTCGAGCGAGCGCCATTTCATCAAGAGTCCACCAAGCCGAGAACCGAGAACTAACTACTGATTTCTGCTCTCCAAACCCGTCCTTCTACATGCCCGGCAATTTCATCCCAGCCAGCCGCCGCGCAAAGCTTGCCTTCCCCATCTGCTTAAACATCTTCCGCATCTGCGCGTACTGGCGCAGCAGATTGTTCACTTCCTGAACCGAAGTCCCCGAGCCCCGCGCAATACGCTTGCGGCGGCTGCCATTCATCACTTCGTGATGCAGCCGCTCGTGGACAGTCATCGAGTTGATAATCGCCTCCACCCGGTCGATCTGCTTCTCGTCCACTTTGTCGGCCGCCTTCTGCAATCCGGAGAAGGGTCCCACGCTTGGCAGCATTCCCATCAGGCTCTGGATCGAGCCCATCTTTTTCACTTGCCGTAGTTGATCGCGGAAATCTTCCAGCGAGAAGCCGTCTCCGGCGAGGGCGCGGCTGGCCATCTCCTGGGCTTTTTTCTTGTCGACATTTTGCTCGGCCTTTTCGATCAGCGAGAGGATGTCGCCCATTCCCAGGATGCGGGAGACGATGCGATCGGGATGAAACGGCTCCAGCGCATCGTATTTTTCGCCCACGCCAATGAACTTGATGGGCTGGCCGGTAACCTGGCGGATGGAAAGCGCCGCGCCACCGCGGGCGTCGCCGTCCATCTTGGTCAGGACGACGCCCGTCAAAGAAAGCTTCTTGTGAAACTCGTCGGCGGAGTTGACCGCATCCTGGCCGGTCATGGCGTCGGCGACAAACAGAATTTCGCTCGGATTGAGCAGCCGCTTCAGCGACTGCATTTCATCCATCAGTTGATCGTCGATGTGCAGTCTGCCGGCGGTGTCGACGATGAGCACGTCAGACCCGGTGTTGATGGCCTCACGCCGCGCTTCTTTCGCCAACCGTTCGACGGTCGCGGTGTTGGCTTCGCCGACTTCGCCTTCATAGATATTCGCCTTGACTGCCTGCGCCACGACTTTCAACTGCTCACGCGCAGCAGGACGATACACGTCGACCGAAACCAGTAGCGGCCGGTGACCGCCATTCTTCAGCCAATTCGCCAGCTTGCCGGAAGTCGTGGTTTTGCCGGAGCCCTGCAGCCCGGCCATCAGCACGACGGTAGGCGGCTGCGAGGCAAATTTCAGCCGCGCCGTATCGCGGCCAAGCGTCTCGACCAGTTCATCGCGAACGATCTTGATGACCTGCTCGCCCGGCGAAAGCGCAGTCGCCACCTGCTGACCGACAGCCTTCTCCTGAATATGATCGATGAGTTGCTTAACGACTTTGAAGTTGACGTCGGCTTCGAGCAGAGCAAGCCGGATTTCGCGCAGCGCCTCCTGAATGTTTTCGTCATTGAGGACAGCCTGCCCGCGCAGGGTTTTGAACGCGCGCTGAAGTTTTTCCTGAAGATTCTCGAACATAAGACAGAGAACATTTTAACAGGCGAGCAGATCCCTCACGCCGACGCGTCATTTTGGAAGGCAGTAGCTATTGCAAAGCGATACGAATTCTGCTCTTTGCTCGTCGTCAATAAAAGCACGGCGCGGGATGACAAACGCATTGAGATTTGTGCGCATGATGAAAATATACTGGTCTGTCAGATCCACTCTCGCTATCTTCTCCCACGGAATGTCGCCGCTCCGTCTACCTATCCGAGTCGAAATGCCGCTAGGCCCTATGATGAGTGTTCGCAGGTCCCTTTTTGTCCGAAGCCGGAGAAAAAGGGGAAGAAACGCGAAGACTCCGAGGGTCCATGCTGCAGCTATCGCCCAATCAGCTGCATGCAATCCGTTGCTCAATCGGAAGAGGAGGGTTGTGACGCCCATCAGCAAGGGGAGACCGTAAATCACAAGCCGCATCCGCGGCGAGTGTCGTCGTCCATATGAATACAGTGCTGCAATGTCCTTGGGAGTGACGGCATATTCGATCGTCATATGAACAGTACCACCCGACCCCTACCGGCACCACTGCTCCCGCGTGATGCCTTCGGCACTGCTGCTCTTGGGCTCCCTCTTACGCTGCCGGCTTCATCGCCATATCAAGCACGACTTCATCGACCTGCACCACCGGTTCGATATTCGTGTAGTTGGGAATGTCGGCAATCAATGCCGCGCCGTCCTTCGTCATCGTGGCCACATACTCATCCACCGAATTGATCCGGACGCTGCATATGCACACATACGGCGCGCGGTCGCCCGTGGGCGACGCCATCCCCTTGCGAACCTCGAGGTCGCTGCCCAGCAATTTCGCGACCATGGGCATGTGATGGCTGAGATAGTAGTCGAAGTTGAAGGTTGCCCCATCTTTGTTGGGGTAAACGATGGTGACGCAGTGCATGGTGTTGGTTCCTTTCGTGATGGATAGAGAGGGGCAACCGAACTGCGGTCGCAACCGCTATTTTAGTCTCTAAAAACCTCTTTCGCAGCAATCACCGAATTGCAATGGATCGCGACCGTATCCTCCACCCTCCGCGCATACCCTCCGGCATAAGTCACCATCACGGGAATGCCGCGCGCCCGCGCCACGCGGAACACCAATTCATCGCGGCGCTTCAGGCCCTCGAGAGTCAGCGACAGCCCGCCAAGCTGATCCTCGCAATATGGGTCGGCTCCCGCGATATAGCTGATCAGCTCCGGCTCGAACTGCCGCAGCCCGGAACTCAACGCATTGTCGAGCCAGGCAACGTAATCGTCATCACCGATGCCGTCGGGCAGGTCGACATCAATCGACGACAGCGGCTTGTACATCGGATAGTTGTTGTGCTGGTGAAGTGAAATCGTGAAGACATCGCCCGCGTGGGCAGTGCGAAGCTTAGCCGCGCCCAAGGCCGCGGCCGATCTCGACGGCAAGGGATCGCTCGGCGTCCGAGTTCCGGCAAAAATCGCGGCCGTGCCGTTGCCGTGATGCACGTCGCAATCGACCGTCATGGCGGTGCGGATCTTGTCGTCACGCTGCATGCGGCGAATGGCAATGGCTACGTCGTGAATCATGCAGAAGCCCTCGCCGTGGTCGGGGAAAGCATGATGAAAGCCTCCGCCGATGTTGAAGGCCACGCCATCCTTCAAAGCGTTCTCGGCTGCGAGGATCGATCCCCCAGCCGCCAGCCAGAACGCCCGCACCAACTCTGGCGAGTAGGGGATTTCCATTTCCATCTCTTCGCGCCGCGAAAGAGTTCCTGTCTTCAGCTTCTCAACGTACTCCGGCCTGTGGACCAGGAGCACGTCCTGATCCGAGGCAGGCTCCGGCGTGAGGAAATCCGCTGGCTCGGCGACGCCAGTCTCCAGCAGCTTCGCGTGGATGCGCTGGTATTTCTCAGCCGGAAACACGTGGGCGCCAATCGGCAGGTAGTAGCCTTCGTGATAGATGAGTTTGAAAGGGAGCATGGAAAATGCAGTCATCAGCCATCAGCTAGCGGCGAGAAACAAACATGATACGCGCAACGGGCCCGGCTGTTGAGATTGCTTTGCTGCCGACCGCTTCTTGTTGACTCTTTATCTTAATTGTCATTTCGAAACGCCGGTTCTTGCGCGAGGAGTCTGCTGTTCTGGCCGCAGCAAAAAGCAGACTCCTCGCTCCGCTCGGAACGACAATACCCTCGGCGCTGCCACTGCAAGAAAACGCGCGGGCGAAGGCGCCCGCGCCCACACACACATGATCGATGGCTACGCGGCCCGCAGCAAGTCCTCAAATGCTTGTGCTACTGCGGCTGGGGAGAAGTAGGCTTCGTATCTGTCACGCGCCGCTCTGCCGAGGGCTTCGGCAGTTCCGCTATCCTTCTCGATGTCGGCGATCACTTGCGGCAACTCGATGGCGAAATCCTTCAGCAAGTATCCGGAGACTCCGGCCTCTATGTAGTCCCGTACCGCCCCAGCGTCATTGGCGATGACGCATTTTGCGTGCCGCATCAGAATGAGCACCACACTCTGCCCGGAAGCGCCGGTATCGTGCTTCAGCGATATGATGCCGGCCCTCGCGCCCTGCGCGTACGCTTCAAATACCGCGCGCGGCACATCGTAAAGCACGCTCACATTGGGGGGCAGTGAAACGCCGTCCAGATCGCGGTTCAATCGCGAGCAGATGATCACCAGGCGAGCGGGTATCTTGCGGAAGGTCTCGATTAGCACACGGTAATCGCGATTGCTGTAGCCGCCGGCAAAGTAGTAGCCGCCGATATTCTCTCCCGAGATTGCCCACGGCAAGGTCGCGATCTTGCCCCACTCTCCGTAAGGCAGGTAGTGCATCCGGCTGTGCTTAATCCCCAGACGCTCGGCGTAGAGATCGAGTTCCGAGCGGCTGAAGATTACATAGTGGTCGTTCGCTTTGTCGATGCGGCTCAACAAGCGCACGAAGGGAAACAACCGCTGCGAGTGCACGAAGAAAGCGAAACAAAGCAGCCGCCGGTACTTTAGAATTCGCAGCCGCGCCAGCAATTTGACAGCGTAGGCGAAGTGCCCAGAGACGATCATGGTATCGATCGCACGCAATCTCCGACTGACGATTGCCAGACGCCCAGCCCCCTTTAGATATTGCCAAAACAATGCCCGCTTGGTCATGAATCGCGAACCGCCGGCGTGGAGGATGAGCGGTTCAAAGCCGATGCCGGCCATGGTCGAGGCAAAATCCTGATTCTCGCCCGCGTGGAGTTGGATGATTACGTTCCTCATGAGGGCAGGGTACAGTACGCGGAGGCTTAGAGTGTGTGACGAGCGTCACAATGCGGAGTTGTGAATCGGGAGCACGAAGCCGTCATCTCGATGGCTCCATCGCATCTAGACATCACGGACAAGACCGCAGCCTACCGCTTCTTCGAGCCCGAAGCCGCCGGCGCCACCATCGACCGCCGCACCGGCACAATCGCGCCCTTGGAGGGATCCGCCGCGGCGGTGGCCCGGGACAGCACTTCTTCCTGAATGTACTTCACGAAATCCTGAATCTGGCGCTGCATCTCTTCCATGCGCTCGCGCATTTGCAGGATGATGGCCATGCCGCTGATGTTCACGCCCAGATCCCGCGCCAGCGAAAGAATGAACTCCAGCCGCTGCAAATCTTCATCGGTGTAGAGCCGCGTGTTGCCCTCGGTGCGCGAAGGCTTGAGCAGTCCTTCGCGCTCGTAGAGCCGCAGGGTCTGCGGATGAATGCCATACATCTCGGCCACCGCCGAGATCATGTAGGCGCCTTTGGATTTGCGCTTGCTCATCGCCTCATACTTTACAACAAAAGAAAAGCGCCACGGATTCGCGCGGATTCACGTGGATCAAGAACTTCGGATTCCTGATTTCGATCCGTGGAAATCCGCGCGAATCCGTGGCCGGGAATTTCTAAGCATGCCGGCTCGTGGCTTTTCCGCCGTCGGCCCATCCTGCCGGCTTCAGAGCGTGCTTTAGCAAGATACGCCACCACGCCCGCGCCGATCAGGATCATTCCGAAGGCGAACGAACTCATGCCCCAGCACCTGCTCACTCTGGCTGCGGACGATCGAGAAGCCAAGCAGCAGCGATCGGCGCGACGCCCACGGCAATGGCACCGAACATTCCGCCGGGGACGCGAAAGGCGCGTGGCAGTTCCGGCTCGCGAATGCGCAGCGCCACCAGCGCCACAAATTCCAGCGCCAGACTCGTGCCGTAGAGCAGGATATCGATGGTCACCAGGCGTTCAAATCCCAGGCCCAGGCACATGCGCCCATCCCATCGCGCATACCAGAATCGCAACCCACGGAGCACGGGTGCTCGGATGCAATTTGCCAAACACGCGCGGCAACATGCCGTCCTGCGCCATCGCCAGCGGCAGGCGCGAGTAGCTCATCACCAGCGCATTGAACATGCCGAAGGCGCTGATCATGCCGCCGAGCACCAAGCCAATCCGCAGCAGCGGACCGCCCAGCATGCCGGCGATCTCCGCCCAAGAGCCGGTTTCCCAGGCGCTCGGCGCGAGTCCAGTCATCCACATCGCCGCCACCGGCAGAATGTAGCTGACCGCCACAATCAGCCACCGCCACCAGCATGGCTCGCGGATAAGTCCGCTGCGGACGCTCCACTTCGGTCGCGATCGTCGACGCATTGTCCCATCCCATGTAATTCCACATGCAGATCAACAGCCCGCCGATCATGTCGACCTTCGAAGTTGGTCGGCGTGGTCACGGCGTGCAGGAGCGCGCCGTACTTGAACGGCGCCAGCAACACGATCAGCGACAAACGGCGCCGATAGCGCGAAGAACAGCCAGAGCGAGGTGGTCGAAACCACGCGCACTCCGGCAATATTCAGCAGACGCGCAGACAGATCACCACCGCCAGCCCGACCATCACTCCGCGATGCCCCTCCGCGAACCAGGGAAACATGCGCGTCAGGTAAGCCACGAACAGCGTCGGATAAATCGCCATGTCAAAAATCGACGCCACCAGCGACAGCCATGCCTCCTGGAATCCCCAGAAGTTCCCCATGGCGCGGCGCACCCAGGCGTAGTAGCCGCCCTCGTGGGGCAGGGCGCTGGATAGCTCGCCGATCATGAAGGCGGTGGGAAGGCTCCAGAGCAGCGGCGTGAGCAACAGAATGATGATGGCCCGGCCATAGCCGGCGCCGTGCACGATGTCCTCGGTGCCATAGGTTCCGCCCGACACCATAAAGAAGGTGGCGGCGACCAGAGGCCAAAGCGTGAGGCGGACGAATTTCTTCCGGCTGGGAGTCTGTTCCGGTGAGCAGATGCGGTTGGAGGCTGGAGTTGTTGACGCGGCGCGCTAGCTGTTGCCAATTTCGACGGCTTCCTCCTCGGGGCGAATCACTCTCAGCCACTCCGCCGGCTGGTCCGGGCCTTCTGGTGGGTTGGATTCCAGAAGCTGCGCTGAAGTTACTTCGCAGTCGAAGAATACGGGAAATTCGCGCGGACGCAAGAGAATTTTTGGAAAATCTTTGTCAACAGACGCGTGACAGAAGTAATCGCCTGGAACACGGGGAAGCACAGGGGTTTCACTGTGCTTCCCTGTGCCCCCTGTGGTTTAACGATTCCAGTCATCTCCAATCACCATGCGCTTGATGCCATCCCTCAGACTGGGCAACGTAAAAATTGATCAGCAACCCCACATGCTTGCCGCTCAGTCGCATATACGAGAGCAAGTTGCGCCTGATGCACCGGATGAATCGCCTCGACACACTTTACTTCGACGATCGACAGTATTCTCGACGACAAGATCGATCCGATATCCAATTTCGAGCTTTGCCCCCTCGTACACCACCGGCAATCCAACCTGCGCCGCAACCAGCAGGCCTCTGCTCCGTAGTTCGTGGGCGAGGCAGGCCTGGTAGGCGCTCTCCAGCAAGCCCGGGCCAAGCACGGCATGCACCTTCATCGCAGCATTGACAACCGCACCGGTTATCTCGTTGACGTGAACCCTAGGCTGAACAGCAGTTGCCATCACTGCCTCCTGTACAGAGGCATATCAAAGTTGGACCAGGCTGTATGTGACGGATGAACATAACCACAGGGGAACACAGGGAAGCACGAGGAAAACCTGGGTTTCCTGTGCTTCCCTGTGTTTATAGGTCTTTGAACAGCTCCGCCCGAGGATCCTCAGGATTCAGCTTGGCCAGCTCCCGCAGCAGTTCCTTTGTCTTCTCGTCGCGCGGCATCGGCACCGTGATCTTCACTCCGACGATCTCATCGCCGCGCACTCCGTCCTTCGTCGCCGACGGCACGCCCTTCTCCCGCAGCCGCAGCTTCTGCCCCGACTGCGTTCCCGGCGGAATCTTCAGCAAAGTCCGCCCATCGATGGTCGGAACTTCGATCTTCGCGCCCAGCGCCGCTTCGGTAGCCGTCACCGGCACTATCAGATAGATGTCGTCTCCATCGCGCCGAAACACCGGGTGCTCTCCGGTTCGAATAATCACGTAGAGATCCCCGATCGGCCCGCCATGCGTCCCGGCGTTGCCCTTGCCCTGACAGCCGGATGCGCTGCCCGTCGCGAGTCCCAGCCTTGATGCGCACCTCCAGCGGTTCCGTGCGCTCGACCGTGCCTTCGCCGTGGCAAGTCGGACAAGTGGAGATATTCTTCCCCGTTCCATGGCAGCGCGGGCATGGCACGTTGAACTTCATGCGCCCGCCTGGTCTGGCGTGACCTGTGCCTTTGCCGCCGCATTCCGGGCAAGTGCCGGCAGCTTCAATCGAGCCGCGCCCATGGCACTGCGGGCAAGCGTCGCGAACGACTGATGTTCAGCCGCATGACCCCGCCGCGGATCGCCGTCCAGAACGGAACGTTGACCTGATACTCGAGATCGGATCCAGGTTCGGGCCCAGCCTCGGCCGCGCCACCGCGCCCACCAAAGATGCCGGAAAAGATATCGCGAAAGCCGCCACTGCCAGGGTTGGCTTTGCGTCTCTGCGCCCCCTCGAACATGTCGGAGAAATCAAAGCCGCTGAAATCGAACTGCGCGCCCTGCGGACCGGAACCGGCAGGCTGGGCGCCAGGGAATCCGCCGCCGGGAAACCGCCACTCGCTCCGGCGCGCGCGTAAGCGTCGGCCGTGGCAGCGTCAATGTTGTCCGAATAAAACCCAACCTGATCGTAAATCTTCCGCTTCTTGGGATCGCTAAGAACGTCGTTGGCCTCGGACAGCGCCTTGAACTTCTCCTCCGCCGCCTTGTCGCCCGGATTGACGTCAGGATGATACTTCCGCGCCAGCTTGCGAAAAGCCTTGCGAATGTCATCCGCCGAGGCAGACTTCTTCACCCCGAGAATTTCGTAATAGTCTTTTTTGGTGGTGGTTGCCATTTTTTGAAAGAGACTACTATGAAACCTGTTTCCGAACGCGAGTACATGAGACCTGTCATCCTGAGGCAGCGGAGCCCTGCGCGATAGCGCAGGGCTCCCAACGAAGGACCTATGCATTGTTCTCGCTCAAGCCCAAATCTTGAACGTTAACTCTATGGGCTTTTTGACGCGGCGAATTTATGCAATCGCTCTTGAGCACTCCCGAACAAAATCCACAGGTCCTTCGTCGGCAGTGCCGCGCTACCCGCGCGGCACTCCGCTTCCTCAGGATGACAGAGTTTACTGTCTTCAAAAAAGTCACAACCTCCCGGAGTGAAAACTCAGCTCTGTCCCTTATGACTCCCCGCCTCGAACCCAACCGCACGCTCAAACTTCACCACATCCACATACACCGGAAACTTCTGCATCCCCGCACGCCGTCGGCGAGAAAACATACCACCGCCGCTCATCTTCCACGAACGCTAAAAAGTATTCCTGATCTCCTATTTTGAATTGCAAATCTCTACCTCCCCAGGGTCAAAACCATCGTGTCGCCTAAAACAGTAGCGCCGGCGTCTCGCCGGCTGTCGCGACGGCGTCGCGCCCTCGCCGCCGGGACGGCGGCGCTACACTTAGAAGCTAGAGGCTAAGAGCCAGCAGCTTACTTCTTGTCCTCGACGTCCACGTACTCGGCATCGATCACGCCTTCGTCCTTCTTCTGAGCCTGAGCCGTTGTCGCCCGGCGCCGCACCCGTCCGCGCCAGCGTCGGCCCCGCTCCCGGAGCCGCCGTCGCCTGCGCCGCCTTGTACATCTGCTCCGCCAGCTTGTGCGACGCCTGGGTCAGCGTCTCGCGCGCCTTCTCCATCTGCGCCTTGTCGTTCGACTCCAGCGCCTTCTTCGCGTCGGCAATCGCGTTCTCCACGTCGCCGCGTTCCGAGCCGCGAGATCTTGTCGCCCTGCTCCTTCAGCATCTTCTCCACGCTGTAAACCATGGAGTCGAGCTGGTTCTTGGCGTCGATCGACTCACGCTGCGCCTTGTCCTCGGCCGAGTGCGCGTCGGCTTCCTTGGCCATGCGCTCGACTTCCTCTTTGCTCAGACCGGAAGACGACGTAATCGTGATCTTCTGGTCCTTGCCCGTGGCGTTGTCCTTCGCCGTCACGTTGAGGATGCCGTTCGCGTCAATATCGAACGTCACCTCAATCTGCGGCACGCCCCGCGGAGCCGGTGGCAGCCCAGTCAAATGGAACTTGCCCAAAGTCCGGTTCTGCGCCGCCAGAGGCCGCTCGCCCTGCAACACGTGGACCTCAACCGAAGTCTGACTATCCGCCGCCGTCGAAAACGTCTCCGTCTTCTTGGTCGGAATCGTCGTGTTGCGCGGGATCATCGGCGTAGCCACGCCGCCCAAAGTTTCAATCGCCAGGGTCAGCGGAGTCACGTCGAGCAGCAGCAGGTCTTTCACTTCGCCGCCGAGCACGCCGCCCTGAATCGCCGCGCCGATTGCGACCACTTCATCCGGGTTGACGCCCTTGTGCCCCTCTTTGCCGAACAGATCCTTCACCAGCGCCTGAATGCGCGGCATACGAGTCTGCCCGCCGACCAGCACCACTTCGTTGATCTTGCTGGCATCCACGCCCGCATCCTTCATGCACTGCTTGCACGGACCAACCGAGCGCTGGATGATGTCTTCCACCATCGACTCGAGCTTCGCCCGAGTCAGCTTCTTCACCAGATGCTTCGGCCCGCCAGCGTCGGCCGTAATGAACGGCAGATTGATCTCATGCTCCATGGTCGTCGAGAGCTCGATCTTCGCCCGCTCGGCCGCGTCACGCAGACGCTGCAACGCCATCTCATTGCCCTTGCCGCGCAGGTCGAGGCCTTCGTCCTTCTTGAATTCATCAATCAACCAGTCGACAATGCGCTGATCGAGATTGTCGCCGCCCAGGTGCGTATCGCCGTTGGTGGCCTTCACTTCGATCACGCCTTCGCCGACTTCCAGAATCGAAATATCGAACGTGCCACCGCCAAAGTCGTACACCGCGATGGTCTCGTCCTTGCCTTTGTCGAGCCCGTACGCCAGCGCCGCCGCCGTCGGCTCGTTGATAATGCGCTTCACGTCGAGCCCGGCAATCTTGCCGGCATCTTTGGTCGCCTGCCGCTGGGCATCGTTGAAGTAGGCAGGCACGGTGATGACCGCCTCGTTCACCTTCTCGCCCAGATAGTCTTCCGCCGCCTTCTTCAGCTTCTGCAGAATCATGGCGGAAATCTGCGGCGGCGTGTGCTCCTTGCCCTGCGCCAAAACCGCCACATGGTCGCCCGACTGCACGACCTTATACGGGACCATCTTGATTTCTTCCGTCACCTCGTCAAAGCGGCGTCCCATAAACCGCTTGATCGAGTAAACCGTGTTCTCGGGATTGGTAATGGCCTGCCGCTTCGCCACCTGCCCCACCAACCGCTCCCCAGTCTTGGTAAACCCCACGACCGACGGAGTGGTCCTCCCGCCTTCTTCATTAGCGATAACCTTAGGCTCGCCACCCTCCATGACCGCCACGCAGGAGTTGGTGGTGCCGAGGTCAATTCCAATAATCTTGGCCATATTTCGCTTCCTCCTGTTACTGATAAGTGCTTTATAATCAATGTCGATAGCCATTGCTGGTAAGGGCATGATAGGACTTGAGTGAGTTGCTGTCAAGGTTTAGATGCGGAAGGACATTCCTGAGGCGCACATATTCTTAGAGGACTTCCTGAAGAGACCGCACCCTTCTTCCTAGCGCTAGCTACTCTTGACAACACCGGTAAGGCCGGCGACAAAAAGTGTCGCGAGAATCCACCCCGCGACAACCTGAAACCAAAGCCACAATCGCATAACCCAAGAGGCCTGAAAGCGGAAGGGGTGGCAGCCGCCAATTGCTTCGTCACGCAACCATACGAGCCAACGCTTATTGACTTGCGGAATGGCCCGTGTCGCTATCGGAGCAGGAGCCCAATGCTCTTTAACCCCGAAATTGGCGAATGGGAATGAATGCTCGAAGGAATAAACGACAGGATTGAATGGGACATAATAGTTGGGAGGGTAGTGCTGCTGTTCAAAAATCCGGAAGGCCTCTTTGTCGGAGGGGAACAGGGCTCCTCCCAAGTAGCCACAACCAAAAAAGACACTACCGACCAAGGTGAGAACCGTAAGCCAGCCCAAGGCTCGCCAAGGCATCTGTCCGTAGCCAATGGCCACACGTAAAACCCAACTCCAGACACGTCCAAAAATGCTGAGGTTTTGTCTAAGGCGGCGTTGCTGTTCCATAGTGAAGAGCACCCAACGCGCACCTCGCACGTCTCCAGTCTCTCGCAGAACTTTCGCAAGTTGCTGGTACGGCTGTAGTGTAAACTTGTCCGACCGCTCCAGCCAGCCGAGACGAATCTTCCCGTCCGTGGGTCCTTCAAAAATGCGACCATAGGTAAAGCCATCCACGCTCAGGTTCCCTGTTTGCGGCCAGCTTTCTATGTCATCGACGATCGGCCCGACCGTCGCATTTCGCAAATCGAGCCGTACCGTCGTCGGGCTGGCGATTTTTGACCAGTAAAAAACACCCTTAACCGCGGCGGTATTTAATCGTATGGTGCTCATTGCTGCGCGCTGGCAGCTAAGATTCCCTCCGATCTGTGCGCCGAAAAGATGCACCTCACCGGCAGCAGTGAATCCATCGCGCAAATAGAGGTTCCCTTCCACTCGAATGCGACTCGCGTTCAATGCTCTGCCGTTTGGATTTGTGAATGTTCCCCCATCACAGTCCAAACTACTGCCGATTCGAGCTCCGACCAGACGTACCTCTCCTTCGCTTAGAAAGGTACCCCGCATAGAAACGCTTCCGTCAATCCTAGCTCGACTTGCATTCAGCGCTATGCCATTTGGAAACCTGAATTTTCCACCATTGCAGTTTAGTAAACCCCCTATCTTTGCCCCACGTAGTCGGACCTGCCCCTCAGCTGAGAAATTGCGATGCAAATATACGTTGCCCTCCACAGTAATTCCATCGGCATTTAGGGCTTTTCCTCCGATATTCTTTAAAGTGCCACCTCTACAACCGAGCACTCCTCCAACTCTCGAGTACATGAACCGTATTTCTCCTTCAGCAACTGCACCTCGAAATAGGAAGGCACCCCCCAATTTGGCCCCGTCCGCATTGATTGCGACCCCGCCAGGATTCTTGAAAGTGCTGCCGTCACAGTCTAGGTTTCCGGCGATCACAGCTCCAACCAAGAGTACCTTACCCTCGGACGAACATCGGTCGCACAGAGAAATGTTGCCGCTCACTCCGATGCCATCTGCGCCAAATGCCACCCCGGATATGTTCCTAAATGTGCTGCCATTACATTCCACATCACCCTGTACTTGGGTT
The DNA here is from genome assembly GCA_963735545.1 of uncultured Acidobacteriaceae bacterium. Taxonomy (GTDB): domain Bacteria; phylum Acidobacteriota; class Terriglobia; order Terriglobales; family Acidobacteriaceae; genus PALSA-270. The sequence continues at coordinate 50,300 of CAVTLU010000021.1, forward strand.
CCCATGAGCCGTACTTCGCCATCCGCAGTGACTCCGCGCAAGAAGAGGCTGCCTCCAATTCTCGCGTTATCAGCCGAGAATGCGGTGGTCTTGCTATTGAGAGTCGCGCCATCAAGCTCTACACTCCCTGCAAACCGTGCACCGGGTATATGCAGTCCACCCGTAATCGACGCATTGCGAAAATACCCAAAACCTTTGACCTCGATTCCGTCGGCCTTTAGGGCGGGGCCATCTAGTGATTCGAATTTGCCGCGGTCGCAGTTGAGGATGCCGCCGATTCGCGCATGTGATAGACGTACTCCTAGATCAACCGAAAAACCGTCACAAAGCAAAACGGCACCATCTACGCAGAGGCCGTCGGCGTCCAGCAACCTCACCGTAGTACCACGAAGACTCAGAGCAGGAACCCTGGCGTAGCTTAGGTCTATCAGACTAGTAAATTGACACTCAAAAAGAACAAGAGGGAAGGCAACGTTTGCAAAGCACAAATCTAACTGCCCAGCAATTACTGCATCGCTGATACGAATCCCTCGAGAATCAACTTTCCCTTTCGCCGTAGAGTCCACACACAACCATCGAATTAAGTCAGCGCGAATGCAGTCTTTCTTGTCACTTGGGTGGCCCGGGGGACTATCGCTGGCCTCGTCTTGCTCAGGTCTGCAACTCGTCGGCTCTCCGTGGGAGGCTCCATTCAACAACTTGAGTTCCGCATAGCTCAAGTCAACGAACTGGACGCGTGCGAGAGATTCGAGGCTCTTGGTTGGAATGAAAGAAGCGTCAGCCATAGCTACCTGTGCCTTGTAGCTTATATCACAGGGTTCGATTTGGGTTGGGCGGCCCGCCCTTCCCACAAGTTCCCTTGGGGTCGGGGGTGCCCCGTTCTTCGCGCCTTTTGCGAAGGGCGGGCCTATCCACAGGTCACAGACTCGAACCTCCGATCCGAACTATGATCCGGATACCACAGATTCAGTTCAGCCCTGCGGTTTTCACTCGGAATCCGCTTTTTGTCTCGACGTAGAAAAGCGGCACTGTTCATCCATCACAGACTCTACCTTCCATCCCAAACTACGATCCCAGAATGCCCACAGGCCTGACCCGCTACTACGGCTCCAACGACCTCCACTTCATAACCTGCAGTTGTTACCAGCGCCGCCCTCTCCTGGACACCCCCGCCGACGTGATCTCCTCCTAGACGGCGGGCTGGGCAAGGTTCGTATCAGGGCATGCCTTCAGGCATGCCGCCCATCGCCGCCATAACACCGGTTCCGCGCCGTTGCGGCGCGACTGCCGCACTGCCGATGTCATGCCGCCGTGGCAGTTGCGCCCTATAGTCGCGTTCTTGTCAGCGCGGTGTTCCGAGCGGCACGGCTGAAGCCATGCCCTGATACGAACCACCCGGCCGGGTCCCACTTCTCGCCGCCTTTGTGGTCCCCGTACCTGTGGAGCCACGTGGCTTCGGGCCCGGTCCATGTTTGCGAAAACCAGGCAAACGTGGGCACCCAAGATCGAAAGTTAAGTGATCCCTTCCAAGTGATACTTCCCGAGCGACGTGCGCCACCCGCCGGCTCATCATCGAAGCAAGTTCGCGGCGCTAAGCAGCCTGATGCCCGGCTGCTTGCGCAAATGCCCCCGCAACCAATATCCGTGCTCGACGCCTACAATTACCACAATCCGTTTACCTGGATTCCGGTGGGCGGCGGCAACAATCTGGTCGAGAAAATACTGATTCCATCCCTCCCATCCCTGTTGCTCTTTGGGCCCGTAGAGTGCGTCTTGAAACGCATGCTTGACCGCGAATACGTGGTCGGTCCAGGAATCGTTCACGTCCGCAGGGGTGTGCCATTCCGAGAGCAGATATTTGAAAAGACTGTCGGTATAGGTGTCGAATGCTTCATCCTTCTGCGGGGATTGCTGCTGTAACAATTCTTCCGACTGATGGAGAAGCCCGATCAGTTCTGCGCGGTGCGGCCCTTCCGGTTCGAGCGCGATCGTTCCCCAGTCGTGACGCTGCAGAAGCGGGTACACGCTGTTTTGGTATTCGCGCTTATTTTTCTGCTCGGTTTTTTCTTGCAGGTCTGTGGGCGTAAGTTCGACAGCCAAAACGTCCGGATGCAAGCGTTCGATTGCCTTGCCGAGATCAGAGTACGTGTAATAAGGCGCCTGCTCGTGCAACTGATGTAACGCGCAGAGCACGACAACTTCTGAAGGCGAAGCGCCGTGCGCGGCTACTGCTAGAGACAGAATCCAAAGGACTGCGGCTGTTCGTATCATCGAAAGTTGGTACGAGCGCCGGGATGGGATGGTTCCATCTCGCGAACAGAAAGCCGACTGACGGAAATCCCTGTAGGTTGGTGCTGTGGAATCCCACCCTAGTCGCAAAAAACGCGAGTAGGATGGGGCACTCATCAGCTCAAAAGAGAAAAAAGAAATCTACTGCACAACCAACTGCACCGTCGAGGTGCGGGAAGCTGTGCCTGAGGTCGCCGTCACGGTCACCACGTAGGTTCCGGCCGGCGTTCCTGTCGTTGTGCTGGTAGACGATGTGGTGCCGCAGGCGGCCTGGAAAACGATCAGTGAGAGGAACAGGCCCAGCAGCGCGCCCATCCGTATGCGCCGCTTTTTCCCACCAAGCCCTGCACCCAGCAGGGCCAGCCCCGAAACCGGCAGCCAGGTTGCGTAGAAGGGACCGTGCAAACCGTGCCGCAGATCTACGGTCGTGGTAACGCGCGCGGTAGTTGCGATCACCAACGCCGACGATGCCGGGCCAGTGTTGAGATTCGGCAATGGGTTGGTGCTGAAAGTGCAGCTCGCGCCCGTGGGCAGGCCTGAACCGCACGCCAACGTTATAGCCTGCGGAATGGGTCCGGTGGGAGTGACCTGCGCCGTATAGGTTGCGGGAGCGCCCGCCACTACGGTCACGTTGGCTGGGGCAACGTTGATGTTGTAGTCGTTCACTACCGCGCTGGAGCTGACGCTCACCCCGGGAAAATTCGTCCCGGGAACCGTCACTTGGCCGCTGTTTCCCAGCGGGCCTCCGACGGTGGGAGTCAGCACCACGGTCACGGTGGCCGTGGAGAGCGAATTCAAGGCGCCAACGTTGCACTGCACACTGCCGCTGCTCGCCGTGCCGCAACTGCCGGGGCTGGCGGTAGCGGAGACGAAGGTCGCGTTCGAGCCGGGCAAGGTGTCGTTGAACGTAACGCCCGTCGTTAGGTCCGCGTTGTTGGTGATGATGTAGGTAAAGTTGACGTTGTTCCCCACTCCCACCGGCGTAGGAGATGCGGACGCGGTAACTCCCAGATTCACCGTCGAACCCAGCTTGGTGACAAACGCGTCACTAGGGCCGTTGAGCGCCGCTTGAGCCGCGCTGGCGATATTGAAATTGGGGGAGGCAGTCTCTCCCGCCACGTAGCTGGCGCCTTGCAAATCCAGGGCAACGCCCGTGCCCATGTCGGCGCCGCTTCCTCCAAGGTAACTGGCGTAGTGGCCGGCCGCAGTCGCGACAGTCGCGGTCGTGTCGATGCGGGCTGCGAAGGCATCCCGGCCGCCGCCGGAAACCGCTTGAACCGGCGCCTGCGTGTGAAAGTCAGCGGAATCCGTCCACCCGGTGATGCGCGCGCCTTGCACTGAATCCACGGCGATCGCCAAGCCGGCATCGTTTCCGCTTCCTCCGAGATATGAGAAATACAGCAACGAGACCGTGGTGGGAGTCGTGGTCGTGACTACGGGAGGAATGAACGAACTGATCTTGGCTAAGAAGGCATCCATGCCGCCGGCATTCGCGGACTGGAACGGCACCGTCGCTGCGGGAATCACGAAGTCGGTGGAAGTAGTCGAGCCGGTAATGTAGGCATCGCCACCCGTGTCGACGCCGATTCCATAGCCAACATCATCCAAAGTGCCGCCCACATAAGTCGAGTACTGCAATTGCGCGCCGGAAGCGGCTGCAGGATTCAGCTTGGCTACGAAGGCATCGGTATGGGTGCTAGCGGCACAAGTTGGGGCTGTCGTCGGAGCGGTTGCTTCGGGCAGGTCCAGGCATCCCTGCACCGCGTTGAGGATGGGGAAATCCGTGGCGGCGTTCGTGCCGGTGTGCTGGAAGTTCGTGCCGCCGGTGATGTAGACGTTGCCGCTCGAGTCCACGGCAACGCCACCGCCCACAGCCACTCCATTCGCCGGGTTGCTCCCGCCAAAGTATGTGGAGTAGGGAACGCTGGCCGCTTGCGAAGTTGCCGGATTCACCTTAGTCAAGAAGAACTGCGTGATCCCCGGAGGCGATGCACAAGCGCCTGAACCTGAGCAGCCAGCGATAGTCTGGAAGGCGCCGATGGTCGCGGGGAATTGCACTGCGGAGGACGGCGTGTCGATCGAAGTCGTGGTTCCAGTGACATACGCATTGCCGTTGGCATCCAGAGCCAGTCCGCTGGCTATGTCATTGCCGTTGCCTGAAAGATACGTGGAGTAAAGCAAGCTGGAGCCGGTGGGATCGAGCTTCGAGACGAACACGTGCTGCGTGCCGGCGGATCCGGCCTCGGGCGTGAGTTGATAACCGTTGATGGTCGAGAAGTCGGTCGAAGTAGTGGTTCCTGCGACGACCACATTGAAGCCTGGGTCCACGGCAATTCCTGCAGTGGTGTCTTTCCCAGTCCCACCAAAGTAGGTGGTGAAAAGCAATGCCGAGCCGGAGGCGCTAAATTTTGTGATGAATACGTTGGCTGTGCCTTTCAGCGTAGGAACGATGCCGCCGCTGGGAACAGGAAAATCCGTCGATGTAGTCGAGCCGGCGACATAAGCGCTCTGGGCCGCATCCACCGCAATGGCCGGGCAGCCCGGGGTAAACGGCAGGCCGGTGATTGCAGAACAGCTCTCCGCGCCGCTGCCTCCCAGATACGTAGAGTAGGTGAGCACCGGATCGATGACCAGGCTTCGGCTTTGGTCATATGCGCCCAGCTCAAATCCCACACGTCGGTTCGCCAGCAAAACAAAACGTCCTTCGACTGGCCGCTGACGGCCTGCAACCGTCTGATATACGTGCGGCGATTCCAGCCGCAGGTCACCATCGGCGGTTGCCAGCACTAGATCTCCCTTGGAATCTAACGTGATCTCGTTGGGTCCCTGAAAACTGAATTCGACCTGCTTAGGATCGGCGCCCGGAGCCACTTCGAAGTCGTATTCCAGGGTTCCCTGCTTGCCATAGTAGACGAGGTCGATCCCGGGATACACGTCGCGGTAGCGAACCCGAGCGAACTGGGGCACATTACGATGCCACTTTGCCGGGTTATTCCCGATGAAATAGTTGCTCTTCCCAGCAAGCTCGTCGGTTCCGGTCACTTCTGGACGGGGATTCGCCTTGGCCAGCTTCATCCTCACGACGACAGCGGCCGGAAGTGACTGCAGAGCTTTAAGCGGCGCAGGCTGCAACGCCAACACGGCTTCTTCCGCCGTCAGATACAGCCCATATCCGCTGCCTCGCGCCTGGAACTTGACCCTGGCATCGCTTTGGCCCTGATTCGCTTCGAAACCGAGTGGAAGACCGTGGTACGCCCCGCGAACCTGCTGCAGCCCGCCGCCAAATGTGGGGTTGGCAAACAGGGGTGAATGGACGCCCGGCCGCGCGGCGGCGATGGGCGTAGCATTGGAGCCAACCCCCAGAACGGCAGCTCCGGCTCCTGCCAGCAGCACCACGGCTGCGAGCGCCCGGCCTGGCGAAAACTCGGTTCCCGACCCACGGCGATTCAGTCTCACGAGCTCCTCCGAACTTCCGATTTCATGGAGAGGAAGAAGAAACGGCGGAGCGGCAACACCCCGGCTTGCGCCCGCACAACGGCCTGCGTAGTTGTCATCAGAAAAGGGTCAAAAAAATAAGTAACTACTTAAACATCTGACGGATAGCCTGTCAAGGTGCGCACCACTACGCACTCCTATCGTCGTATAGATGCGCGGAGAATCGGGCGGAGATGCCGGTTGTAGGCACAAAACTCTGTGGGGGTAAGGCGCGAGCCAGAGACAACGCTGATTCGTGCTCTGGCCGATCTGCAAACCGTTTCATCCAGGGCGGCGTGGGCAGGTTGTCGGGCCTGCCCAAGTCATTCATTTCAAATCGTGAATGACCCTTTCCCCATACTTAGGTGTGGCCCAGGGATTGCTCATCTTAGAGGGTTGTCTTGCGTTTGGGTCCCCCTCCCACCTAAACGCTTTGTTTTCGGCGTCTGCGAGTTTGCCGACATAGGCCCACAGCGTTAACCGACGCAATTCCCCCGGGGTTTAAGTTGTTGCAAACTGCTGGCAAATAAGTAACTCTTGCTTCCAACCGTCGGCATTTTTCTGCGCCGCACATCTATGCACATGGGAAAACACAGTGCGATGATGCAGTCGTCCACCGAGCGCCGCGGCATGCGGCGTTTCGATATGCGGTTGCCCGCAATCGTTCGGGCGGCCGGCATGGAAGTCGACGAGTTCGCGACCGAGACCCAGAACGTCAGCGCGCGCGGAGTTTTCTTTTACGTGGACCGGGCTCTTGCTCCCGGCACTCGCATCGAAGTGACGCTTACTTTCCCGCCCCACATCACGCTGACAGAATCCGTGCGCGTGCGCTTCACAGCGCGCGTAGTGCGAGTGGAGCCGCCGCTGCCCGCGTCAAGGGTGGGCGTGGCCGCATTCATCGAGGAGTATGAGTTCTTGCGGTCGAATGCGAACGCCGAATACTACGGGGATGTGCAATAAGCTCTTCTCGAGGCGAAACTCGTCGCCTCTTTTTGAAGAAAATCAAGAAATCCGCGAGGTTGAGGTTCGTGGAATCCCACCTTTCGCGCAAAGAACGCGCGAAAGATGGGGCACCCGGCATTTATGGCTAGGCAAGGGTGGGCCAGCGGCCGTTGCACGGCTCGCGTGCCGGGTGTAGCATTCGCGGGCAGTTGATTCGCCGTCGTCGCGATAGTCTCGGTCTATTGAACGCATTCTTATCCAAGCGGAATTTATTGAGGCTTCCGGTCTTATTCAGGAATTTTTAACGCTCCTCATATATTGTTGGCCCAGCCCTGCTCGGGAAGACGAGTAGGGGCACCGCAGCGAGGGCGGTCGTGGCTTTATCCGAACCATTGAAAAGGAGACAGGGATGAAAACGCTTGGGAGAATTCTGTGTGTTGTAGGTCTGCTGTCGTGCGTAGGACTGGCCCAGGTTAAGGCGCCCGTGCAGTGGAAGTGCGATAAGGCTTCGGACAGCCACAGCATTGACGTGGGCGATAAGGCCGGTCATGCCTTCGCCGTGGATCAGATCAATTGCACCGCCATGAAAGGCGAAATCGAAGGCGTAAAAGTTAAGTCCGGGGTTGGCACCGAGCTTATCGAAATCAACGGTAACAAACTCACCGGCCATGGCGAGTTCGTGCAGACCTTGGCCAATGGCGACAAGAACTTCTACACCTACCAATTCTGGGGCACCACGAAAGACGGCGCCCTGGTAACGGCTGGCGACAAATGGACGCTGCGTGAAGGCGGAGGCGCATTGAAAGGTGCAAAATTTAGCGGCACCTGCAAGGGAGCGAGCAACCCGGACCAGTCCGTAACTTGGGACTGCCCCGGGGAATACACTCTGGCCGCGAAATAGGGCGTCGCACTGGTCAAGCAGCATAGGGTGAGGAAGCTTCCCCGTTCCATCCAGCATCTCAACATGGAGGCTGGTCCTGGGACGCGTGGTGGTCTGAACGATGGGCTACGCTCCAGGGGAAATCAAGGCCCCCGAGGTGGGGTTCGTGGAATCCCACCTTTCGCGCAAAGAGCGCGCGAAAGATGGGGCACCCGGCCAAGAGAGAACACCCAGAATTGGTGGTTGGGCAAAGGTGGGCACGCCCCTCAGGACACAGGGCTGCAGGGCTGTGGTCTGACGGGCGGGGACGAGTCTGTGTCGCAACCCAATCTCGATTTGAGAAGTGGGATGCGGCGTCCGAAAACAGCCGCGAAGCGGCGTAAGAATGCAGCCCCGAGGCGCAAGCCGCGGGTGGAAAGTGGGAAATAGACTAGCCCTGAAAGGGCGAAAGACGAGTTGCGACACAGTCTCGGGGACGCCCGTCGCTCCATATAATGCTTCAATCCTTCGACTTTAGCTCTTCGATCTTCTTGTTCAGGCGCTGGTAGCGGCGCGCCACGCTCCAGAGATAGGCAATGTGGATGATCCAGGTGGCGGCGTAGGCGGCGTAGAGAAATTTCATCGGGAACTCCGGGGTTCCAGCAGAGATTCCAGGGCTTGCGCCTCGTCCGCCGCTTGCTGCATGACTTCCAGACGATAGCGAGACCAGAAAACCAGCGCTCCAAAGCACAGAAACGCCACCCAATTGATGAGCAACGCGTGCAGCATTCTGGGATCAATCGAGCCCTGGTCGCCAATAACCGGCTGCGGATGCTGGGTGCGGAAAAACCAGATCGAGAAGTACACGAGCGGAATATCCAAAGCGCCAAATACGGCCAGAGCAGCGGCCAGCACCGGAGTCTGCCCGCCGCTGGAGAAACGCCGCAGTGTGAGGTAGCTCACGTAAATCAGCCACATCACCAGGGTCGAAGTCAGGCGCCAATCCCACGTCCACCAGATGCCCCATACCGGCCGCGCCCAGATCGGCCCGGTGACCAGCACCACCGTGCAGAACACCACACCGACCTCGGCGGCAGAGACCGCCACCGCATCAGCTTTGGGGTTGCGGCGGAACAGGTAGATGACTGAGGCGACAAAATTCGCCGCAAAAAATATGAACGCCGTCCATGCCGAGGGCACATGGTAATAGAAGATGCGCTGCACATCGCCCATGGTCCGCTCGGTGGGCGCGACCTCCAGGGCCTGATAAAGCGCGTAGCTCAGCAGGATCGCCGTTAGAACCGCCAAGATGGGAAAGGCTTTTTTCATTCCGCGTGTAAGACCGTTTCGAATAATCCCAGACAAGCGATAGTAAACACCACATCGTAGGCCGCAAGCAAGACGATCCAGAATTTCGCGGGATCGTCGCCGGTCAAAATGGCGGTGGTTCCGGTGACCATGGCCAGCAGCGCGGGAATGGAGACCGGGAACAGCAATAGCGGCAGCATGACTTCGCGGCTGCGGGTACGCAGCGAGACTGCCGCGAAAAATGTTCCGTTCACCACTAGCGCCCAGGTGCCAAGGATGGCCAGTGGAATCAACTGCCAGGCCGGCCCCAGCGCGCGCAGTTTGTAAAACATGATGAATAGCGGCGTCATCACAGCTTCCAGGGCGCTCACGAAGATAAAGTTTCCCAGGGCTTTAGCGAGGAACAGCGCGTTGGCCGGCGCGGGAGAGACGCGGAACGCATCCAGCACCTGATTGCGCAGCTCACGCGCCCAGGTCTGGTTCAGCGCCACCACTGCGGCGAATAGAAATGCTACCCACACCAGACCGCCGGCGATCCGCCGCGACTCCTCGGCAGTGGGATCAAACGAAAAGCTGAAAATCACGACCACCAGAAGCGAGAAGAACAACATGGAGTTGATAGCGTCGCGGGAACGCCATTCCAGGCGAATGTCTTTGGCTAAGGTGGCTGCGGTGATGTTGGATAGTTTGGTCATTGGGATTTAGCACTTAGCGTTGGCACTTAGCATTTAGCAAAAGCGCCACCTCCAGCGAACGGCTCGGGCCAAAATGCTAAGTGCTAAATGCTAAGTGCTTCTCTTTCCGCTTCACAATCTGTCCCGCTTCCATCCATACGAATTCATCGGCAATACTTTCCAGCAACACCGCCTGATGGGTGACCACGAACAGCGTTTTCCCGGCGTCGCGCATTTCTTTCAGCAAGCTCACCATCTCCTGCGCCGAGCGGACATCCACGTTGGAAAACGGCTCATCCAGAAGCAATATCTTGGGATCATTCAGCAGCGCCCGCGCCAACGACATTCTCTGCCGCATGCCTTGCGAATACTGCCCTACCGGACGCTCGAGCGCCGGATCGAGTCGCACTGCGGTGATGGCCTGCGCGCAACGGCTGTCGTCCGCAATCCCGTACAAACGCGCGAGGTAACGCAGGTTCTCCATGCCGCTCATCTCGTCATAGAGCATCGAAGGATGCGCCATGTAGCCGACCTGACTGCACACGGCGCGGACATCGGCGGATCCCAGCAGCAAAATGCTTCCGCGCGTGGGACGCGCCAGCCCGGCGAGAGTGCGGAGCAGCGTAGTCTTGCCGGCGCCGTTGTCACCGAGAATGGCGTAGAGGCATCCAGCGGCGAAGTCCGCGGTCACTCCGCGCAGCGCGGCAAAGCTGCCGAATTGCTTGATGAGATTGCTGACCGCGACGATGGGAGGGGCGGACGGACTGGAGAGGACAGTCACAATGCAAGAAAATTATTGGCGACTGGTTGAAGATAACCGAAGCTCTGGCCGAAGTCGAGAGGGCGAGTGTTCCGCGGGCACCGGCAGAGAAAACCACTAACCACAGAGGACACGAAGGTTCACGAAGGTTGAGATTCTAGAGATTTCTTCGTGGACCTTCGCGTCCTTCGTGGTTCAAGGTCTTAATTCGACATGCCCCCCGAATTGGCGGGCTGAGCCTGCGTCATGTCCTTTGTCGGCGCAGGTGCTCCGTTGGCGGGCGCGCCCGGCTGTTGCGGCGCGTACTTCGAAGCGCACTTGGCCTGCAACTGGCCAGCATGGAAAACGCCATCGCGGCCGAACTTGCCGTCGGCCAAGGCCTGAGAATTGTCTTTGAAAGTGTCGGGCGGGGGCTCGGTGCCGCTGTAGGCCACCTGCAGAATCTGGTCGTTCTCCACCAGGGCGAAGTCCACTTTGGTGCCGTTGCGCTTGATCGAGCCCGGCTGAACATTGCCTGCAACCCGCAGGTGCTTGGCATAGGCGCTATCGCCCATCCCGCGCAGCTCTTTTATGGTGACGTAATAGCTCTTGCTCTCCTGAACGCCGGTATAGGCGAGGTATCCCAGAGAAACCAGGATGAGAAGCGTCGCACCGCCGAACTTCAAATACCTGCTGCTGTTGCTGGACATTCGACCGCCTCACACAACTTTAGTGCCTGAACTTGAAGCCGTCAAGACTCGAAAGTCGCTAGCGGGAGAACACTGCCTCCGGACCAAGCGGCCAGTCGCCGGCAATGCTGTGCCTTCCCGGTTACGACCTGCAGCCCTTTCTTCCGATAAGATTCCGTGTAGCTCACAGAGAGGTGCCCCCTTGATTCATCCCTGGCACGACGTAACTCCCGGCGAGAAATTGCCGCGAGAACTGAACACGGTAATCGAAATCCCTTTCGGCTCGAGCGTAAAGTACGAACTCGACAAGACCAGCGGCCTGATCAAGCTCGACCGCGTGCTCTATTCGGCGGTGTATTACCCCGCCAACTACGGGTTCATTCCGCAAACCTTAGCCGAGGACGACGATCCCCTCGACGTGCTGGTTCTGTGCCAGGAAACCGTGGTGCCGCTGACCATCATTCACGCCCGTACCATCGGCCTGATGACCATGATCGACACCGGGAAGAAGGACCACAAGATTATTGCCGTGGCTACGCAGGATCCGGAATTCAATTCCTACCACGAAGCCCAGGAGATGCCCCCGCACCGTATGCTGATGCTGCGGCGTTTTTTTCAGGACTACAAGCTGTTGGAAGGCAAAGCCGTGGAGGTCGACGAGATACGGCCCGCGGCTGAGGCGTTTCCGGTCATCAGCAACGCTCTGCATCGCTACAGCGAGCAGCGCCGCAAGGGCTTTGCGGCCACCGCTAAACAATAAATGCGAGGCTCGCTAGCGATTCCGCCTCGTCGTCTAAGATGCAGCTGGCTTGAGTTTCACACTCCTGCAATCGACCAGCTTTCGAGTTACCAAACCCGGCAGGCGTTGGCGCTCACCATGGGTTGTCCAGCTTTGCACCCCCACACCTGCTGAAACTCCGGCATGTTCTGCAACACGCCGTTGATGCGGTACTTGCCGGGCGAGTGCTGATCGATGGTCGCCAGCAGGCGGTCCCACTCGGGACGGCGCTTATCGCACCAAACCCGGCCGAATCCCAGGAAGAAGCGCTGCTCGGGCGTGTAGCCGTCGATCCTTTCTGCGGCCTTTCCCGTCTTGTCTTCCGCGATCATCTTCCGCAGCGCCATCAGTGCGATACGCGCCCCTCCGTTGTCGGCGGTATTTTCGCCGAGGGTCAACTTGCCGTTGAGCTTCACATTGTCGACCGCCACGAAGTTGCTGTACTCGTCGGCAATGCAACTGGCGCGCTTTTCGAATTCCTCGCCATCTTGCTTGGTCCACCAGTCGCGTAGATTGCCTTGAGGATCGAATTTGCGGCCTTCGTCGTCGTAACCGTGAGTGAGTTCGTGGCCGATGACAATTCCGATGGCGCCAAAGTTCACCGCATCATCCATGGACTTATCGAAGAAAGGCGGCTGCAGAATGCCGGCGGGAAAGACTATCTCGTTGTACTGGCCATCGTAGTAGGCGTTGACCTCGGGCGGCGTCATTTGCCACTCGTTGCGGTCGAGCGGTTTGCCGATTTTGTTGAGCTGACGGCGCACCTCGAATTCGTTGGCGCGGGCGATGTTGCCGAGCAGATCGCCGCGCTCGATCACGACCGAGCTGTAATCGCGGTATTTGTCGGGATAACCGATCTTGTTGCGGATGGCGCTCAACTTTACTTTCGCCTGCTTTTTCGTCTCCTCGCTCATCCAGGGCAGCGTCTGAATGTCGTCATTGAGGGACTTCTCCAGCGCATCGACCATCTTCAGCATCCGCCGCTTGCCGTCGGCGCCGAAGGTCAGTTCTACGTACTTCTCGCCCAGAGCTTCGCCGAGGGAACCGTCGGTGGCATCCACACAGCGCTTCCAGCGCAGTTGATTCTCGGTCTGGCCGGTCAGGTATTGCGTCATTTTGAAATTCGCATCCACATAAGGCTTGGAGAGCCAAGGCGCGGCGGAATCGAGCAGATGCCAGCGCAAGTAGGTTTTGAGGGCGTCGAGCGACTCGCTATCGATTACGGAATTGACCTGCTTGAAGAACTCCGGATTGCCCACGTTGACTTCGGTGAAGCTGGGCGCGCCCACCGCCGCCAGATAACGCGTGAGATAGAAATTGGGCGCCAGGGCGAGGGCTTGATCCTTGCTCATTTTGTGGTCACGGCTCTTGGGATCGCGGCGCAAGGTGCGGTCCATTTGGGCCTTGGCCAGCGCGGTTTCGACGCGCATGACGGTCTTCGCGGACTCCGCCGCCTGCTGCGGAGTCTCGCCGGCCAGCGTGAAGATTTGAACCGCGTACTCCACCAGGTGCTGGCGCATTTCCGTCATCTTGGGATCGTCTTTCAGGTAGTAATCGCGGTCCGGCAGCGAGAGGCCGCCCTGATCGAGATTGGCGATCACCATTCCGGCATTATGCAGATCTGGGTCGGAGAAAAAACGGAATAGAGCGTTCGCGCCGATCAGGCGCTGGTGTGCGAGTACCTCGATTAGGGCCGACTTGTTCTTAGCGGCCGCAATGCGATCCAGGTCTGGCTTGAGCGGATCAATGCCCTTGGCGTCGACGGCTTTTTCGTCGATGCAGGAGCCGTAGAAGTCGCCGATCTTTTGCTCGAGGGCGCTGCGCTTCGGGTCAACGACGGCGGCCTTTTCCAGAATCTCCCGTTCGGTTACCAGGTTACGTTCGTAGAGTTCGGAGAAGCTCACCCACTCCGATTCGTCGGCAGGGATTTCGGTGGTTTTGAGCCAGTTGCCGCAAGCGTACTGGTAGAAGTCCACGCAGGGGTCGACGGTTTTGTCGATGTTGTCGATACTGAAGCCGGCAGGCTTGGCGGCAGGCTGAGATTGAGCCAGACTGCTGACTGCGAACATCAGACAAACCAACAAACACCGGAATACGCGCATGCGTGACCTCGTTGGGGAATGGAGGGCGATTTTAAGCCTGGCGAGTTAGACGAGCAAGTGAGAGAAACGTTAGACAATGCAGCTTAGACAGGGCAGCAACGTTGAACGATCGCCGTAGATACGTAGCTTCGTTACAGGCACCGAGTTCTGTTCGTGCCCTTCCCAGACCGCTCAACTTTGGAGTTTTTCCGCAACCTCTGAAGCCGTGCCCTTCCCGATTTCCCTCGCGGTTACGAATAATCCCGGCTAGGGGCGATGATCCGACCACGAACTCTGTGGAAATCATCGGCCCGACGGGTCGCACCACGTGGGACACCGCTCCGGTCTGGGTCTTTCGGTAACCAACCCTGGAAGATGTAATTAGTTCCAAAATCTTCCGAGATGAAGGAAATTTGTCCTAAGGCGTTTCCCTTAGTGACGTGATCGCTCACTTTGCCCAGGCAAATGGATTCTGGAGCAATAAACTCCGGGCGTTACTCTCGGCCAGTGCTCATCCTGCCGGGTGTGGTTACCCCTCGACGGTTCGACAGCGCGGTCAGAGCGATCACAGCCTATGTTTTCGCATAGTCCGGGGCTTTTCCCGGTTGACTACCGGATTCTCCATTCTCGAATCAGGCCCGCCCGTAGATTGAGTGGTCGATTGTCAGGTCCTCCCTGTGGAAATCCCTGAAATCAATGTCCATTGGTCCTAGCGCCTTGGCAGCGTGAATGCTATGAATCGTCTTAGGATCGGCCCGGATCACGGCTGCGGGCGCTTTTCGGGGCAGCGGTCCATCTGGTGGTGGGTTGTGAATACCGCGTGGCTGGTCGGCCGACTTCGTCCATCAGCTCATCGTGGGATCAATTAAAGGAGGTATCTGGGTATGAAGGACAGGTCGGTTTCTCTTGGCCCGCGCGAACAACAGATTACTGAGCTATTACTGCAAGGGTGTGACAACACCGAAATCGCCAAGCAATTGAACATGGCGCGGCGAACGGTGAAAGCGCACTTCAATCGTCTTTTCTTACGGTTTGGAATCAATAACGGAATCAAACGAGTCAAACTCGCAACTCTTTTATATCGGAGGCAACTATGCTCGGAGGCGAGCGTTACGGAAAACGGGTCCCCAGTGAGCGCGAACAGCTTGTTATTGAACTCGTCGCTCAAGGACTCAAGAATCGCGAGGTCGCAGAAAGCATCGGAACTACAGAACACGTCGTCAAGAACTACCTTCGGGTTATCTACGATAAACTTGGGCTCTGGAACCGGGTCGAACTCGCCCTCTGGTACGAGGCTCGGCGCCACGAAGGAGCAGCGCAGGCCTGACCTTTTGGAGAGCTGGGAGCAGAGCATTCTGCAGTTGGATGAAAGCGCGTCGAGCGCTCGGCCCCTGGATTCATAAACGATTCATACTTGAACGAAAAAACCTCCGCAGGCAGCGGAGGTTTTTTCTTTGGTCATCATTCGTGCTGCACATATGCTGCAAACGCTGTCACCCTGAGCGGAGTTTTTCCTGCGCGAATGCGCAGGAAAAACGCAGTCGAAGGGTCCCTACACGACCAAAGTGCGTACGTCCTGGGATTAGCAAGCTAGTGAGTGTCTTGCGGCAGAATCCCGTCTCATGACACCTGCACTTACAGCCAGGTAGGGATGCTTCGACGGCGCCGGAGCTGCGCTACGCTTGTTCCGGCTTGCTCAGCATGACAAGAAAATACAGTTCTAAGTACGAGTGCGTCAGCAATCGTCCACCGTCCAATACCCCTCGCGGTGATAGCCGACTTGCAGTAGGCGGTTTTTGGGGTCGTGGCGTTTGCCGCATTTAGGGCATTTGAGATAGCGGCTCCAAGCCGTGCCCTGATGATCGTAATTCTCCGCAACGGCAAACGTAGTGCCGCAACTGCAAGGCACGAGAAACATCTTCAAGTCTTTGGTGTCGGCTTTCATCCCTGCTCGGTGTGGGCGCGGGCGACCCGCCCGCGCGCCGCTGGCATAATGCTAACAGTTCGAAGTTGAAGCGCATGACTCAATACATCTTCCTCTACGGAACGCTCCTTCCCAGCCACGCGCCCGCACAGATTGCGCCGACAGTCAGCCGTCTGCGAAGCGTGGGCCGCGGCCAGTCGCAGGGCTGGCTCTACGACTTGGGAAGATATCCGGGCGCCGTGTTTAGAAAGGAGGGGCCGCCGATCCATGGCGAAGTCTTCGAGTTGCCGGACGATCCCGAAGCCTTGCGCCAGCTGGATGCGTATGAGGAATTCGATCCCCAGCTCCCGGACAGCAGCGAGTTTGTCCGGCAGGACTGGCCAGTCATGATGGAGGACGGCAGGAAAATCACCTGCTGGGTGTATGTCTACAACCGCGACCCAGGAGCGGCGCCCAGGATTGTCGACGGAGACTTCGCCAAATCGCGGAAGTCCGGTGTCCATTGATTTATCATCGTGAAAGGCAGTGAATAGATGCGATGGAGCGACGGGCGTCCCCCGTCAGACCACGGACCTGTGCCCTGACGGGCTAGGACGCCCGTCGCTCCACTGGGGAACGGGCAGAGGATCTTAGCCTTCCTCCACCGTCACCATCGAACTCTTCTTCCTCTTATTCGACTGCAAGACTTTCTTGCGCAGACGCAGCGACTTGGGCGTGACCTCGACGAACTCATCGTCAGCAATGAATTCGATCGCCTGCTCCAGGTTCAGCTGGCGGAAGGGAACGAGCCGGATGGCTTCGTCGGCGGTCGATGCTCGCATGTTGGTTAGCTTCTTTTCGCGGACGACGTTCACGTCGAGGTCGTCGTCCTTGGCGTTTTCGCCGATGATCATGCCCTCGTACACATCCACGCCCGGGCCGACGAACAGCTCGCCGCGCTCCTGCAGGCCCCAGAGGGCGTAGGCGGTGGAGGCGCCGCCTCGATCCGCGATCAGCGCGCCGGTGAGGCGATGCGGGATTTCTCCCTGCCACGGAATGTAGCCGTCGAACAGCGAGTTCATGACGATGGTGCCGCGCGTGTCGGTGAGCAATTGGCTGCGCAGGCCGATCAAGCCGCGGCTGGGCACGCGGAACTCGATGCGCACGCGGCCATAGCCGTGGTTGTGCATGTTGACCACTTCGCTCTTGCGCGACCCAAGCTGCTCCATGACCACGCCGACAAATCCTTCAGGCACGTCGACGGTGAGATGCTCCACCGGCTCCATCAGCTTGCCGTCCACGCGCTTGGTGACGATTTCCGGCTTGCCGACCATGAGTTCGTAGCCTTCTCGGCGCATCATTTCGATGAGAATCGAAAGCTGCAACTCGCCTCGGCCCATCACCGTGAAAACATCGGTGGTTCCCGTATCCTCCACGCGCAGCGAGACGTTCGTCAGCAACTCTTTTTGCAGACGCTCGCGCAAGTTGCGGGAAGTCACATAGGTGCCTTCGCGTCCGGCAAACGGGGAGGTGTTGACGGTGAACTGTATGGCAATGGTCGGCTCATCGATGGCGATGTGCGCAAGCGGCGCCGGGTTCTCAGCGTCGGTGATGGTTTCGCCGATGGTGATGCCTTCGACGCCGGCCACCGCAACGATATCGCCGAGGGTAGTTTCGGTAATGTCGATTCGCTTGAGTCCGGAAAACGAGAACAGCTTGGTAATTTTTGTTTTCTGAAACGAGCCGTCCAGCTTGGCGATGGCAACATCCTCGCCGGTGTACATGCGGCCATTGAAAACGCGGGCTATAGCGAGGCGGCCGAGGTAGTCGCTGTAGTCGAGGTTCGCCACCAGGATTTGCAACGGGCCGGTGGGATCGCCCTTGGGCTCGGGAATGGTGTTGAGGATGGCGTCAAACAGCGGCCGCAGATTTTCTCCGCCACCTTTGATGTCGGTCGAAGCCGTGCCTGCTTTGGCATTGGTATAGAGGACGGGGAAGTCGATCTGATCTTCCTTGGCGTCAAGGTCGATGAACAGATCGTAGACTTCGTTCAGAACTTCCTGAGGGCGCGCATCGGAACGGTCGATCTTGTTGATTACGAGAATCGGCGGAAGCTTGGCCTCCAGCGCCTTGCCAAGTACGTAGCGAGTCTGGGGCAGAGGGCCTTCGCTGGCATCGACCAGCAGCATGACGCCGTCCACCATTTTGAGGGCGCGTTCGACCTCGCCGCCAAAGTCGCTGTGGCCGGGCGTATCCACGATGTTGATCTTTACGTCGTGATAAAGGATGGCAGTGTTCTTGGCCAAAATGGTGATGCCGCGCTCGCGCTCGAGTTCGTTCGAGTCCATGACGCGCTCAACGACTGTTTCATTGGCGCGGAACGCTCCGCTTTGGCGGAGCATAGCGTCCACCAGGGTGGTTTTGCCGTGGTCCACGTGCGCGATAATGGCGATGTTGCGAATGCCGGAAGTCAAAATTAGAAATCCCTTCGGAATGCCGGATTGGCGGCACTGTTACTACTTTACTATGCGCGGAAGGTTTGTGCCCTTTAGCCGGCAGCGTCCCGGCTGACGCGCACCGACTGTGCTGCTGGCGGCAAGACGTTGCAAGCAACGTCTCTACAGCGTTGCTTGGGGGCGCTCGCGCAGGCGATACCACACTACGATCACGATCAGCGAGAACAGGAAGATGATGGTGGAAATCGCGTTAATTTCGGGGGTGATGCCGCGGCGGAGGCGGCCCCAGATTTCCAGCGGCAGAGTATTCTCGCGGCCGATCAGGAAAAAGCTGACGGCTATTTCATCCATGGACAATGTGAAGATCAGCAATGCCGCGCCGATGATGGACAAGCGTAAGTTAGGCAGGGTCACTCGCCAGAACGTCTGCCAGTAGTTGGCGCCCAAGTCGAGCGAAGCTTCTTCTTGCGCGCGGTCAAGCTTTTGCAAGCCGGCGAAGACCTCCGTGGTGGCGACTGAAATCAGTGCAGTGCCATGGCCCAGCACAATGGTGACCAGGCTGAGTTTTACGTTCGTTTCCCGGAACAACATGAGCAGCGAAAGGCCGGTGATGATGCCGGGCAGGATTAGGGGCAGCAGAACTAGGCGACGGAAGAGCGTCTTGCCGGGGAAGTTAGCGCGGTCGAGGGCTAGCGCCGCCGGAATTCCGAACGCCAGCGCGATGGCCATGGCAGCGACCGCCACCAACAGGCTGTTCTCCACCGAACTCCAAATGGCGTCGTCCGCGAAGAGCTGTCGATACCAATCGAGGGTGAGGCCACGGGGAGGAAATCCACCAACCCCTTCGCCGTTGAATGAATACACGATGAGCGTGACGATCGGCAGATAGAGAAAACCGAAGACCGCGGCGGCGTGCCAGGGCAGCCAGCGAGATCTTGCGGTGGCGCTCTTATGGCTCATCGCAGGCTCCACTTCTTTTCCAAACCCTCGGAGACGAACAGAAGGCCCAGCACCAGCGCCAGCATGCAAAAAGAAATGGCCGCGCCCAAGGGCCAGTTGTAAGCCGCTCCAAACAGGCTCACCACGATATTGGAGATCATGATGCCGCTGGGTCCGCCCAGCAGCAGCGGCGCGAGGAAATCTCCCAGGCTAAGTACGAAGGCGAAGGTCGCTCCAGCGAGAACTCCGGGGATGGAGAGCGGAAAGATCACGCGCCAGAAAGTTTGCGCCGGGGACGCGCCCAGATCGTGCGAAGCCTCAATCAAGTTGCGTGGAATGTGCTCAAGCGAAGCGTAAATCGGCAGGAAAGCAAACGGCGTGTAGATATGCGTGAGCGTTAACACCACGGCAAAAGGGCTATACAGCAGGAATTCAAGCGGATGCCTGGTCAAGTGGACGTATTGCAAAAGTGTGTTGAGAACGCCGTTGCCGCCCAGGATTGTCTTCCAGGCGTAGGCCCGCACCAGGTAGCTCACCCACAATGGAATGATCACTAGTTGATAGAGCAGATCTTTCCTTTTGCCGGCATAAAGCGAAACGTAGTAGGCCAGCGGATAGCCGAGCAGAAGGGAGATCATGGTCACCCTCGCCGCAATCCACATGGAGCGAAACAACGTCTGCAGGTAAACATCCTGGCGCAGCAGTTCACGGTAGTTGTCGAGGGTCCAGGAATGAACGATGGTTTGCGTGGCGGAAACCGACCAGAAGCTGTAGCAGAAAAGCAGCGCGTACGGAACCAGAAGGAAGATAGCCACCCAAAGCAAAGGTGGAAGCGTGATTGTGGTTCGGTAGGCGCGGGAGAACATCAGCTTCGCTCCTCCGACGGACGAACCGGAATCGCGTCGGCGGGGGAGAACTCCAACTGCAGTTCGCCTTGCCGGTTCTCGCTGCTGGCGGTTCGCACAGAGAGGACGAGTCCTTCGGCGCATTCGACTTGCAGAAGCTCAGTCGCGCCGTGAAAAGCCTGGTGATGAATTTTTCCCCGGAAGAGGACCATGCCGTCCATGGCGCGGGCCGCATCCGCCACCACGCGAATATTCTCGGGCCGGAGCGAGAACAGCGCTGGGCCGTCCGGCAGTTGGACTGGCCAGGAAAGAGACTGGCAAATGGCGACGCCGCCCTTTACTTCAGCGCGGAGCAGGTTGGTGTGGCCTATGAACTGCGCCGCGTAGGCGGTCGCGGGGCGCGCGTAGATTTCTCGCGGCGACGCCACCTGCTCCAGTTCTCCCGCGCGCAATAGGGCGATGCGGTCTGACATCACCATGGCTTCTTCCTGATCGTGGGTCACGAAGACGAAGGAGATGCCAACCTCGCGCTGAAGAGATTTCAGCTCCACTTGCATTTGGCGGCGGAGGTTGGCATCGAGCGCGGAAAGCGGTTCGTCGAGCAGCAAAATCCGCGGGCGATTGACCAAAGCCCGGGCTAACGCAACGCGCTGTTGCTGACCGCCGCTGATCTTCGCCGGCTTCGAACCCGCGTAGGGCGTCATCTTTACCATGGCGAGCGCTTGCTCCACGTGCTGAGTGACTTCTTCCTTAGGCAGCCCGGCGACTCGCAAACCATAGCCTACGTTTTCTGCGACGCTCAGGTGAGGGAAAAGAGCGTAATGCTGGAAGACGGTATTGACGCGGCGGCGGTAGGGGGGCAGGCGGTCGAGGTGCTCGCCCTCCATCAGAATTTCGCCGGAGTCGGCGTTCTCAAAGCCGGCGATGATGCGCAGGAGAGTCGTCTTGCCGGAGCCGCTTTCGCCCAGGATCGTGAGGAACTCACCTTCGGCGATGTCGAGAGAGATATCGCGGAGTACGAGCTTTTTGCCGAAGGACTTGGCGATTTGGCGGATGGCGAGCATTTTGTAGCGCCGGCGTCCCGCCGGTGTGCGGGCGAGTCGCCCGCGCCCACACGTGCACCTAAACTTACTGGGCGGCTTTCACTTCATTCCAAATCTCGGTGTACTTGGCGCGGCGCGGTACGTTTTGCCAGAAGTAGATGTGTTTCTGATAGTTGTCTACATCGTCGAGGTGAAGGTTCTTGATCTCCTGGGACGTCATGAATTGCCCGGCCTGCGGATTCGCCGGGGTGTATCCGGTCACGTCCGATACCAGTTTCTGGGTTCGCGCCTCGATCATGTACTGCAGGAACTTGTAGGCCAGATCCTTATTTTCGCTGCCGGCGGTGATCATCAGGTGATCGATCCAGCCGGTAGTATTTTCCTTGGGGATGACTTCGCCGATGGGGAAGTTGATTTTGC
Source organism: uncultured Acidobacteriaceae bacterium (assembly GCA_963735545.1). Lineage (GTDB taxonomy): Bacteria > Acidobacteriota > Terriglobia > Terriglobales > Acidobacteriaceae > PALSA-270. The sequence goes on from CAVTLU010000021.1 coordinate 71,739, forward strand.
GAAGCTGGTTCGTCATCAGCGGCCAGCCCATGGCCGCTGACGATCTCATGATTCTGAAACAAGTTCGTGAGTTCGCCGCCCGTGGACCATATCTTTCGGATATTCGGCTTCAGGTCGAGCAGCTTCTTTTTCACCGCTTCCAGTTGTTCGTCACTCAAATGGTAGAGCTGAGTCGGATCGGGCTGGTCGTAGCCCAGAACTTGTGCGGCCATGTAGACCGTGGATAGATCGTCCCAAACTGAAATCTTGCCGCGATATTTTGGATCCCAGAAAACGTTCCAACTGTCGGGCGGTTTGGGGAAGGCCGTGGTGTCGAAGAGCAGCGGATTCGGGCCCCACATGAAAGGCACGCCAAACACCTGGCCGTTTTCCCGCACCAGGGGAAGGGAAGTGAGCTGCGGCGAAAGCTGGTTGTAGGCAGGAATCTTCGAGAGATCGAGCGGCGCCGCCAACCCCGCGGAGGCGATGGAAGTGGCGACGTCGCTTGAGGGAGAGATGACGTCATAATTGCCGGCGCTCCCGCCCCGCAGCTTGGCAACCAACTCATCGCTCGATCCCATGTAGGAGGCGGAGACCTTGCAGTGATTAGCCTCTTCAAAGGCGTGCACAAAAGATGGGTCGGCGTAGCCCTCCCATACCAGAAGATTCAGCGTGGGAGTTTTCTTGCTGCACGACCCAATGCCGAGAAGCAATGCCGCGAGTATGGTTGCGATAAGCGCGCGCCGGGTCATTCGCCTTCCTCCATCATCATCATTCACTAACGTGCAATTGGCCGAATAAACTTTTGCGTGTACGCTAGAAAGTTGGCGGAGTGTTCACCCACAACACCCAGGTCTCCGAGCGGCCTGGGTTTCGCCAGCGATGCGGCGTGGCGCTCTCGAAGTAAAAGCTGTCGCCGGACTTCAGGCGGTACTCTTCTTCGTCAAGCGAAATCTGCAGCTCGCCCCGCAGAACGTACAGAAACTCTTCACCTTCGTGAGTGTAGGATTCGCCGCTGCCGGCGCGGGGCGCGACGCGGAACAAGTGCGGTTCCATCACCGTGTTGCCCCAGGCCAGCAACTCCATGCGCACGCCCGGCCCGGCTTCCAGAACTTTGCGCTTGTCGAGCGGAACCAGGCGGCTGCTGGCTTCCGAAGGATCGAAGAACTCGAGAATATTTGTTTTATAAAAGCGCGCCAGCTTGCGCAGCGTGCCGACGGATGCGCTCATGTGCGAGCGCTCGAGCGCGCTGAGGAATCCGACGGAGATTCCCACGGTGCGTGCAACCTGGGAGAGTGAGAGCCCACGCCGCGTGCGGAGCTGGCGGAGCCGCACGCCGATGGCGTGGACGCCGCCCCTGGGCGATGGCCCCACTTGCCCCTCCCGCTTGAGAAGCTGAACGATGGCGGCGGCGTTTAAGCCGCGCACTTTGCGCAGGAAGCGCGCCCGCTTGAGTAGCTTAACGTCAGCAGCCGTGTACAGCCGGTATCTGCTGGCTGTACGCTGCGGGCGAGTAAGGCCGAGCCTTTCCCAGGAGCGGATCACGGAGGGGGAGACACCCACGAGCCCGGCGACTTCTCCGATTTTCAAGTATGCTTTGACGCCACCTGACTCTGCCACTCCGCGACACCCCGGCCATAAAATATTCTTCTAATGCAGAAAACTATTTTCCGCTTGACAGCCTTGCTCCGCCTTCTCTAACGTTGCGAGATTATAGCAAGGTTCTCTCTTAGGACAAGTTGCGCAGACTTCCGTTGAATTGGAGGTTTCTCATGCCTTCGTCCCATGTTTTACGTGGTTCGATTCTACGTGGTCCGAAATTCCTTCTAATTAAACTAGCCCTGGCCGCCGCCGTCGCAGTTCCGGCAGTGGGACAAAGCACTGGCGGCAGGATCGTCGGGCGGGTTGCGGACCCGACGGGGGCAGTGCTGGCGAATGTTACAGTTCACTTGATCAACCAGGCAACCAGCGTCGCCCGCGACGGGCGGACCAACGACAGCGGCGACTATGTCTTCGTGGAAGTCGTCCCCGGAACCTACCAAGTAGAGTTCAGCCTCCCCGGTTTCAAAAAGAACGTTCAGAAAAGCGTAACCGTCGACGTCAATCAGGTGGTGACCTTAAATTCGACCCTGCAGATCGGCGGCGCCGAAGAGACTGTGGAAGTCACCTCGGAGGCGCCGCAGGTAGATACCAGCAGCACCCAACTGGGCGCCGTGATCAACGACCGCTCGGTGAACGAACTGCCCTTAAACACACGCGATACCTATCAGTTCCTTCAGCTACAGCCGGGAGTGCAGGCGCAACTGGGCAGCAGCGGCAGCCTCTTCTTCGGCTCGGACAATGCCGGATCGGTGTCGGTCAATGGAGGCCGTACCCGGGCGAACAACTTCAGCGTAAACGGCGGCGATGCGAACGACCAGTTCGTGAACCTGCCAACCATACAACCCACGCCGGACAGCGTCGAGGAGTTCCGCGTCATCACCAACACCTTCGATGCTGAGTACGGACGGAATTCCGGTTCGGTGGTAAACGTAGTTACCAAGTCCGGGACCAACGGTTTTCACGGCAATGTTTATGAATATTTCCGTAACACAGTATTAAACGCACAGGGCTACTTCAATACGATCAAGCCGCAATTCAACCAGAATCAGTTTGGCGGGACGTTTGGCGGTCCGGTAAAGAAAGACCGCACCTTTTTCTTCGTATCCTATGAAGGCCGGCGGATTCGCCAGGGCGATCCGGGCGATCTGCTGAACGTGCTCTCGGCTTCGGAGCGTGGAGGCGACTTCTCGGACACCGGCGGAGCGTTCTCGGGCGGCATCGATCCGCAATACCAATTTGTTGCGGACACCCTCAACGGGCGGCCGGGCTGCACCGCGGCCATCAACACGCTGGGCGGAGTGACGCCGGTGGCGGGCGCCGCCTGGTCGGACATCTTTCCTACCAGCCAGATTCCGGTGGTATGCCAGGACCCAGTGGCGGTCGACCTGCTCCGCTTTATTCCCAAAGCCAACGTCGGGACGAATCAGAATCAATCGGTCCCCGTGGGAAGCGACAACGAGAACCAGTTCACCGTCCGCTTCGACCACAAGATTAATGACCACCAGAATTTCACCGCCTATTATTACTTCACGGACATTTCCCAATTTCAGCCGTATAACAACTTTGAGGAGGCGGGCGCCAACGTTACGGGTTTTGGCAACTTCAATAACTCCCGTTACCAGCAGTGGAACCTGAGCCATACCTGGACGGTGAACACGTCCTTAGTCAATGAAGCCCGTTTCACTTACATGCGCCAGGGCCAGTTGGGATTTTTGCAGCCCCAATCCACTGGAACGCTGACGGCTTCTTGCACCACTCCCGCGGCTCAACCGTTTTGCTTTACTGGCACGTCCGACTCGGCGGCCATCACGGGGGCCTTTGGCACCGACCCGTCGCTGGGCATTACTCCGGGGCTGCCGGCGAACCACACCGGAGTTCCGTTTATAGGGATTTCCGGCGGCGCAAATATCGGGAACAACTGGGAAGGCGTGCTGCCGCAAGTAGGGAACAGCTTCCAATGGTCCGACAACGTTACCTGGGTCAAAGGCAATCACACGTTTAAGTTTGGCGCTGAGGTGCGCCGAGCGCGCTTTGACCAGACTTATTACTTTGATGTAAACGGCGAGTATACCTTTCAGAACACGTGGCCCGAACGCCATCGTGCCCGCAGATGGCGACAACTATGCGGGATATTTGCTTGGGCTCTCCGACGTCTACGTGCAAGGCTCCGCCCAGAGCGAGAACGTACGCTCCACCGCGGTTTATCCCTTCGCGCAGGACAGTTGGAAGGTCAGGCCGAACCTGACCTTGAACTATGGCTTGCGCTGGGAGTTCAGTCCCCCGCCTACCGACATCAGCGGACATGTGGAGACGTTCCGGCCGGGGCAGAACAGCACGGTTTATCCGTGCAGCCCCAACTTGACGCAGGACTACCCCGCCAATTGTCCAACCGGCCTGGTGGTGCCCGGCGACAAGGGCGTTCCCGCCGGCATGACCTCGACCTATTACAGTGCTTTTGCGCCGCGCGTCGGCTTGGCCTTCAGTCCGGGGAGTTCCGGCAAGACCAGTATTCGCGCGGGCTGGGGACTCTTCTACAACCCGATCGAGGAATTGGTGCTGGCGCAGTTCGGGGCCGAACCGCCTTTCGGGGGAAGTTCGTCGTTCTCGAATACATTCTTCAACACCCCGTTTGTCCCGCAAAGCGGAGGATCCGTCAACCCCAACCCTTTTGGTGGTTTTATTACTCCGCCGCGGGGGCAGGCGGTGGATCTGTCGAACTTCCGGCCCATTCTGCTCTACGGCGAGTTTCAGCCGCACCTGAAAACGCAGTACAGTGCTCAATACAACTTTACGATTCAGAGGGAACTGGCCAACAACCTGTTGCTGCAGGTTGGGTATGTGGGGTCGCAGGGACATCGCTTGTTGGCCGGTCATGATATCAACCCGTCGATTCCGCAGACCTGCCTGGACATCAACGCCGTGCTCGGAGACGGCACCTGCGGGCCGACTACGGAAGACTCACAATTCATCATCCCAGCGGCGGCGGTCGCGCCTGCCGGCGGGTTCCACGTTCCCTACGGGCCCAACGGTCCAAGTGTGATTCCGGCGGGCACATCGATCGGCTCAGTCGCGCCGAACGGTTTGAACCTTGTTGGTCTGCGTCCTTACTCCGCTCCAAACTGCAATCCTTATACCAGCGCCGGCTGTCCCGCGGACGGCATCCCGCTATTCACGGATATCTTCGCCGAGGATACGATTGCCAATTCGGCCTACAACGCCCTGGAAGCGATGGTCGAAAAGCGATTCTCCAAGGGCTTGCAGTTGCAGGCCGCTTATACCTGGAGCAAGTCGATCGACCTGGCTTCCACTTTCGAGGAGTCGCTGAATCCGTTCAACTTCGATGCCACCCGCGGACTTTCGCTATTCAATTCGGCGCAGCGCTTTGTCATCAGCTACTACTGGGAGTTGCCCATCCCGAAACGTCAGGGTTTTGCGGGAAAGATTTTGAATGACTGGGCGGTCTCCGGGATTACTCAATTCCAAAGCGGATTCCCGATTCGTCTCGACACCGAGAATGACAATGAACTGATTAACAGCTTGTTCTTCATGGGAACCGAAGCCCCAAGCCTGGTAGCGCCTTTCAAGAAGTTAAACCCCAAAAGCAACGGCGACTTCTGGTTCGATCCCAATAGCTTCGAAGATCCTCCGCTGGGCCAATTCAATAATGGCACGCAACGCACGATTTGCTGCGGCCCGGGCCTGAATGACTGGGATTTCTCCGTCCACAAACGATTCGCCTTCAGCGAGAGCCGATACGTGCAGTTCCAGGCGGAGTTTTTCAACATTTTCAATCACACCGACTTCGCCAATCCGGACGGAAACTTTCAGGACGGTCCCACCGCATTTGGCAGGATTACGACCACCTCGGTAGACCAGCGCGAAGTACAATTTGCTTTGAAGTTCTATTTCTAGCCAAGTCCCGGGTGGGCTGCCTGCCCGGGCACAATCTAATGGCCGCACCAAGTGTGGCCTGAGATCCTCTGGAGACCTCGATGTACCCCGAATTGCAAAAGGAACTGGCGACGTTCGAGCGCCGCACGCCGAAGTCCGCCGAATCGCATAAGAAAAATCTCAAACGCATTCCGCTGGGAGTGGCCAGCAATTACCGTGCTTATGATCCTTACCCAATTTTTGTGAAGGAAGGCCAGGGATCGCACTTCCGCGATCTCGATGGCAACGATTACATCGACCATAACTTATGTTTCGGCGCGCTAATGGCCGGGCATTGTCATCCCGCCGTGATGAAGGCGGTGGAAAAGCGCCTGAGCACGGGCACGATGTTCGGCATGCCGCATGATATGGAGTGGCAGTTGGCGGAAGAAATCTGCAAACGCTTTCCGGTGGAGATGGTGCGCTTCGGTTCGAGCGGAACTGAGGCTACTATGCACGCTATCCGCCTCGCCCGCGCCGCCACCGGCCGCGACAAGATCGTCAAGTTTGAGGGCGCTTATCATGGCTTGCATGACAGCGCGCTGGTCAGCGTCAAGCCGCATGCGCCGGACTTCGGCGATGTGAAGGCTCCAATCTCAGTTCCTGGCGGTTTGGGTGTGCCTAAGGCCAGCCTTGCCAACGTCACGGTGGCCACGTTTAACGATCTGGCGAGCGTGGAACTGCGCTTCAAACAAAATCCTGGAGAGATTGCTGCGATCATTCTCGAACCCATTCTGATGAATGTCGGCCTGTGCATACCGCAGCCGGGATTCCTCGCCGGGCTGCGTGGAATTGCCAGCAGGAACGGAGCGCTGCTGATCTTCGACGAAGTAAAGACCGGCGCCAAACTCGGCTGGGGCGGCGCGTCAGAATATTTCGGTGTGAAGCCGGACATGATCTGCCTGGCGAAATCGATTGGCGGCGGGTTTCCGCTGGCCGCCTTCGGCGCAAGCACAGAGGTCATGGATCTGATTTCGCAGCACAAGGTCTTTCACGGCGGGACTTACAACACCAATCCAGTATCGATGGCTGCCGGCCTGGCGACTTTCAGCGACGTTCTTACTCATGACAACTACGCTCACGTGGACAAACTCAGCAAGAAACTCACCGAAGGCTACCGCAAGATCGTCGCCAAGAGCGGCTTGCAGGGTTACATCGCCAGCGCCGGAGCCAACGGCGCGCTGATGCTGTATCCGAAGGAAATACGTAACTACCGCGACTGGACTACCGTCGACATCGATCTATGGCGGCATTATTGGTTCGGCATGGTGAACCGCGGCGTGATGGCACAGCCTTATTGGTGGGACGAGCAGTGGACGATTTCGGTTCAGCATACGGAGACCGACATCGAGAAGCATCTCGCAGCGTTCGACGATGTCGCGCCGGCGCTGGCGGCGGCGCAGCAGGAGCGAATGGCGGTGGCAGCGCAATAGATTTAGCACAGGGGAAACCCGGGGGGCACGTTTGTCCAGCGACGATCGCCAGCAACCTCATCTCAAGCGAGTTCTCGGGCGCTTCGATCTTGTTCTATTGTTTGTTGTCGCAGTTTTCAATTTGAACGTGGTGCCTTCGATTGCGGCAAACGGCGGCGTCACGGTTTGGTTGTGGCTTATATCGCTGCTGCTGTTTTTCTGGCCGCAGGGCATCGCGGTTATCGAATTGGCACACCGCTACCCCGGCGAAGGCGGAGTGTATCTGTGGGCCAAAGAAGTCTTCGGCGACTTTCACGGTTTTCTCTCAGGCTGGTGCTACTGGACCAATAACATGCTGTACGTGCCGACCGTGATGCTCTACTTCGTCGGCGTATCGGTGTTCGTTCTTGGTTCCGGCCACCAGGCCTTGGCCGACAATAAGACGTTCGCGCTAAGTGCTTCGCTTGCGCTACTGGCGCTGCTTACGATTCTGAATATTGTCGGCTTGGGAGTAGGCAAATGGCTCAATAACCTGGGCGCGATCGGAACTGGAATCGCTGCGGCGGTTCTAATCGGCCTCGGAGTCACCATCTGGCTGCGTTTTGGAACCACGGTGACGGCTGCCGATTTCCGCGTTCCCGCGAATCCGCGATTTGTGCTGAATTCTTTCGGCGTGATCTGTTTTGGTTTGGTGGGGCTGGAATTGGCTTCCGTCATGGGAGATGAAATCCGAGACCCCGAGCGCACGCTTCCAGGAGCAGTGGCTTGGGGCGGCGTGCTTTCCGGCTTGCTCTACATCGGTGCGACACTGACCCTGCTGGTCGCAGTCAGTAGAAACGACATCAGTGTGTTGCAGGGAATCGTGCAAGCGGTCAGCCACATGGCAGATCGCGTGGGTCTAGGCTGGATTGTCGTTCCTTTTGCGCTGATGCTGAGTCTGTCGATCGCCGGAATTGGTTCGGCATGGATGGGAGGTTCGGCGCGGATTCCATTCGTCGCGGGCCTGGATTCCTATATGCCGGCATGGCTAGGCAAGGTGCATCCGAAATATGCTACCCCGCACGCAGCCTTGATCGTTCAAGGCGTCGTGTCACTGGTGCTGGTAGTGATCAACTTCCTCGCCTCCGGCGGCGTGCAAGAGGCATTCCAGACCATGCTGTCTCTGGCGGTGGTTTTGCAGTTAGTGCCGTTTCTGTATGTCTTTGGGGCGCTGCTGAAGTTTGCTTTTGATGGCTCCGCACGTCGTCGCTACAGCAAAGGTCTCCTGGCTTTCGCGGGCGCGAGTGGCTTGCTCACAACAATACTGGGTATCGTACTGGCGTTTTTTCCGGCAAGGCAAATCAGTTCGATTTGGTGGTATGAAGCGAAGATGTTCGGCATCACGCTGGCTTTCCTGGTGCTGGCGGCGTTCTTCTTTTTTGTTTACGGCCGGCGAAAGCTGCCACAGGCGGTTGCGGTAGAGACGGGCGTGTCGCCCATTCCATAATTCAGGAGGTTACATGCCCGGTGGCATTAAAACCGACGTTCGCACCTATCGGCTATACATCAACGGCGAATGGGTAGAGAGCAAGTCCAACAAGACATTCCCAGTGTACGATCCCGCCAGCGAAGAAATAATCGCGCAAGTTGCGGATGCCAATAGTGACGACGTAAATCGCGCCGTGGCTGCGGCTAAGTCCGCTTTTGAAGATGGCCCATGGGCGACGACGACGGCGCAGGAACGCGGGCGGGTGCTCTTCCGCCTGGCCGAGAAGATCCGTCAGAACGCTCCCCAGTTAGCTGAGTTGGAAAGCCGCAACTCGGGTAAGCCAATTGTCGAGGCCGAGTTCGACATCGCCGACGTAGCGACCTGTTTCGAGTATTACGGCGGGCTAGCGACGAAGATTCTGGGATACGTGAATCCAGTTCCCGATAACGCCGTAAGCCTGACATTAAAAGAACCAATCGGCGTCGCCGGGCAGATCATCCCCTGGAACTATCCGCTCCTGATGGCGGCCTGGAAGCTGGCGCCCGCGCTTGCAGGCGGGTGCACATGCGTACTGAAGCCTGCCGAGCAAACCCCGCTCACCGCGCTCGAAATGGCGAATTGGCTTGCCGATGTGGGTCTGCCTCCAGGCGTGGTAAACATCATCACCGGTTTTGGAGAGACTTGCGGCGCGCCGCTGGTACAGCATCCCGATGTTAACAAAATTGCATTCACCGGCAGCGCCGCCGTGGGCAAAATCATCGTAAAGCAGGCCGCCGACACGGTAAAGCGCGTCACCCTTGAACTTGGCGGCAAGTCCCCCAACATCTTCTTCACCGACGCCGACTTCGAGGCTGCCATCGATGGCGCGCTGTTCGGAGTGTTCATCAATCAGGGAGAAGTTTGCTCCGCGGGCAGCCGCATCCTGGTGCAGAAACCCATCTACAAGAAATTTGTCGATGCCATGGCCGAGAAGGCCGGAAAGATCAAGCTGGGCGCGCCTCTTGACCGCGATACGAAGATGGGCCCTCTGGTGAGTAAAGAACAGTACGAACGAGTGCGGTCTTATCAGGACATCGGCAAGAAGGAGGCCAAGCTGGCGAGCGGCGGCGGGCGCGCCGAAAAGTTCGCCAAGGGCTATTACGTTGAGCCCACAATTTTCTACGATGTTTCCAACAGCGCTCGCATCGCGCGCGAGGAAATTTTCGGCCCGGTCGCCACCGTGATTCCGTTCGAAGACGAAAAAGACGCAGTCAAGATTGCGAACGATTCACCCTATGGACTGGCCGCGGCGGTCTGGACGCGCGATATTTTCAAGGCTTTTCGCGCGGTCAAGGCCCTGCGCGCCGGCATTGTCTGGGTGAACCATATGCAGCCTACCTACGTCGAGGCTCCCTGGGGCGGATATAAGCAATCCGGCTTTGGACGCGAACTTGGACCCTGGGGGATCGAAGAGTATTTGGAGACCAAGCAGGTTCACATCAATCTCAACGAGCAGCCAATCGGCTGGTATTGAGACAGTGAACTAGAATCTGAAATCTGAGGTTAAGACGTTGCGGTTAAGACCGCTCGCATAACACTGAGGCAGCAGCGGTATGATCGAAGAAATGCCGACGATTCAATTACGAACCGAAATTCCGGGACCGAAGTCGAGAGCGCTCGCGGAGCGCCGCGCCAGCGCCATGCCGCGCGGCCTGTCACACGCCACGCCGGTATACGTCGCCAAGGCCCAAGACGCATGGCTTGAAGACGTGGATGGCAATCGCTACATCGATTTTGCCGGCGGCATTGGCTGCCTCAATGTGGGGCATCGCCGTGAGCCTGTGATCAGCGCGGTGCGCGACCAACTCGACCGCCATCTCCACACATGCGTACAAGTAACGCCGTACGAAAACTACGTCGCCTTGGCCGAGCGGCTGAATCGGGTCACTCCTGGAAAGTTTCCTAAGAAAACGTTACTGCTCAATACCGGCGCCGAGGCGGTGGAAAACGCGGTAAAGATTGCCCGTGCTCACACCGGCCGCTCCGGAGTAATCGCCTTCGAGGACGCTTTCCATGGCCGCACCATGATGGCATTGGCGCTCACCAGCAAAACGCACCCGTATAAGGCCGGGTTTGCGCCGTTGCCCGGCGACGTATATCGCATTCCCTACGCCTACTGCTATCGCTGTTCGTATTCCTTGAAATATCCGTCGTGCGATCTGTTCTGCGCCCGCCACCTCGAAGATACTTTCAAGCGCGTGGTGGCCTCGGAAGATGTGGCGGCGGTAATCGCCGAGCCAGTGCTGGGCGAGGGCGGATTTGTAGTTCCGCCGAAAGACTTCTTCCGTGTGTTGATGGATATTTGCCGCGCGCACGGCGTCCTGTTCATCGCAGACGAAGTGCAAAGTGGCTTCGGGCGAACGGGTACTCTGTTCGCCAGCGAGCATTACGGTATTGAGCCCGATCTTCTAGTTACAGCCAAGTCGCTCGGCGGTGGCTTGCCCTTGGCTGCGGTCACGGGCCGCGCGGAGATCATGGACGCACCCGGACCTGGAGGCCTCGGCGGCACTTTCGCCGGGAACCCGCTGTCCTGTGCGGCGGCGATGGCGGTGCTCGATCTCTTCGAGCGCGAGGATCTGCTCAGTCGCGCCAATGCGCTGGGCGGTCGGTTTCAGAAGCGCGCCCGCGAGTGGCAGAAGCGCTGGCCGCTCATCGGGGATGTGCGAGGATTGGGCGGAATGCAGGCGATCGAACTGATCAAGTCGCCCGACAAACGCGAGCCCGCCGCCGAAGAGACGAAGCAGATTGTTCAGTATTGCTATGAGCACGGGTTGATTACGCTTTCGGCGGGATCGTACTCCAACGTGATTCGGTTTCTGGCGCCGTTGGTGGTCAGTGATGAGCAGATGGACGAGGGACTTAGTGTTTTGGAGTCGGCTCTGCAGATGGTGAGCGAGAAAAGCAGCGTTGTCTCGCAGCCTGCTTAGAGAACTCTCCTCGCTTCGCTTGGGGCGTGGGCGAGTCGCCCGCGCCCACACTTGGGTGGTCTAGATTTCGTCATCGTCTTCGTCTCGATTTCGATCCAGGTCCTTTCCAGGGCTTAGCGCGTGCCCGTCGTCGGCGTGTCCTACGTGAATCGAACCGTTCACATTGCTCAGCTTGATCCGCGTGCCGCCACCAGCCAGTTCTCCATGCATGTCATGCCCGACCCATTGGTGATTGTGCACGCGCAGTCCAAAGTCGTTGCTGATCCCGCCGTGCACCGTCGAGGCTTCCAACACAGCTTTTGCATCGGAGGGCACGGTCAAATCTACGCTGCCGTTCACCGATTCCAACTCCACCGGAGATTCAGCCAGACGATCGAACCGGGCGTCTAGAGTGCCGTTGATCGTAGACAAATTCGACCGGCCTCCCAGACTGTGGGCGGTCAAGCGTCCATTGATACAGGAGGCGTGAACCTCGCCAACGACTCCAGTGATATCCAGCGCGCCGTTGATGAGTTCGATCTTGTCCAGGCGGGCGCTACGAGGCACCACGATCGTGTACTCGACGCTGGCGGGATTGTCCTCGCCCCAGCGGTTGAAAGTCTGATTGTGCTCGCTATATTCGGTGCGAATGGACACTCCATCCTTCGCGGCGTCGACTTCGATCTTGGCGTCGTTCAGGCGTTCCTGGCTATGCGCGTATTTGACCGCGTCCACTTTAACCTCGTCGCGATCCCAGGCAGTGATGTGTACTGCTCCGTTGATGTTTTCCAACTGGACCCGGCCGCCCGTCGCGAGCGGGTAGGTGTGGTGGAATTCTTCGGTGAGATCTTTGGAATGGTCTGTGGCATTGGCCTGGACGACCAGTAGAAGACTGCAAAGTGCACCTAAAACGGCGCCCGACCAGGTGGCAAGTCTGCGCTGACGCTTCATAAGTCCTCCTCAAGACACAGATTAGACGGGGCACGACCCAATTCGTGAGTGGCGCCTTAGCGAATCGCGTCCAGCCCCATTTTGACCGCGGCTGGAATTACCTTGGTTATCTTTCTCAGGCGTGTGCCGGTAAGCCACAATCGGGTCACACAGCGGCGAGAAGGATGTTGTTTGAAGTATCCGTCCAGACTTGAGCGCACGCGCAAGCCCGTCGCCGGTTCGCGCCTTTTTGCCTGCCTGCTGTTGCTATTCACGATCACACCTGCTTTGATTGCGCAGACCACAGATGATGAGCGTCCGGTGCCCATTCTCACCGGCAGCGCAGGTTACTTCAATTTCGTGTCGGCCGGGCAAAACGAGCTCAATGCCCAAGTAAACCCTGTTCTCCTTCTTCCTTTGGGAGATCGCTGGCTGGTGGAATCCAGAGCCGAATTTGAAGGCGCGTTTCAGCGTCCTTCCGATGGCGCACCCTACGCCGGCGGGGTCAGCAAGAATCTCGACTATCTGCAGGTTGACTTCATCGCCAACCCTTACCTCACCGTCACCTTGGGCCGGTTTCTGACTCCGTTCGGCATTTTCAACGAGCGCCTCTATCCCATCTGGATCCGCAGCTTGCAGCAGGATCCACTAATTTATCCACTCTCCGCCGAATCGAGCGAGGGCCTAATGCTGCGCGGTGGGTTTCATATCAACGCCAAGGCGAACCTGAACTACGCAGCTTACGTCTCGGCGGTCAGCACCGAACACAGCAACCTGGAATCGGACCGCAACGTCGGCGGACGCATGGGCGTCTTCCTGCCCGGCCCGCGGCTTGAACTCGGCGCTTCCTGGCAAAAGCTGCTGCAAGATGAGCGTTCCAACGCCTTTGGATTTCATTTCGCCTGGCAGCCGACGCCGCTCCCACTGAGCCTGCACGGTGAGTACGCCCGGTCCAACCAAGGAAGCGGCTACTGGGTCGACGCCGCCTACCGCTTGAGCCAGGTGCCGTTCTGGCAGAAGGCGATGCGCCGCCTCGAAGTTGCGGGCAGAGCCGAGCAATTCTTTAGCGGCCAGATTAGCCCTGACGAAGCCGAGGAATATGAGCTGCCCGGCGCCAATACCCGCGAAGGGGAGTTTGGACTCAACTATTTCCTGCGCGATGGACTCAAGGCCGTGGCCGGATACGGCCGCCAATTCAGTTCAGATGGAAATTACAACCTTTGGAACGTGGGGATCGCGTACCGTTTTGCCATTCCGCTGGGACGAGTGAGGCCGGAATGAGAATCAGAATCATCCTCCTGACTAGCGTGCTAGCCTTGGCGTCGGTGTTCGCGGGCGCGGCCCAGGATGCTCCGCCCGCTAAAGCTGAAACCGCCGCCAGGCCGGCTCCGAGCGATCAGGAAGCTGCCGCTATGCGCGTGGACGGGGAGCGCCGCTTCCGCGCCAATTGCGGGCGCTGCCACGCCGCCCCGCATCGCTTTCCACCGCGCATGATGGCGACCATCGTGCGCCACATGCGAGTGCGAGCGACCATCACCGATGAGGATATGCGTCTCATACTCTTCTACATGACCGAGTAGCCCCGGGCGGATTGAATCGTGAAAGACAAGACATTTTGGCGGACATGCGGTCGAGTGGGAACAATTTGCACGGTCCTGGCCGCACCGCTGGCTCGGGCACAGGCCCATGTCATCGATGTGCTGGCGGATAAAGATAGCCGCTACAAGATCGCGGGTGAGCGCAACCCGGAGATTACCGTGAAAGCCGGAGAGCCGGTTTGGCTGCGCGTCACCGCTCGCCGGGGAAAATCATGGAACCGGGATGGCTCGATTCACGGCTTCACCCTGCTGCGCGCCAAGGATCGCTCCAAAGTGGCGGGCTGGGATTTGCTGCTCAAGCCGGGCAGCCAGGAGTTTCATTTGAACGCACCCACTGAACCGGGTGAGTATGTAGTGGTCTGTACCGTGATCTGCAGCGAAGAGCACGAAGGCATGCACATGAAGTTTATAGTAGTTCCATAATTGGAGAGTGTGATGACCCGGACCAGGATTCTGATTTCGGCGGCAGTGCTGGCGCTGGCTGCCCTCAATGCCGGCGGCCAGGACGCCAAGATTTTCCATGGCGAAATTACCGACAGCCAATGCGCCTTTAACGTTCACTCCCTGACACGCTCTCACCAGGAAATGTTGAAATCCAAATCCATGGGCGGAACGCCGAAGGAATGCGCACTCTACTGCATTCACCGCCTGGGCGGGAATCTGGTGCTGGCGTCGAAGACGGACGTATATCACCTCGACAAGCAGATTGAGGCGATGGATTTCGTCGGCGAGAAGGTGAAGGTCACCGGCACACTAGACGCGAAAACCAAGATGATCCATGTGGTTAGGATCGAGCTGGAAAAGTAGTCCGCAGGGCCACGTGTTATCGGGTCATCTGACTCCGCACCCGGGGTGCCTACAGTGTCTTTACGTTAGTTTTCGCCGATGCCAACAAAGTAGCTAAGCTCCGCTACAAGGAAACTCTGATTAGCGTCTGGTTTCCCTGTGCTTCCCTGTGCTTCCCTGTGGTTTACCGTTTGGGTCGTCCCTAATCTTCCCGACGGATTCTCAAAAAGCCAGCAAGCTTGCGGAACATGGGTCCAAGGCCTGAAATCTGGGCGGCGAAAATTGGCAAGGAAAAATTTGCGATGGTCGTTCTTCTCAGTAAATACAAATCGGTGTTCAGCTCGTTGAATCCGTCGTCTGTGGTTACGGCGCAACTAAACGCAGCGCCGCGCACACGCTCCTCCGCTGGTCCTTCATAGTCTCCAAATGGGTACGCGAAGGCCATGGGGGAAGATTTCAGCCGCTTCGCCAAGATACTCCGCGACTGCTGAACTTCGTGCTCCACCTGCTCGGGGGAGCACCGTGAAAAATTCGGATGCGAAACACTGTGCGAGCCGATTTGTACATCATGCCGTTCAGCCTCTTCGATCTGATTCCAGGTTACGTAAACGTGGTCGTCGGCAGGCGTCCACGTCATGGCCAGGTCGCCTTCACCGGCATCGTCCAGAGTGATTGGTTACTACGAACAAAGTTGACGGAAAACCGCGCCGCTTGAGAGCGGGGAGAGCGGCGCTCCAGAAATTCCGATAACCGTCGTCGAAGGTCAGAATGACGGATCGCTCCGGCAAAGGGATTTTCTCCCGACGGCATTCGGACATACTTCTGCAACGAGATGACTCGATACTGCTGTTGCAGATAGTCGAGGTGCGCTGAGAAGCGATCCTGATGAACCGTCTGGCCGCTGTCTTCCGGCTGGGGAGAAATTCCGTGATAACAGAGAATGATTAGCTTCTTTCGATTCCACCACGCCAGCAGCCGCGCCACGCCGGAATAGTAGGCGGCTGTAAAGATAAGTCTCTGCAGGAAGCGGGCTGCCCTGCGAATCGCGGGGGATCGCATCGGAGCGGCAATTGTGACAGACCCGGTAGCCGCCTTCAAGGCATCACGGAAACACTTAGGGGCTGACGCCTTCGTCCGCTCACCCCCAAGTGAGCCAAAGTCGGCCCGGACGAAGGCGTTCGGGGCTACGTGACCCTCAGCGACGCCAGCGCGAACTGCCTGCTCGGTCTGGTGCCGGTTCGGGAGGCAGGAACTCAGGCTCGACCGATGACTGAATGTGCTCGCCAGTCGCGTGCTCGGGGAGCGCCTGAGCATTGCGCGTCACAAACCACACCGCAGCCGTCCAGGTGGGAAAAAGATCGAGGCCGGGCACCATTTCCGCAACCAGCGACGGCAGAAAAGCCCAATGCCATCCCAGCAAACGCACAAGGAGCGCCCCTACGACGACATCAAGGACGTCATCTGCAGGCGAGAGCGCCCCCGCACCAAACAGAGGCAAGGCCGCAATCTGGAGGGCATCAGCCGCCAGCGCCACCGCCCAAGCCAACCGAAGCTCGGAGGACTTCAGGGACTTGAAATAGTCGAAGAATGACATGGGATCGTCCCGCTTGCTAGTGAGATGCTAACGGGAGCTGGCGTGACTGCAACTACCAAAAACAAGCATTTACACCATGCGACGCCTCGGGTACATTGCTTGCGAGAGTCGGGACATCAATCGGCATGATACGTACTCCTCTTGCGGCGGGTGGCTTGTAGTTGCGAACTGCCTTTGGCATTCGGTAATTACGATGGACGTGAGTCATCGCGGGATACAAATTCTAGGCTTTCTGGCCATCGTTACTGGGTGTGGTCTTGCGCTTGTAATTGTCCGCGTCCTCATTGTCGGTCACCTCATCAATTTTTGGATGTTCTTTGGCGACCTGCTATTCGCTGCTCTTGCGGCCTATCTAATCTACATCGGACGACGAGCGGTTGCCTTGCCAAGGGCCACCCTCGACCTGAAGCGCGATCGGATGGGCCACAATGCTTGTTCGAGCTGCATGATATCGTCGCTGCGAACTCCCATTGCCATCTTTCCCTACTCGGACTGTTGTGAAGCCCCTGGAATATTCCAATCCGACCCAAGCCGCGGCGGGGAATGTCGCCGCAATCGCGAGCGTAATCGGCTGTGTTCTTTTGAATGTTTCGGGGATATGGAAGGGGTTTCGACGGCCTAGGCCGGGCTCCCTCCCGGCGATTGACACCCCTTCCCCCCGCCCCTAGACTGGAACCCTCCCCGCAGATCACGCGGGGGCGGCTTTACCGAGGGCACTCTATGGGCTGGATGCAGAACAAGTTCGAAAAAAACTTCATGATCACCACGGTGGACTACGTCTTCAACTGGGCGCGCAAGTCCGCCGTCTGGCCGATGACGTTTGGCCTGGCCTGCTGCGCCATCGAGATGATTGCTTCCTCGACCGCGCGCTTCGATATCGCCCGCTTCGGCTCCGAGGTGTTTCGCCCCAGCCCGCGGCAGAGCGATCTGATGATCGTGGCCGGCACCGTGACCCTGAAAATGGCGCCCGTGGTCAAGCGAATCTACGAGCAGATGCCCGACCCCAAGTGGGTGATTTCGATGGGCGCATGCTCGTCCGTCGGCGGGCCGTTCAATACTTATGCGGTGCTGCAAGGGGTGGATAAGATTGTCCCCACGGATGTTTACGTGATCGGCTGTCCTCCGCGCCCGGAGAATCTGTTCTACGCGCTGCTCAAGCTGCAAGACAAGATCGATCAGATGTCGCTGGCGAAGAAGCCCACCGAAGTGCGCCTCGATGAGCGCATGGTGGAAAATTTCAAGCGCCAGGTGATGATCGCGCAGACACTGCAGCCGAAATAGCATTTAGCACTTAGCAATTAGCATTTGGCCATTCCAGATTTGTGCCGCTTTCTCCACTAGCCTTAGTTGGCTAAGTGCCAAGTGCTAGTTGCTAAATGCCGAACTTCATCAAGCTCACCACCGAATCCGAACTCCCCGCCGAGAACCAGGCCAAAGAATTTCCCTGTGGAAACAAGGTGGTCTGCGTAGCCAATGTGAACGGAACCGTCTCTGCTATGGAAAACGTATGCCTGCACCGTGGTGGGCCGTTGGGGCAGGGGGTGATCGAGGGAGGAAAAGTCGTGTGTCCGTGGCATGGCTGGCAGTGGGACCCGCAGACCGGCGAAGCCGTCCACAATCCAAAAGCTAAGCTTAGTGTCTATCCGATCAGGGTGGAAAATGGCGATGTGCTGATAGAGATGTGAGCCTGCGTTCAGTCGAGGATTTCCCCTCGGCGATATCTCGCTTAACTTACAGATTACACAATACTTATATACATCCCCGTTTGATCCATTTTTATGACCTTCGATTGTGAAATCCCCCTTATTCGCTTGACGGGGCGTGCAATTCTCTAAAAAATTGAACTGACTGCCTCAAAGGTGAGTTCCATCAGTCAAGACGCCTAGAGTCGGGCGCGCGCCTGAACCGCCGAGTCATGTTTAAAGGAATGGCAGAGCGGTTGTCTGCCGGCGTCGCTTTCGCAATTTGCTGGAGGCAAAGGGTTGACATCTGTCCTGGGAGCCACCGTCCTGACATTTGGAAGGGAAGTGCCGGGATTGATTCTAGAAAGCCGCTATTTATCTCATGAAGGCCTGCTGGTCCTGGCTTGCATTTTCCTGCTCGTTGCTCTGGCCTACACCGGAATTCAGTCAGCCCGTCGAAGCCGGCGCGCGAAGGCAGAAGAGCAGGAGCGCGAAGACCGCTATCGGGGTCTGATCGAGGAAACCAGCGACATTATTCACATCGTCAGCCCAGACGGGAAGTTCTTATATGTGAATAAGGCTTGGCGCCGAACCTTCGGTTACAGCGACGACGAGATCGCCAGCATGTCGCAGATGGACCTGCTGCATCCCGATGAGCGGGAGAAGGCCACACGTGAGATTCGGCAGGTCATGGAGGGACAATCGGTCAGCGATATTGAAACCCGCTTTGTCACCAAAAACGGCAGGACCATCTGGGTGGAAGGGAACTCAACCCGTGAGCTGCAAAACGGTGAGGTGGTTTCCCGGCGTGGCATCTTTCACGATGTGACGGAGCGCAGACGCGCCGAGGCGGAACGCTCGCGCTTGCTGGCCATTTTGGAAGAGGCCCCCGACTTCATCAATACTTTTGCACCCGACGGAAAGGTTTTATGGCTTAATCGCGCCTTTCGGAAGCTCCGAGACGTTGACGAGAAGAGCGATCTGAGTGAGCTGAAGATTGCGGAATTGCATCCGCTGTGGGCAAATCAAATCCTCGCGCAGGCTCTTCCCACCGTCCTCAGTACAGGCATCTGGAAAGGGGAAAGCGCGGTACTTGATCCCCAAGGGAAAGAAGTGCCGGTGTCCCATACGATTGTGGCTCATCGGGATGAGAGCGGCAACATTTCCTACCTCTCAACCCTCTGCCGGGATATCACTGCGAGCCGGCAGGCGGAGGAAGCTTTAAGGGAAGCCCATGCACAATTGAATGAAGTGCTGCAGCGCGAAAAAGAGTTGGCCCGGACTGACGTGCTCACCGGACTGGCCAACCGGCGCGCCTTCTACGAAGCGCTGCAAGTAGAACGCTCACGCGCTGCCCGCTATCGCCGCCCGATTACCCTGGCCTGCGTTGACCTCGACAATTTCAAGCGGGTAAACGATACCTTGGGACACTCCGTAGGCGACGAGCTATTGGCCCGAGTGGCTGATGTGCTGCGCCAGACGCTGCGACTCACTGATACCATTGGCCGGCTGGGCGGGGACGAGTTCGCGCTGTTGCTGCCGGAAACCGACGCGCCCTCTGCGGAAGCTCTTCTGGAAAAGCTGCGCGTGGTCTTGAGGCGAGCCATGGAGGCCAGGAAATGGCCGGTCACGTTCAGCGTTGGCGCCGCCACTTTTCTGGAGAGCCCTCCCTCCATCGAACACATGATCCAAACCGCCGACGAACTGATGTATGCCGTCAAGAAGAGCGGCAAGAACAGGATCTCAGTGGTGTTGATCGGCGGTACGGCGGTGGAAACAGTTTAGATAGCCACTTTGGCTACGTACCATCGGCGCGATTCAGTCGTCTTGCATCCTGTCTCACCCGACGAAGCGAAGAAACCTTGAAGGGGAACCGTCGAAGTCAGGGAATACTCTGGCTAAATCTGTGTTTCCCATATGGCGCGATACGGCTTCGGCTAACACCTGGCGGAAGTCCGTTGTCAGTGCGAGATCGCGTCCTTCGTAGAGTTGCGACTGGTCGAGCCCCGGCCAACGGCCATAGACCTTGCCGCCTTTCACCGGGCCGCCCAGGACGAACATCACGTTGGCATGACCGTGGTCGGTGCCGCGGTTGCCGTTCTCCCGCACGGTGCGTCCGAATTCCGACATCGTAACTACGATCGTATCTTCGGCCAGGTCTCCGAGGTCAATCCAGAACGCCGCCAGAGATTGCGAGAATTCACGGAGAACATTCGCAATCTGACCTTGAGTACTGCCTTCGTTCACGTGGTGGTCCCATCCGCCAATATCCGCGAAAGCTACTTGCACACCAAGATCGGCTTTCACCAACTGGGCGAGTTGCTTGAGGCTGTCGCCGAAGCGGCCACGGGGATAGTCCGCCCCCGCGGCAGATTTGTATTTCGCGGGGTCGGCAGACTTCAGCATTTTCACGGCATCGAAGGTTTCCTGTCCGGTGCCGTGCAATACCGTATCCACCGACTGTTCGTACATCGCTTCGAACGTATTGGCAATTGGCGTTGCGCTGGGGTTGCGGCCTCCAACTCCGAAGTCGTTGATGTTGTTCATCGCTACCGCAGGCTCGCTTCCGGAAAGAATGCGAGGCAGAGAAGGCCCCATGGCGATAGCGCGGAAGGCTGACTTGTTGGCCGGCGCGGGCAGAGCATTTAGCGCGCGGTTTAGCCAGCCGTCTTCGGTCGCCTTGACGCCTGGCGTGCCGGATTCCATGAAGTCCTGAGCATCAAAGTGCGAGCGGCTGGGATCGGGCGAACCGGCAGCATGCACAATCGCCAAATGGCGCTGATTCCACAACGGCTGAAACGCCGACAGCGAAGGATGCAGCCCGAAGAAGCCGTCGAGATCGATCACCGCGCTGCGCGGAATGTTGATGGATGGCCGCATGGCGTAGTAAGCCGGCTCGCCGTGAGGAACGACGATGTTAAGTCCGTCCGCCGCGCCGCGCTGGAAGATGACGACCAGGCGCTTATTTCGTGCGACCGAGTCTGCGACTCCATACGCGGCGCGAGTAAGGAATGCGGGAATCGCCGCGGTGCCTACGACAGCCAAAGCGCCATTGCGAAGAAATACGCGACGAGTAATGGACATAGAACTCCTGAACTCCGTCGTTGGTCCTCGGTCGTTGGCCAACGGCGAACGACCAACGACTAACGACCGCGAATTGCTACCTTTTCTGAAACTCCGGCGAACCCAACAACAGCCCCTCAATCATTGCCACATTCGGCGGACGGGCGGGATCATCCAGCTGCCGCTGACGATCTTCGGATCCTCCAGCCGCGCGGCAATCGTGTCGTGCGTTTGCTTGGAAATGTCTCCGGTAAGCAAAGCGTTCTCCATCACTGCCAGCGTCTGTTGAGAATCGGCGGATGCACTCCCGCTGCCCAGCGCGCGAACCGGTTCGACCTGTACTCCCTTGAGCTTGCCCGCTGTAAGCGCCAGAGCAAAATTCATTCGTCCCAAAAGCGCCGACGAATTTACCCAGGCATCGGCTTTCATGGAGTAGCCGGTTGGCGGCTGCATGCCGTACAGCGGCATACCCATACCTTGGAGTTGCCGGGCCAGAGGCATGGCGTCGGTCACATCCGCTCCGCTGGCTCGCACTGCGGAGACCACAAATTCGAACGGCGTCTTCAGCTTTGCGCGGAAGGCTTCCGGGGCCCAGAACTCTGGGGAATCCAGCATCGTCTTCAGCACTTCGCGAATGTCGCCGTTTTTCTTCAAGAATGTTTTCGCCATTCGGTCTACAAGTTCCGGCGGCGGATTGTCGGAAACAAAGCGCATCGCCAGTTTAGTGCAAATAAACTTTCGCCGTGGAGGGATGGCGCGCCAGGATGTGCAGCACCTCATGCCCTTCCTTCTCGCCTTTGTACTTGATGCGATGGCCGAGCACGTATTTGTCGCCAGGCTCATGCTTGCGTTCGTCGAAGTTGAAAGTTCCGCCCTGGCGCGGCTCGTGCAGAGTCCAGCCGGTGAAGACACGGGCGACTTCAGTGACATCCTCCTGCGTATAGCCGCCATTCACGCCGAGAGTGTGCAGTTCCATCAACTCACGGCCGTAGTTTTCGTTCAGGCCGGCATGACTGGCTTTCGGCTTCTTGCGAGGCGCATTGGGAAAGCGCGCCCGCCGCCGGTTCCCATACGTAGGGCGCTTGGGGATTCCCAGGGCAGCATCGGAATCCGGCCCCACGCTCAGCCAGTTGTCGAGATAGAAAAGCATCGCGGGGCTTTGCGCGGTCGCGACCAGCAGGTCTTCGAACTTGCCCAGAGCATGTGGCCGGATGACGTCGCGTTCGTAGCTGGTAAGCATGTAACGATCCGCGCCTTTGCCGATGAATACATTGAAGTGATTGAACCAGAAATCGGTCATCACTTCCTGCAGTTGCCGTTCGCTGTAAGTCGCGCGCAACAGCTTGCCCTGGATCAGTTCGTTATTCACCACCTGCTGCGGATTGTTGAGCGCCATCAGAGTTTCGCGCTGCTGGGGAGTCATGCCGTCCATGAACTGCTCGCGCTTGTCGCCTTTGAGCGCGCCCGCGAATGCTACCTGTTCCTCAGGAGACATTTTGAAAACGGCCTTCATTCGCTGATCCGGCGGAAGGTCGAGAAGTTTGTCGGCGTCGAGTTCGGCGTACATCCTGTCTTCCTGGCGGCGAGCGGCTTCGTCATCGCTCATCATCATGTTCTTGCCGGATGCGTTCGCGGGAGCCGGGTCATTCGCCGCTGCCTGTTTGCGTTCCTGGCGCTGGTTGTAACGTTCAAGTTGCGCCTCATAAACGGCCCGCTTGGCGGCGCCCGAAGGAAGGGGCTCCTTGCCATCGGCGATAGCGCGGATCAATTGCGGAGGCGGAAAGTTTTCCACCATCTCGTGCGTGTCCATGCGCAGGGTGCGGAATGGCTCGTAGCCTGGCCTCGAGAGCGCTGTCATCGATTCTTTCCGGATGAAGCTGAAGGTCGATCCATTTGTCGACGCCCATCGCGGCTACGCGCTCCACATCGCCCGGCCTGGGTCCGAACGCGAGACGGTTGAGCACGTGTACGGCTCGCTTCTGCTCGTCCATGTGCGCGAGGTTCGGGATGGGTTTTCTTTTGGCGAGCGCGAGGTGGACCGCGGAGACTCCGACCAACGATAGTGCAATGGCCAATGCGGCTGTTTGCGGTTTGAGCTCGCATGCCTGCTCCGGGTGAAGGACCTGCTGGCAATTATGAACCCCGGGGGAGGAGAAAAGTTGCGCAAAATTTTGAATCCGGCGCGGGCGGGACTGGGGCGGGCCTTTCAAGAATCTCAGTGGGCCTGAAAATCTTAAATCGCAGAGGGCGCTGAGAAATGCCGCAGAGGTCGCGAAGAAGGCATTCGGTAATTTACTCGTGACAATGTGGTTTTCTCTGCGCCCTTTGCGGCACTTCTCAGCGCCCTCTGCGATTTAAGATTTTTCTTCTTCTTCGATCTTCACGGATTCTGCCGCCAACGGCTTAAGTCAGGTACAGACGCCCGTGACTCAACTTGTGCTGTAGATTGGCCGCAAGGACGTCAACGTCGCCGGGAGCGATGTCGACCACTGCCCGATCCCCGAAGAACGGTGCGTGATTGCTGCCGGCGGCATCGCGACGCACTTGCATCAGTAATGCTTGCACCGCGTTGGGATCGAATTTCAGCGGCGACAGGCGCACGATTTCGCTCAGCGCCGCGCCCACCGATAGCGGCTCGCGGTAGGGGCGCTCGGTGGTCATGGCGTCGAAGGTGTCGGCCAGGCCGACGATGCGCACCGGCATCGCCACGTCCTCGGCGACCAGGCCGTCGGGGTAGCCGGAGCCGTCGCTGCGCTCGTGGTGCGAGCGCACAATTTCCGGAATGCGTGGCCAGGGAAACTGCACGCCGCTCACGATCTCGTGGCCCACGATGGTGTGATCGGCCATCTCGCGGAATTCTTCGGGATCGAGCGCGGAGGGTTTGCCGAAGAGACGCTTGTCTACGGCAACCTTGCCGATATCGTGGAGGTAACCGGCGGACTTCAGCGCTGCGACTTCTCCGGGGTCGGAGCCCATGGCCTCTCCGATGCCGGCGGCGTAACGCGCTACGCGCAGAGAGTGTCCGTGAATGTTGACGTGCTTAACGTCGATCGCGGTGGCGAAGGCTTCCAGCGCGTTGTCGTAGAAACCGTGGAGCGACGCCAGCAGGCGGACTTTTTCTGAAACCCGCTGCGTCAGCGTCTGGGTGAGCGAATGATTGTGGATGGCGAGCGCGACGTAGTGGCAGAGCAACTCCAGCGCGTCCAATTCCTCGGGATCGTAGAGTGCGTCGCCTTCGCGGCGGCCCAGAGCGACTGCTCCCACCAATTTTCCAGCGACGCGCAAAGGGGCGACGCACTTGAAAAGTTCGGGAGCGACGTTGCCGTTGGAGCTGAGGAACGTCTGATACGAAGTAGAACCAAGGACGACGGGCCCGCGCGCCGAGCTCAGGGCGTGGACTTGCCGCGGCAGCAGCGGCATCAGGGCCGGCTCCGGGATCAGGGCAAAGCCAGCTGGAGGCGACTGAGCTAAGTAAAGGAGGCTTGTCGTTGAAGGTAAACAGCACGACTTCGCGGGCGCCGGCCGCCTGTTGCAAAGCGGCTACCATGGCGCGCGCAGTCTGCGGAAACTCCCGCTCGGCCGTCATTTCAGGGCCAAGTTCAGAGAGAGCTTCCACGGTCCGCAGAAGCCTTCGGAAATTGTTTTTCTGCACTGCCACGCAGAGTGGGAGCAGAAACCAGAGCAGAAAAAGAGTAACACGCAGCGTGGCGGGGAAAGCGCGGAGTTGTTAGTTAGTTTGGTGCAGGAAAGGCAGCAGTCAGCATTTAGCACTCAGCATTCAGCCATGCGCGGGAGTGCATACGCGCTATAGAGTTGGGGGCTAGAGTGCAACAGATTTGGGGAAACTGTGATCAAGTGTCCGCTGGAACTGTAAACCACAAGGGACACAGGGAAGCACAGGGGAACGCAATCCCTTAATCAGAATTTCCCTAGGCGACTGAATGCTGACTGCTAGAAGTGCTCCCGCAACTTTTCAAAGCTCTCGACCGTCAACAGCCTGGCCGGCGGTTGCGCTTCCGCGACCTCTTCGTGTTCCAGAACCCACGTTCCCTCGTGCGGGACGAAGACGGCATTGAGTCCGGCAGCTAGCGCCGGGTTAATGTCCGACTTCGGGCTATTGCCGATCATCCAGGTGGAAGCGCCTGCCAGACCGTGCTTGGCGGCGATGGCGCGATACGTGGGAACGTCCTTTTCCGCGACGATCTCCACCGCAGCAAAATAATGCTTGAGGCCGGAGCGCTCCACCTTGCCGGACTGCTCGGCCGGCTGCGCCTTTGGTCATCAGGATAAGATGGTGCCGGGCGGCCAGGTATTGCAATGTCTCGGGCACTCCGGGGCGCACTTCAATAGGATGCTCGGCGATGATGTGCGTGAATCCGATGATGGTTTCGTGCAGCGCCGGCGTGAGCGGTTCTACGGCCAGGCGTTCAAAAGTCTTTGCCAGAGCGTGGGCGAAGCTGTGCAGTCCGTAACCGTGGCTGACGATGCACTCCCGCTCTACTTCATTCAGGACTTCGCGAACTTCGGCGGGAGAATATTCGTGATGATTCAGGAACGAGATGAAATTGGCGATGGCGCGTTCGAAATAGATGTTGTTTTCCCAAAGCGTGTCATCGGCATCGATGAGCAGGGTTTGGCAGCCATTATTTGCTTCGCGCGGCATCGCAACATGATAGCGGCAATACAGTGAATGGCGAAATCTGAAGCGGCATCTTAATTTCTGCCGCGGTGGTTTCTCCGCGAACTCTGCGGGTTTTCTCTGCGCTCTCCGCGATTTAAGATGTTATGTTTTTTCGCTGACGCAAAAGAAAATCTTAAATCGCAGAGGTCGCGGATAAAATTCGCAGAAGACGCGGAGGGCTCACTGTGATTAGTGCCGTCGAAGTTGCACCACCTGGAAACAGCAGACAGCTCTGCGCCTCTGATAAAATCGAAGCTTCATGAAACCTCAAAGCCGTCTTATATTTTTGTTCGCAATCCTCTCCATGGTTTCCTTAACCTCAGCCCAAACGAAGCCCAAATACATGACCGGATCCGCGGCGAAAGGGCCGGAGTCGACGAAGTTACAGGTCGCACCCGATCTTGACCAGCGGCTGGCCCGCTACCGCGAGATTCAAATGCCATTCCACTCGGCAGGATTGACCACGTCCGAAAAGGAATTGGTGGAGAAGTTGGTCGATGCCTCCCGCTATCTCGAGGAAATCTATCTGGCGGCAGAGCGATCCCGAGGCTTTGATGCTCTACGAGTCTCTGGCTGCAAGTAAGAATCCGCAAGATGTGAAGTTGCGGCGCTATCTCTGGATCAACGCCTCCAGATTCGACCTGATCGACGACAACAAGCCTTTCGTCGGGACCGCGCCCATGCCTCCGGGCCGCGGATTTTATCCATCGGGACTGACACGGGAGAAGATCGAGCAGTACGTGAAAGACCATCCCGAAAAGAAGGCCGAGATCTACAGCGGGACCACGGTTGTGCGCTGGCAGGGCGATCAACTTCAGGGCATTCCTTATCACATCGCCTACCGGTCGTTTCTCGAGCCGGCGGCCAAGGACCTGCGCGATGCCGCAAAGCTGGCCTACTGACGCCGACTTTGCGAAGTTTCTCGACTTGCGGGCCGACGCGCTGCTCAGCGACGATTACTACCCCAGCGACCTCGCCTGGCTCGACCTGAAGAATCCGAAGTTCGACATCATTTTTGCGCCGTATGAAACTTATCTCGATGATCTGCTGGGCGTGAAGACTTCCTACGGCGCGGCCGTGCTTATCCGGAACGAGGAGGAGAGCAAGAAGCTGGATATGTTCCAGAAGTATGTGCCGGATATTCAGGATGCGCTGCCTCTGGCGGCGGAAGACCGGCCCTCGAAGCACGGCCTGCAGAGCCCCATGGAAGTCATGGACGCGCCTTACCGCGCCGCCGATCTGCGCCATGGCTATCAGGCGGTGGCAGACAATCTGCCGAACGATCCGCGAATCCATGAGCAGAAGGGCAGCAAGAAAATCTTCTTCAAGAATTTCATGGACGCGCGCGTCGAGTTCGTCATCCTGCCGCTTGGCGCGTTACGTAATGCTGCCGGAACAGGCGGCGAAGGCTTCGGGCGAAGGCTATCTGCTGATCGACGATCATGCACGAAATTTCGCCATGGACTCGGCCCGCGTATGCGCGCACCGCCGCAGGCAAGGTGGATATTCGCGAGGCCATTGGTCCGGCCTACGGCGGTCTGGAAGAAGCCAAGGCCGATGTCGTCGGCATGTACGGCATGAAGTGGCTGGTGGATCACGACGCGCTGCCCAAGGACAAGCTGGAGGAATACTACGCGTCGTACGTGGCGGGAATTTTTCGCACCATGCGCTTCGGCACCGGAGAGGCGCACGGCCAAGCGGAGATGATGGAGTTCAACTATCTCTCGGAACGCGGGGCGATCAAGCGCGAGGCCTCGGGGAAGTATGCGATCGACTACGCGATGATGCCGGTAGCTCTAGCCGACCTCGCCAAGGAATTGCTTGAGACCGAAGCCACCGGCGACCGCGCACGGGCGGAGAATTGGTTCAAGAAGTATGACGTGATGCCGGCGGAGTTGACGGCGGCGTTGAAGTCGGCGTCGACAGTGCCGGTGGATGTGGATCCGGTGTTTTCGTTTAAGGAGAGGGTGAGATAAATTCGGTGGAGCAACGGGCGGTCCTCGCCCGTCAGGCACGAGACCCGTCCGCCATGAGCTCAGCTAGCAAATGAAAAAGCCCCGGACGAAGGCGTCCAGGGCCACACGATTTCTCTCGCTACGCTACAAACTCCACTTTCGCCTCATGCGGAATAATCCCCGCCTTGTGCCCCATCTCCAGCAGCTTGCGCACCGCCTGCCGCCCATCCTCGCCGTAGTCGAGCGTCCGCTCGTTCACATACATCCCTACAAATTTGTCGGCGAGTTGCGAATCGAGATCACGCGCGAACTGCATGGCGTAGGCCAGCGCCTCTTCGCGATGATCGAGCGCGTACTGAATGCTGTCCTTCAGAGCCGTAGCTACGCTCGAGATCAGCTCCGGCCCCAGGCTGCGGCGGATGGCATTGCCTCCGAGCGGCAGCGGCAAACCTGTTTCGTCATGCCACCACTTGCCCAGATCCAGAACGCGTTGCAGCCCGGATTTGGAATAGCTCAATTGGCCTTCGTGAATGATCAGTCCGGCGTCGTGCTTGCCTTCCAGCACTTGCGGGATGATCTGATCGAAGGGAACAAAGTCGGTTTCGATGCCTGGTGAGAACAGATTCAGCACCAGGTACGCAGTGGTCAGCATGCCGGGCACCGCAATCCGCTTCCGCTTGACCTGTTCGGGCGAATAGAAATGTTTCGACACAATCATTGGGCCGTAGCCCTCGCCCACGCTGCCGCCGCTGGGAAGCAGGGCGTAGTGATCCTGGATGTAGGGATATGCGTGAAAGGAGATCGCGGTGACGTCATACGCTCCCTCCCCCTCCATGGCCTTGCGGTTCAGAGTCTCGATATCGCACAGCGTGTGCGTAAAGCGCAGGCCCGGCACGCGAACTTTATTCGTGGCCAGCCCATAGAACATGAAGGCATCGTCGGAATCCGGACTATGCGCGATGGTGATCTCGCGGATGGATGCAACTGTACTGCTGGACATGAAATCTTTGCTTTCTCCGGCGGGGGACTGCATGGGTACCTCTCCAACCGGCGAACTGGCCGGGCTCACGGCAGGACCTTGTCGATACGCTGCCAGCCGCGCGCGGCGCCGGCAGCCAGAAGAATCTTGATTACCTCGGCAAAAACAAACCAGTATAGGCCGAAGCGCAGAGCTTGGGCGAAAGAGTGAGTAAGGATTGCCAGCCAGCCGATACCTCCAGCGAACAGCACGATCTCCGCCAGCAGACCGGCGATGGCGGCGCGGGCAAAGGTTCGCTCGCCCTGCTCCATGATCCAGCCAGCCAGGCCGGCGACCAGGGGATAGGCCATCAGGAATCCGCCCGTAGGGCCCAGCAGTTGCGCCAGGCCGCCCGGCCCCATCGGACTGAAAACCGGCATTCCGGCCGCGCCTTCCATCAGATATAGCGCCAGCGCGGCGAAGCCGCGACGGCTACCTAGCGTCAATCCAACCAGCAGCACGCCGAAGTTCTGCAACGTCAAAGGCACGGGCGTGAAGGGCAGCGGCAGTGTGACCCGTGCGCACAAGGCCACGAAGAGGCTAGCGCCGATGACGATGGCGCCGTCCTGTAGCCAGTCCAGAGCGACGCTGCGGGAATTGAGAGTCTGAGTCGCCGACTTTGCCATTTAGTGTTCGGGCTCCTTGGGCCCGCCCTCGGGGTTCTTCATGTGTCCACGCACGCGCAGATAGATCGCGATGCCAGCCCACAGTACGGCTCCGGCGCTAGCGGCCAGAATCAGAAACCACCAGAGCATCCGCACGCGCTAAGGATATCAAAACGAGGCCGGGTGCGCCCTAATTGAAATCCATGATTACCGCGATCACTTTGCCGCCATGGCGTGCTCAACGTCATCCGCGCTGGAGGGCAGTTCCTCCGTCAGCTTGATGAGCTTTCCACTGGCATCCACGTAGAAGTCGTCCTCGATTCGAACGCCTAACTTTTCTTCGGGGATATAAATTCCCGGTTCAATGGTGAACACCATTCCCGGACCCACGGGAACGTCGTAGTCGCCCGGGTCATGGACATTGAGTCCCAAGTAGTGGCTCAAGCCATGAATGAAATACTGGCCCAGAGGCTGGCCATGCAAATCCTTGCCATGGGTGTTGATGTAGCCGTACGCGGCTTGGTAAAGGGAATTCGGGCCATCTCGCCGCAGCGACGATTTCCCCGACACAAACGCGGCCATGGCGGCCTGTTGCGCACCTAGCACGATGTTATAAATCTCACGCTGGCGCGGCGTGAATTTTCCGGACACCGGCAGCGTTCGTGTGATGTCAGAGGCGTACAGGGAATATTCGCCGGCCGCGTCGATCACGACAACGTCTCCGGCCTGCATAGTTCCCGAGTCGTCCGAGTAATGGAGGACCGTTGAGCTGAATCCCGATCCGACAATCGGGGAATACGCTGGACGCTCACAGCCGCGTTTGCCCCACTCGTACTGCATCAGGGCGGAAATCTCGCGCTCGGTCACGCCCGGTTTCACCGCGTGGAACGCGGCGAAATGAGCTGCGATCGAAGCATTCGTCGCTTTGCGAATACGCTCCACTTCGCCTGCATCTTTATAGGTGCGAAGCGAACTCATCATCGGCCTGACGTCCTGGAATGAAACGTACACCGGGAAGGCGTTGGCGTGTCTCAGCCAGTCGAGAGGGGCTTCGGAGTTGGATGTCTCCTCGTAAGCCGGGAGATCGGTGTAGACGGTGCGCTTGTCGAGCGTCAGGAGATTTACGATCTCCTGTCTCATATTGTCGATGACTTCCACGTGGTCGAAGCCGGTGATCTTCGCGGCGTCGGGGTTTTCCGGACCAAGCTTCGGCCCGGTCCACCGCTCCTGAGAAAGGTTGCGGCTGGGCAGGAAAAGAATTTCAGTGTATGGCCGCGCCGGAGAATTCTTGCCGGCCTCGGCTGCCGGCGCGATCAGCAGCGCCTCGCCAGGCTCGGCCCAGCCGGAAAGATAAAAGAAATTTTCGTCCGGGCGGTAGCCATAAACATCGTTCGGACCTTCGCTTTCGTTGGGCGCGAACAGCAGCACAACGCCTTTGTTGGCCTTGGCCGCGAGCGCCTCGCGGCGCGCGTGATAGTCGGCGCCCGGCTGACGATCCAATGCCCAGGCAAATTGACTTACGAGTAGAACCAGCAGAAGTAGTTTTCTCATGATTTGTGATTTCTTCACGAGCCTCATGTCTATCACGAAACCCCTTGTGCTTCCCCGTGACCCCTGTGGTTAAGTCGGAATGCATAAACCACAGGGGTCACAGAGAAGCACAGGAATTCAAACGCCCACGGGGAACGGCTTTGTGTGCGTCTCCGGGCCAAGAGACAGTCCTGCAAAACGACCTTGCAGCAATGACATAAGCCCCGTATACCAGTAGCCCACCACGAACAGTATCAGGAACGGCACTGTGATGTAGTTTTCGTTGTCTACGGCATAGTACACGGTCATGGCAAAATATCCGCCGATCACCAACTCCAGCCAGGGAACCCATCCCAGACGCCGCCGGTACTTGTTGGCCCGCACCTTGTCCATCTTCGAAACCACGTGATACTTGGGGGTGCGCGCGAAGGCAGATTGCTTTCCGACCAGCGCTTCCAGCACCGCGATCGTATTGGTAATAGTCAGCCCGATGCCCAGCGCCATCAGAAAGGGAAGATAGAGCAGCGCTCGCGGCCAGCTTCGAGGAAACAGCTCCCGCTGCGAGACCAGATAGAAGCTGGAAATGGAAAACGTCGAAGCCATAAAGAGTGGCAGGTCGATGTAGAGCATCTGAAACCAGCCCTGGTAGAAGCGGATGATCATCGCCGGTAGTAGCAGCACGGACAGCACGATCATCAGGGGATAGCTGAGATTCGCCGTCATGTGATACCAGGCTTCAAACTTCACATGGAAGGGCTGGTCACTTTTCATCACCTGCGGCAGAATTTTCTTGCCGGTCTGGATCAGCCCTTTTGCCCAGCGCGCCTGCTGAGTCTTGAAGGCCGTCATCTCCACGGGCAGTTCGGCGGGACACTCCACATCCTGCAAGTAAACGAATTTCCAACCTTTGAGCTGAGCGCGATAGGAGAGGTCGGTATCCTCGGTTAGCGTGTCATGCTGCCAGCCCCCGGCTTCTTCGATGGCACTTCGCCGCCAAACTCCGGCC
This sequence comes from uncultured Acidobacteriaceae bacterium, assembly GCA_963735545.1. GTDB lineage: Bacteria > Acidobacteriota > Terriglobia > Terriglobales > Acidobacteriaceae > PALSA-270. Next base: position 103,523 of record CAVTLU010000021.1, read on the forward strand.
GTCCCGTTGAAATTGAAGAACAAGCCGCTGCGGGCGCGGCCCGAATGCTCGAGCACGAAGTGCCCGTCCAACAGGATGGCTTCCACTTCGGTGAGAAACGAATAATTGCGGTTGATATGCGTCCAGCGCGTCTGCACCATGCCAATTTTGGGATCAGTGAAATGATGGATGGTGCGCAGCAGGAAATCCTCGGGAGGAACGAAGTCAGCGTCAAAAATAGCCACAAACTCGCCCTTGGCAGTCTTCATCCCCTCGGCTAGCGCGCCAGCCTTGAATCCCTCCCGGTTGGTGCGGTGATGATAAGTGACCGGGCAACCTCGCGCCGCGTAATGTTCGACCAGCCCGAGCGCCACAGCTTGAGTTTCATCGGTGGAATCGTCCAGAACCTGAATATCGAGCTTATCGAGCGGATAGCTCAGGCGGCTAATCGCCTCCATCAGCCGCTCGATCACGAACTGCTCGTTGAAGATCGGCAGCTGCACGGTCACCCGTGGCAGATCGGCGAAATGACCCAGAGGCTCAGTGGTCCGATTGGCCCGGTTTTTGTAATAGAGGTAAACCAGCCGGTAGCGATGTACGCCGTACGACGCCAGCAGAATCAGCACCACGAAGTACGGGATCAGCAGTGCGAGGTCAAAGCCGTTGGCTTGGTAGAGGCCTTTGAAAGTGGTGTCGAGGAAGTGCTGGCGGATGTATTGCCCAATACCCCGCGAGGAGAGAAAGAGGGTGAGCGTCGGCGGGATGGACAACGAGTTCAGCGGCATTCCCTCAGGGGCGAGTCACAGACTAATCCGAAACCATCCATTGTACCTGAAGGAGGATTCGAGCGCCGAGCTTCCAATGGATTGTAAACATCACATCTGCAAGGATTTGGCTCAGTTTGACGGGGGCAGCTCAGTTCGCGGGGACCTCGAACACGAACACTTTGAGGCCGTCCACTACCGCCACTTTCGATCCGGCAGGAGAAATGGCCAAGTCGATGCTCGACTCGGCCGCCGGCGGCAAATCAACCCAGCCAAGGTGCCGAGCGATCAAACCTGGAATGCGGGAAACATCGATATATGCAGTCCCTGCAATGTACTGGTAGAAACCCTGAACACTATAGTCCCTGGTGTCCAAAGGCTCATGAATGCAAAGAGAACCTAAGACATTGCCTTGTCGCGAGACCGCCACCTTAACGGCGGCATTGCTGCAACCCAATCTGGCCGTCTGGCCGCCAGATCCGACGAATAAAAATTCGGCCCCGTTGGCGGGCACCGCAAATTCCGAATCGCTGACGAATAAGGGATGAAATATGGCTCTTGGGGCACCGGAAAGAACCGTCTTCCATTCCTTCGAGTCCAACTTTCGAACCTGCAATTCGGAGCCCCAACCCGCAGTCTGGACCGCGGTGCTGGCCGATGCGGCGAAATTCCAACCGTCCGCTTGATCGTCGTGCCATTCCCCCAGTGGGGACAGATTGTCCCGTGAGTCGAGCACAATCACGCCATTGACGGCTCCCCCGCCCGGAGAGCCCGAGATCTCGGTCACCGTTACGGCGTCGACCGCGGGAGAAACATTCGTCAGGACTATGTCATACAAGCCGAGTTTTACGATGCGCATTGCCTTGATGGGCTTGCCTTCCGGCGTGATCAGTTCCAGGACGTTGTCGCGCTGCACTAGCAACTGTCCACTATGCGTAACTCGTACTTGAGATCCGTGGCCGTGAGTCGGCCAGTCGAATCGCTGCCGGACGGCGCCGCTAGAGAGATTGAGGATGATTGCTTTTAAGTGATTAGGGTCAGTGGGCCGAAAGACATCTCGCACCGACAGCGCTACATTCACCCGGCATACGGTGTAGACCAGCAGTTCGTCCTCGGAAATGAAATCCACTCCGGCTTTCGGGTAGTTGAGTTGCTGGGACTCTGCAGGGCAAAGTTCGTTTTGGAAATCCAGTCTGTGGAGTGGTTTAAGGTTTTCGGCAGTGCTCAGAGCACAGGCAGCGATCAGCGAGAGAAGAAACAGCACAATGCGCCGAATCGGATGGGTACACATGAAGACAAAATGCACGAAAGCTTCGCCGCAGCTCTGCCGTTTCCCGAATCCGGAATCCGGCCACATCTTATGTGACGGATGAACATGTTTGCCAGGGCATTTTGGGCTAGCTTCCAGACTATGGGCCTGTGGTGTAACTGGCAGCATAGAACCCTGTCAGTGTTTCAGGTGCGGGTTTCGAGTCCCGCCGGGGCCACGCCTCGATATTCGAGGGTGGCATCAAATGCCAGAATGGGAGAACCTGATTGACAGGGTTCGGGTTTCTCCTTGCTCTGAAGGGTTGACTTTCCGATAATTGGTTTGAACACTGACAGGGTGCCGCGCAGTTTGAAGCCGGTCTCGGGAAACCGAGGCCGTTTTCATTTGCGGCTTAGTTGAGGAAATATTGCCGGTAGAGCGTATCCCGCTGCGCGGGCCGGAAACCGGCATCGCGAATGATCCACCGAAGCTCTTCTTCGGTGGTGCAGTTAGTCACGCCAGCGGCGCGCACGACGTTTTCCTCGAGCATCACCGAGCCCACGTCGTTCCCGCCGAAGCGCAGACCCATCTGGCAGACTTTCAGGCCCTGCGTGACCCAACTCGACTGCACATTGAGAAAGTTGGAAAGATACAGCCGCGAGATGGCCAGCACTTTCAGGTATTCCACAGACGTAGCTTCATCCCAATGCCGCCCGCCCAGCGCCGTATTCTGAGGCTGAAAGCTCCACGGGATGAATGCCGTGAAGCCGCCAGTTTCTTCCTGCAGCTCATAGAGCCGCTGAAAGTGGTTGATGCGGTTTTCGTAATTCTCGCCGACGCCGAACATCATAGTCGCGGTGGTGCGCATGCCAAGCTGATGCGCGGTGCGATGAACATTGAGCCAGTCGTCGGTCAGGCACTTCAGGCGCGCAATTTTGTAGCGAACCTCATCGTCGAGAATTTCGGCGCCGCCGCCGGGGATTGAGTCCAGGCCGGCGTCGCGCAGCCGCGCGATGGTGTCGCGGATGCTCAGCGCGCTGTATTCCGCGATGGCGATAATCTCCGACGCGGAATAGCAGTGCAGATGTACCTTGGGGAAGCGCTGCCGGATTCCGCGCAACATCTGCTCGTGCCAGTCGATTTTCAGATCTGGATGCAGCCCGCCCTGCATCAGCACGCCCGTGCCGCCCAACTCGACGGTCTCTCGAATCTTTTCGTAGATCGTGTCCAAATCGAGGATGTAACCTTCCTTCGCTTTCGGCCCTTTCAAAGGCCGGTAGAAGGCGCAGAAAGTGCAGTACTCGGTGCAGAAGTTCGTGTAGTTGATGTTGCGATCGATGATGTAGGTAACCACGCCCTCCGGATGCAGCTTGCGGCGGACGGCATCGGCCTCCATGCCAATACCGATCAGGTCATCGGAACGGAAAAGATCGAGGGCTTGGGATTTGGTGAGCATCGTGACCATTAGATTTTAGCTGAGCCTAGCCGATTACTCCAAGTTGTGCGCTGAGTTGGTGCCTAAGAACGCTGAGAACAGCCGGAAAGGACGTGAAGAGACCCACATAACAAAACTAAGACACTAAGCCACGAGCCTCGACTCAATTGACCGCCACTTTTGGTCGAGCGTAGAATCTGACTCTCCAGGAGCATTGCGGAGGGTCCGCAGTTGCTCCGCAAGGAATCCATGCCTAAGTTTGTGATCGAACGGGAAATCCCCAACATCGGCGATCTGTCGGACAGCGAACTCCATGCCATCGCGAGGAAGTCAGTCGCGGTTCTCAAGCAAATGGGGCCGGAAATTCAATGGCTGCACAGTTATGTGACGGGCAATAAGATTTATTGCGTTTATCTCGCTCCGGACGAGGCTACCATCCTGGAACACGCCAAACGGGGAGGCTTTCCTGCCAACCGCGTCTCCGCTGTGCGCCGCATGCTCGACCCCACGATGGGTGAGTAAGTCAGCTACTCGTACTCCACCGCTTCTCGAATTGCTTTGTCGGTTGGCATCGTCCAGCCATCCAACCAGGCAGCTGCGGCTTTGCTGGGGGATATCGACTGGCGAGCAAGCTCCAGAGTCGTTTCCAAACGTGTTCGCTCAGCCACGGGTAAAGGCGCGCCCACAACCCTACGAATAGCTGCGGCCGCTCCCGCCAGCCGTAGCGCGCGCTCCGGTTCCGACTGGAGGGCTGCGCTGACTGCCAAACAATCCAGCACGCGGGCAATGCCGCGCTTTTGCCCCAATTCCTGGAAGAGCTTCATGCTCTCGGCGTAATGTGAGCGTGAAGTCTCATTATCCCTCTGGTCACGCGCAAAATTTCCCAGGTCAACCAGGCACCCCGCTGTGCCCAGTCTGTCGCCCAGTTCTTTGAATATGGCCAGGCTCTCCTCGTACAGGGCGTGCGCGACCACTTCGTCGCCCTGTTCGTGGGCCACATCGGCCTCGTAATTCAGAGACAACGCCATCCCAGTGTGATCACGCAGTTCTCTAAAAATCGACAGGCATTCTTCGTATAGGGAGCGGGCGAGCGCATAGTCGCGCTGTAACTTGACCACATTTGCGAGATTGCTGAGGGCGCGCGCCACTACTACGCGGTCGCCCAGGCTGCGCCACACTGCAAGACTCTCTTCAAATAGAGCGCGGCAGACTTCGAGGTGGCCAAGATCGCGAGCGTGTGCGGCCAGCGCGTTGAGCGCAATTCCCACACCGCGCGTGTCGTTTAATTCCCGAGCGATAGCGAGGCTTTCATCGAGCGACGCGTACGCGGAAGCGTCATCGCCCTGCTGAACGGCGAGCACGCCGGCGGCGAAAAGCGCCCGCGCGCGAGTATTGGAATGTCCTGGGGCGCCTTTCAGCTTGAGCAGTTTTCCCAGCCGGTCGCGGCCTTCGGTTAGATGTTCGCGCATATCCCAAAACTGAAACAGCGCAGTCCCCAGGCGCAGACCCCAATCGGCGTTGCCGGTCTGCGTGAGCCATTCCAAGGCGGCGCGAAAATTATCGTGTTCAACGTCGAACAAAATTACCCATTCCGTGCGAGAGGGGTCGCCAACCTGGGACGCGGATTCCTCGGCCAGCACCAGGCAATACGCGGCGTGGGCGCGTCTGGTTGCGTCCTGCTCTCCGCTGGCCGCAAGACATTCCAGGCCATACTCTCGAACCGTATCCAGTAAGACAAAACGCGACTCTCCCTGTTGTCCCTCGATCTGCTTAACCAGACTTTTGTCGACAAGCGACTCCATGCCTTCCAGGACATCCACTTCAAGATCCTGTTTCGTGTTGCAAACCGCCTCGACTCCCTCCAGGGTGCCCCCGCCAACGAAGACTGAGACTCTACGGAATAGCGCCTGCTCGGGTTTGCTGAGCAGGTCGTGGCTCCAGTCGATGGTTCCTCGCAGAGTCTGTTGCCTCACTGGCAGATCTTTCGCACCACCTGTCAGTAGTTGGAGGCTGCTCTCCAGCCGCGCCTGCATCGCGGAAGGTGAGAGCAGCTTGATGCGTGCGGCCGCCAGCTCAATCGCGAGAGGCAGCCCGTCCAGGCGGGTGCATATAGTGGCTATAGCAAGGGCGTTCTCATCTGTGAGTTCAAAACTTGGTCTGACGGCGGCCGCGCGTTGAATAAACAGAGTGATCGCGGAGTTCTTCGCAAGCGTCTCAATCGACACGGCGGATTGAAGATCCGGCAAGGCGAGCGACGGGACCGGAAATTCATGTTCGCCATAAACGTGTAAAGGCGCGCGGCTGGTCACCAGGAGCTTCAGCTTTGGGGTCGTGGTGAGCAATTCTGACACTGCCGGCGCCGCGTCCGTCAGGTGCTCGAAATTGTCGAAGAAGACTAACAAGTTCTCGCGTAGATCGTGCAAGTATTCCTTTAGGCCCGCGATGGTCATCTGGCGGCCAGTTTCCCGCATTCCGAGCGCCTGCGCGACGATGGACGGAATCAGCGCGGCGTCACTCACCCCAGCCAGTGGAATAAAGCAGACGCCACTGGGAAAACTCTCCGCCACCGCCTCTGCGACTTGCAGCCCCAGGCGGGTTTTCCCAATTCCGCCTGGGCCAGTAAGCGTTACCAGGTGGACGTCGTCTCGCAGCAGCAATTCCTTCAGGACTTCCACTTCGCGGTCGCGCCCGATCAGCGCGGTTCGTTGGACTGGCAGATTGCTTAGCCGGCGCGGGGAATATCGCGACGGCGTCTCGGAAAGGCGTTCGCGGATGATCGCCAGATCCCGTGCCAGATCCCGTGTCGATGCATAACGCTCTTCGGGATTTTTGGCGAGGCAACGCTCGATCATCCAGCACAAGGGCGCGGGAGCCTGGGAGTTCAACGACGCGGGCGATTGCGGATTGTCCCGCAGAATGGCGGCCAGAGTTTCGGCCTTGCTGGTTCGCTCGAAACATCGCCTTCCAGTGGCCATCTCGTAAAGCAGTGATCCAAAAGAAAACTGGTCGGAGCGGAAATCCAACGGCAGACCGTTCGCTTGTTCCGGCGACATGTACTCGATGGTTCCCAGAACCATTCCCGGAGAAGTTAGAGAGGCACCGGTGGTTTCGGCGTCATGCCGTGAGCCGATCGTAGGGGCGACCAACTTCGCCAGACCGAAGTCGAGGATCTTTACGAATCCATCGCGGGAAACCATCACGTTGTGCGGCTTCAGGTCACGGTGGACAATGCCTGCTTCGTGGGCTTTGGCCAGCCCATCCGCAATTTGTGCGGCAATAGGGATCGTCTTCTGCAAGGAAATCGGGCCCGCGCTCAGCAAGTCGGCAAGCAAATCCCCTTCAACGAGTTCCATCGCGATATAGGAAATATGGTCGACCTGCCCCAGTTCGAAGATGGTCACTATGTTAGGGTGATTCAATGACGAAGCCGCGCGGGCTTCCCGCTCGAAACGTTCCAGGTCTTCCTGGCCGGGCGACAGCTTGAGTGAAAGAATCTTGATGGCCAGATCGCGGCCGAGCCGAATATCTCGCGCCCGGTAGACTTCGCCCATGCCCCCGGCTCCCAGCGGGCCAAGAATGTCGTAGCGGCCGAATCGCGTCCCGGGAGAAAGCGTAGGCGATTCGTCGGGAGCTGCCACGGCCGGGTCCGGCGTTCTGAATCGCTCTTCCATCATCATCGCAAACGCTCGTTTGATTGGAACCAAATGCCCTACGATTTAAGATGGCTGAAGAATATCAAAATTCTAGGAGCGTGCTATGGACGTTAGATCGTTGCAGCGGCCGCTGAAGGAACAGTATCGCCGTGACCCCAGTAGCTCGCGCATCACTTTGACGGCGAAGGGCGCCGAAACCGCTACTCCGATGACTTGCTCGGTGGATATCGGACGCGCGCTCTACGAGGCACAGGCGCACAAGGGAGTGGGGGGAACCGGGACGGCGGCGTGTTCCGGCGATCTCCTGCTCGGTGCTCTGGCGGCGTGCGCGCAGATCACCTGCCAACTGGTTGCGGTTGCTATGGGAGTTCCCACCAAGCACATCGGAGTTACCGTCACCGGTGATCTGGATCTGCAAGGCACACTCGGCATTTCCAAGGACGTCCCCGTCGGTTTTGAAGCGATTCGGGTCCAGTTCGACATCGATGCGCCGCAGGCAACTCCCGAGCAGGTGCGAGCACTGCAGGAGAAGACGGAACAATACTGTGTGGTCATGCAGACCTTGCTGCGGCCGCCGACGATCCAGAGCGAGTGGACGCACGCATAGTCCTCTTGCTGGTGGGCGCCGAGAAAACTTAAGGAAGCTCTGATTAAGCGCATGACACAAACCCTAAACCACAGAGAGCACAAGGAAGCACAGGGAATACGAATGCTTAATCAGAGTCTTCCTAACTCGTCCCACTATGCGATTCCCGGAGTCTTTCCTCGCCGTGAACTCCGGTAATACGCAATCAGAGTCATGATTCCGCCGACGATTGCCAACCCGATGAGAATGGCGAGCGTCGGCTTGTAGTAGCGCGAAAAGAACCGCGTGATGTGTCTTCCGTAAACCGCACCCAAGCCGGCCAGAATCGTGAACCGTATTCCGCGGCCGAGCATCAGCGCAGCCAAAAATTTCTTGCGGGAGTATTGCATCGCGCCAGCTGCCAGTAGAAATGGCACGAGAGGGAAGGGAGGAGGCAAGATGGACGGCACCACCACAGCGCCAAATCCCCATCGCTCGAATCTCCGATATACCTTGTCGGCTCTCGGTTTGGAGAGTCTATGCTCCATCGCTTGCTTGCCGCCCTTTCTGGCAACTGCGTAAGTGATATAGCCACCGATCACCGCGCCGATCGTCGCCATCAGCGCGTAGTACGGCCAGGGCTCGCGATGGCGGGCCGCCAGGTAGATGGTCAGAATGTCCAGGCTGCCAGTCAGTGGGATGACCGAGCTGTCGGCGATTCCAAGCAAGATAAGGCCAGGTCCGCCCATGCGGTGCAAACGCCGCCAGACGGACATCGCCAGCAACGCATGAATGTGATGGAGCACATTGGGTTAGACGCTATTTGTGGGCTACAAGGTGCGGGGATCGCGCAAAAGCGCTAGACCGGCGGGCCCGGCGGCACGCCGGAAGGCGTCAGCTTGGGTGCGTTGTAGTGCGGATTCGCCAGAAATAACTTGATTTCGTGGTCCAGTTGCCGGGCGAACGGACTCAGGCCGCCATGCACGAGCTTCTGTACGCTGTACACGCCAGCTAGCGCGCTGGCCTGAACCTCCGGAGTTGCGTTGGCGTCAACCGCCAGCAGCATTAGACGCCTTGCAACCTGCGCCCGCACTGCGTTGGAGATGTCGCCGGGCGCGGCCGTGCTCGCGGCCGGGAAAGCCGCCTGCACCAGCGCTGCGATCACCTCAGCCGGTGTCAGTGCCTTCGGCGATTGGTGCGCGATCACGTTCAACCGCTGCATGCGCTTGGGATCGAGCAAGCCGCCGGCGACGATATCGGCGACCGCGCGCCCTCCATCCTGCACGCTGAACAGATAACCCGCCGACGAACTGAATCGCTCGGGATCGTCCTGCCCGGCTTCAGGCGGCGCCAGCAGCTTCCACAGTGATGCAGGAATCTCAAGTTCTCTCGCCGAGAGCGCTTTCAGCACTTGCTGGAGCGCTTCGCGCTGGCTGGCATCGGGCCAAACGCTGATGACCTCCTGTCCATCGCCTACTCGCGACGGAGGAATTTTCGCGCTGCCGATCACGTTGATGGCGGATGCCAGGGCGTAGCGATGAAACAGATAAACCAGCGGAAAACGCGAAGCCAGCAAAGATGCAGGCTCCCCCGGCCGCAGAAGATTCGCGCCATAGTGTGCGAGTAGCGCCTCGCGCACCGGCCAAACCTGTTTGAGCCAGGTCACCGGATCCGGTCCGTCGTCGTAGGAGTTCCAGCGCGGGTCGTCATAGTTTCCCCAAACGATTCCCTGGGCCAGCGCCTTCCTCACGATTCTGTCGAGACGCGCACTTTCCGCTTCCGGCGCGGCTTTCGGAACTCCCTGGCTGTAGCCCCACTCGATGGCGAAGCGATCGTAGCTGCCGGCGCCTTGCATGTAGGCGTCGGAGAGATCGACCGAGCCATCGGCGCGAAGCTTCACCCGTGGCGCGTAGTAATCCATTACCGATCCGCGATCGAACGTACTGGCCACGAAGTTATGTTCGAGCCCGAGCACGTGCCCCACTTCGTGGCAGGTCAGGAGTGCCAGCCGGCTCAGCATGACCTGCTCCTCGGAAACCTGCGGATCGAGTCCGTCGATCGCCGAGAACGCATCAAGCGACGGTTCTTCGTTACTCTTGTCGGAAGGCATGGTTGCCTCCCAATAATTGTTCATGGTTCGCATGCGATGCGAGTCGAGCTGGACCACCGAGTGCAGAATTTCTCCAGTGCGCGGATCGGTCTGGCTCATTCCCACCGACCAGCCGCGTCCGGAACGATTGGTCCACTGGATCGTGGGATAGCGCAGGTCGAGCGGGCTTGCACCGTCGGGCAGGTCCTCGACGTGGACGGCGTTTTTGAAGCCGGCCTGCTCGAACGCTGCGTTCCACCATAGCGCGCCTTTTTTTAGCGCGGACCGCATGGGCTCCGGCACGGAAGGATCGAGATAAAACACCAGCGGCTTTACCGGCTCACTCAGCGCCGCGCTCGGATCCTTCTTCTGAAGCCGCCAGCGGGCGATGTAGGTTCGGGTCAGTGGCTTGTTAAATGGCTGGGAAAAATCCTGAAAAGTTCGACCAAGAAATCCCACCCGCGGATCGGCCTCGCGCGGCTCAAATCCGGGCGCGGGCAGCGCCATAAAAGAATGATGCTCCCGCAAGCTGAGGGTGTGCGCGTCGGGCTGGTTCAGGTCGACATCGCCATCGTTGGCGAAAGTGAGCAGCGCTTCAATTTCGGTGTTCAGCGGGAAACTGCCGGAGAAGTCGAGGTCGATGACGCTTCGCGAATCGTCGAGCCGCCAGTTCGATTCCGGCGATTCCTGCCGGACCAAGCTTCCATTCACTGCCTGGGTGGGATGACGAAGTTCAGACAAAAGCCCGGCGGCATCGCGAATCAGAAGGGAGTTCGCATTCACCAGCAAAGTCCCATCCTGCTCGGCTTCCACCGGTAGCGCGGCCAGCACAGAAGTCGGGAAGCTGGATTCGACGGCGCTCTTAAGCGCAGGGCTCCCCTTTTCGGCGCGGAAGGCGGGGTTCTCCTCAATCACCAGCACCCGCGATCCGACCTTGCGAAAACGGCAAACGCTCTCGCCTGCGGTGCTGCTGCGGTCGGCAAAGATTTTGGTCGATCCGATGCCGCTGCCCAGCGCCACGAAGTATAAAAACTCCTGCTGGCGCGCGCTTGCGCTCAGTTCGAACAGCAACTCGCCCTTCTTCGCGTCCCAATAATACGGAAGAAATCCATCCTGTTTTTTCAGTCCGGCGGTGCGGACGGCGATGGTGGGCGTGGCATCGGATTCTTTCGCGGCTTGGGCGGCGGAGAGCAGAGAGGTGGCGCCCAGCAATAAACAGAGTACGAATCGCATGCGTGCCGTTATACAGGATAGAGAGGTGGAGACTCAAACGGGTGCAGTATCGCAGTCTGAAGCTCAAAGAGGAAGTTGTCAGCAGGATCAGGACCTTGGTTTGGCGAACTCCAAGAAGTTCAAGGTGGGCTCGGCGGGCAACGCCTCGTGCTCCACGGCGTAGCGATAAAACAGGCGCAGACCTTCCAGACAGGAAGCATCCAGATAATAGTAAATATTTTCCGTCAAATAGGCCCGCGCTTCCGGCTCGCTGAGCCCTACCCGCGGCGCCCACCCTTGCGCGATCTGGCGGACATTCTCCAGACCGTGGTCGCGCGATTCCTGGAAAATTTGGGCGAGATCAAGTCCCGGAGCGGCGTCTTCTAACGCAGCTTCACGGACCGCCCATACTGCAAAGACGAACGGTTTACCGGTCAGGCGCAACCATTCTTCAGCGAGATCATAGGTGAAGTAACGCGAGCGGTCGACGCCCAGCGCCGGATCGCCGATGAGCAGCCCAGCGTCGTGCCGGCTAAGCATCTGGCTCAGGTCGGGCGGCATAGCCGTGAACGCCGGTTGCGATTTCCAATGACGCGCGAACAGGACCTTGAGCAACGCGACAGAAGTGAGGGAGGATGTGTCGAGTGCAACGCTGCGAATTTCCTGCACTGGCACCCGGCTGACTAAGAGTATGGACCGCACCGCGCGGCGCGCGGCGATGGCAACGCCGGGAAGGACGACCAGGCTTGGAATCGAGGCATATGCCGCTGCTGGGATGATGCCGATGTCGGCGGACCCCTCCGCCAGTTGCGCTGCGCAAAGCGAGGGCACGGTGTAAGCAATCTCGAAGTCGCGGCCCGCACCTTCATGCTCGAAATCCCACATCAGCGGCGCTGTGTTCAGGTAGGAGATCGCCGAGATGCGGAGACGTGTCATGAAGTCAGCTACCAGCTCCCGGCTCCTAGCTACTAGCCGGACCACTCTGCCCGAGGCTTTGAGCCAGCAGGACCTAGAAGCTGGCTTCCACAATTTTATCAGCATTGTGACGCGTAACCTTGACGCCACTTTCAGGCGGTGATTACAGTCCGCCATGAGATTCACGGAGGCAACGTGTCCCAGGCGGCTAGCGCGGTTCGTCCCAGTTCGTGGGATGCACCTTCCTTACAATGGCTGGCTTTGGCCCTCACGCCGGGGCTGGGCCCGTCCAAAGCACGGCGCTTGGTCGAGCATTTGGGCGGAATCCAGTCCGTTTTCCGGGCAAGTCTCACGGAACTCGAGGCCACTGGAATCAAAGCCATATCGGCGCAATCACTGGGAACCGGCCGCTCCCGGGAGCTTGCACAGGATGAAATCGCAACTGCGTCCGCGGCCGGCGTGGAGGTCGTTTCCCTCGGAGATGCCGCCTATCCTCCGCAACTCAAGCAGATTTACGATCCGCCGCTGGTCTTATATATACGTGGAGATGCGGCCACGCTTTCACTTCCGGGAATCGCGGTAGTCGGAACGCGCCATCCCACGCCGTACGGTTCGGGGATGGCCGAGAAATTGGCCCACGACCTTGCGGCTCGCGGACTCGTCATTTTTAGTGGCCTGGCCCGCGGTGTGGATACCGCCGGACATCGAGGAGCGCTGGCGGGGAAGGGAAAAACGGTCGCGGTGTTGGGCACCGGCGTGGACGTGATTTACCCCAAGGAAAATACGAAGTTGTCGGAGCAGATACTGGCTCTCGGCGGTGCGATTATCTCGGAATTCCCCATGGCGACCTTTCCCGCGCCGCAAAACTTTCCCATACGCAATCGGATTATCAGTGGTATTTCGGCTGGCGTGTTGGTGGTGGAGGCGGCCGAATACAGTGGAACGCGCATTACCTCGCGTTGCGCGCTGGAGCAGAACCGCGAAGTTTTCGCTGTTCCCGGCAACGTAACCAACAAGAACTCCTGGGGCCCGAACACATTGATAAAGCAGGGCGCGAAGCTGGTTGCGACCTGGGAAGACGTGTGGGAAGAACTGCCCGTAGAAATTCGCCTGGCGCTCGAGCCGGCTAAGGGCGATGAATCGTCGGGTGAGGGAACCGCATCTTTATTCAGCGACGAAGCACTGGGGCCGCACGAGAAAAAGATTCTGCGGGTTTTGAAAGCCGACGAGGCCACGCAGATCGATGAGATCGTCGAACGGCTGGAGGCCGATTTGTCTTCTTCTGAGATATTTGCGGCGCTATTTGAGTTGGAGCTGGCAGGAAAGGTGAAGCAACTGCCGGGTAAGAATTTTGTTAAGACCTTTTAATTTAGCTACATACCATAGCTCAAGGCCTTTCTCTGCGACCTCTGCGGATGTTCTCTGCGGCCTCAGCGTTCTAAGATTTTGGTTGACGAGCAAGGCAAATCTCAAATTGCAGAGATCGCGGAGAACTGCCGCGAAGAACGCAGAGAAAGCTCATTACACAAATTGGGACATTACCTAAGATTGTTCGAGATTTGGTCATTTCTTGCTCTCCGTGGTAGCTTCGGAACAAAGAAGGGACAGAGTCAACTCCATTGGGAAAAGGTTTAGTCATCGTCGAATCGCCGACTAAGGCGAAGACCATCGAGAAATATCTGGGCAAAGGCTTCACGGTCGAGGCGTCGTATGGCCACGTTAAAGATCTGCCCAAGAGCACTCTCGGTGTGGATACCGACAACGATTTCGAAACGGAATACATCGTCATTCCGGGCAAAGAGAAAGTTCTCGCCAAGTTGAAGAAACTGGCGCTTTCCGCCGACACCATCTACCTGGCGCCTGACCCGGACCGCGAAGGCGAAGCCATGGCGGCGCACCTGGCTGACGAGTTGGGCAACGGCGCCAAGGGCAAAAAGAAAAAGAAGAAGGATGGCGAGGGCGAGCGCATCCGCCGCGTCACTTTCAATGAGATCACCAAGCGCGCGGTGCAGGAGGCTTTCGAGCATCCCCGCGACATCGATCAGAATTTGGTGGACGCGCAGCAGGCGCGTCGCGTTCTTGACCGGCTGGTGGGCTATCAGGTTTCTCCGTTGCTTTGGGATAAGGTCAGGCGGGGCTTGTCGGCTGGCCGCGTGCAGACAGTTGCGCTGCGGCTGATCGTCGAGCGCGAGCGCGAGATCAAGGCTTTCCAGAAGCAGGAATATTGGACCATCGACGCCCATCTGGCGGCCGCCAAGCCGCCGGCCTTCGATGCCCGGTTCTTAGGCAAGGGCGAAGAGAAAATCGAGGTCACAAACGCCGAGGACGCGGAGAAGATTCGCGCTGCGTTGGAGCCGGCCGAGTGGGTCGTCCGCACCGTTGAGCGCAAGGAGCGGCGGCGGAATGCGACTCCGCCGTTTACCACCAGCAAACTGCAACAGGATTCTTCCCGCAAGCTGCGCTTCAGCGTCAAGCGCACCATGATGATCGCGCAGCGGCTTTACGAAGGTGTGGAACTGGGCGAAGAAGGCTTGGTCGGCCTGATTACCTACATGCGTACCGATTCGACCCGGGTTTCCAATGACGCCCTGGCGGAAGTGCGCGAATACATCAAGTCGCAGTACGGTGGCGAATATCTGCCGGAATCGCCGAATACATATAAGGAGAAGAAGGACGCGCAGGGAGCGCACGAGGCCATTCGTCCCAGCTCGGCGGCGCGACATCCCGACCAGATCAAGCAATATCTGAAAGAAGATGAATATAAAGTTTACAAGCTGATCTGGCAGCGGTTCGTAGCCTCGCAGATCACGCCCGCGGTGTTTGACCAAACCAGCGTAGACATCGATGCGCGTTCGGGTTCGGAAACTTTCTGGTTCCGGGTCAGCGGTTCGGTGCTCAAGTTCGATGGCTTCCTGAAAGTGTACGAAGAGTCGAAGGAAGGCAAGGACGAAGAAGACGAAGAACTCAAGCACAAGCTGCCGCCGCTCGAGCCTGGCCAAAAGCTGACGCTCCGAGAATTGAAGCCGGAGCAGCACTTCACTGAGCCGCCGCCGCGCTACAACGAAGCCTCGCTGGTGAAGGAACTGGAAGAACGCGGCATCGGTCGCCCTTCGACGTACTCGGCGATTCTCAGCACCATCCAAGAGCGGCAGTATGTACAGAAGTTGGGCGGCAAATTTACCCCAACGGAAATCGGCCTCGTGGTCACCGATCTGCTGGTCGAAAACTTCCCTGACATCTTCGATGTGCAGTACACGGCGCGTCTGGAAGAGGAACTAGACGAGATCGAAGAAGGCAAAGAAACCTGGACCAACGCCCTGGGCGAGTTCTACAAGAAGTTTGAGAAGGACCTCCGTTACGCTTCCAAACACATGGAAAACATCAAGCGGATGGAGAAGCCGACGGACGAGAAATGCGAACGCTGCGGCTCGCCGCTCGTCATCAAGTGGGGGAAGCATGGGTCATTCTATGCGTGCAGCTCCTACGACAAGGAAGACCCGAACAGCTGCACTTTCACCAAAGAGAATCCCATCAATTTGCCGGACCTTGATTCCGCTGACGTGCAGGAAACCACGCAAGAGGAATACTGCGAGAACTGCGGCCGGGTTATGGTGCTCAAGCGAGGGCGCTTCGGGCAGTTCATGGCTTGCACTGGATATCCGGATTGCAAAACGACCCGGCGGCTCGACCAAGGCAAGAAAGTTCCCGATATTCCGCTCGACGAGCCCTGCCCCAAATGTGGCCGCAACATGATGATCCGCCATGGCCGCTTCGGGGAATTCACCGCGTGCAGCGGCTATCCCGAGTGCAAGTACGTCAAGCAGAACTACATTGGCGTGAAGTGCCCGTTATGCAAAGACGGCGATTTAGTTGAGAAAAAAGCGCGCAAGGGGAACACTTTTTACGGATGCGGAAATTATCCCAAGTGCAAGTTCACCTCTGCGCACAAGCCGATCGATGAGAAATGCCCGAGCTGCGGCAGCGAGTATTTGGTGGAGAAATATCTTAAGTCGGGCCCGGTGGTCGCTTGTCCGAATAAAGAATGCGAATTTGAGCGGCCGATATTAGGCGGAGAACCTCCCGGGGAAGCCGCCGCGACCGTAGGATAGCGGTTCCCTCTGTGTACAATGCGTCCTCCGTTAAACCCAACCACAACCACAGGGGACACATAGATCACAGAGGACATCAACAATAACGATAACCTAACCTGGAGTTTTCATAATTTCTGGAGGATCCGTGGCAAAGAAGCCTACGACTGGTGACGCTCAACTCATCCTTCACCTCTACGATCTTCGGCGCGAAGCTGAGATGCGCAAAGCCCGCTCCTGGTGGGCCGGCTTCTGGCCTCATAACGCCGACGAAGTATTGAAGATCGCGACCGCCTACTCCACCCCCGAAAACGCCTGGTTGCGCCAGGTTCTGGGCTATTGGGATATGTGTGCCTCGCTGGTGTTGCGCGGCGCGCTCAACGAAGATCTGTTCTTCGACAACGGCGGGGAGATGTGGTTCATCTTCGCCAAAGTCAGTCCTTTCCTCAAGGAACTGCGCCACAAAATGAAAACGCCCCAGCTGATGGGGCGCGTGGAAAAAGTCGCGACTCGCACAAAGGAAGGCCGCGAGCGTCTAAAAACGATGGAAGCGCGCGCCGAAACGTTCCGCAAAGCGCAGGCGGAGCGGACGCCGTAGTCTCGATGCCTGGGAGGTTGTGGTTCTTTGGGACGCTCGTTTTGTCATGCTGAGCAAGCTGGAGCGAGCGGAACTCCGGCGCCGTCGAAGCTTCGCTGCCTGATACGGTTGTGTAAGGATCCTTCGACTGCGTTTTCCTGCGCTCTGCGCGCAGGAAAACTTCGCTCAGGATGACAGATGTCGAAGCCAGATGTTGAACGCGGCGCGCCGGCCTACGAAATATATTCCCGGATGTACTCGTCTCTGCAGTGCGCCAACGCGGTCACGTCTCCGTCGAAAATCACTTTGCCATCGCGCAGGATCAAAAAGTTCATAGGGACTTTCGGCGATCCTGGCGGTATCGGCTGCATGTGATTCGTTGTCCGGTCAAAGTAATGGCTCGCCATGGTGAAGGCATCCTGCAGCCGGTGAGTGACCAGGAGCGAGCTGGTCCTGGAAACGTCTCGCTGCTTTACGATCAGTTCGACAATGGTAGTGGAAGTAACCGGGTCCAGGCCTCCGGTGGGTGAGTCGTAGAGCAGCAACTCCGGCTGGGTAATGATGGCTCGGGCGATGGCCACGCGCCGCCGCATGCCCCCAGACAGCTCCGAGGGCAGCTTGTTGATGGTGTGCGCAAGTTCTACGAAACTCAGCACCTCCAGCACCCGTTTCTCGACTTCCTCCTCGGAAATTTCCCCTTCCTCCATCAAGCGAAACGCAACATTGTCGCGAACGGTGAGCGAATCGAACAGCGCGCTTTCCTGAAAGACCATGCCGATCTTGCGCCGCAGGTCGAACAGATCGTTCTTCCCGCATCGCCGACACTTCGTGCCCCAGCACGAAGATGCGTCCGCTATCGGGCTTCAGCAGGCCAAGCGCCAGCTTGAGCAGGGTGCTCTTGCCCGACCCGGCCACGCCGAAAATGGCCATGGTTTCACCGCGCGCGAGCCGGAAGGAGATTCCGTCGAGCACAATCTTGGAATCGAACGCGAGGTGAACGTCTTCGAAGATGACGACATCGCCCGCGGACTCGGGCCCAGCAGGGCTTTCGTGTTGTAGAGTCAGGGTCGGCGGCATGTTAAGTTTCGCGCCAGGCAACGTTAGCGTTTTCGTGGCGCCGGCGAACAGCAGATTCCTCACTGCGTTCGGAATGACAAGGGCAATGCAGCATCTCTTACGATCCCAGAATCACCATCAGGAACCGGGTCACAAATACGTCCACCGCGATAATCAGGATCATGGCGGCGACTACGGCCTCAGTGGTAGCGCGGCCGACGCCCTGAGTGCCGCCTTTGGTCGATAGCCCGTAATAGCAGCCGACGGTAGCGATAATAAATCCGAAAACCACGGGCTTAGCCAGCCCCATGAACACGTCGGAAAAAACCAGAATCTGCCACGCGTTGCTCCAATACTCATGGCTGTCTAAACCCAGCAACATGCTGGCCACGATGCTTCCACCAAACAGGCCGAGCAAATCGCCAAGGATGGTCAGAAAAAACAGCATAATCACGGTGCCCACGACTCGCGGGGTGACCAGTTTCTTGACCGGGTCAGTGCCGAGCGCGCGCATCGCGTCGATCTGCTCGGTGACGATCATGGAGCCCAGTTCGCTGGCCATGCCCGAGGCGTTCCGCCCAGCGACGACGAGTCCGGCAAGCACCGGGCCCAACTCCCGCACGATGCCAATGGAAACCAATTGCCCAACCACTGTTTGGGCGCCGAAGCGGCTGAGCGTGGTGGCGCTGTTCAGCGCGAGCGCCGCGCCGGTGAAGAAGCACGCGGAGAGAACGATGGGCAGCGATCCAAAGCCGATCAGGTCAGCTTGCTGCACCATATCCGCCACATAGAGCGGGCGCTTGAAAAGATTGCCCAGCGACTGAGCCGCCAGCAGGGAGTACTCCTGGATGGAATGGAGCTTGCCTTTGGCAAAGTCCGATGGGGAAATGAGTTCGACGCCGCTAAGGAAGTCTCCCGCCATGCATCTTTCTCCGTCTGCGAAGGAACTATAGCAGAAGCACTCAGCATTCAGTCCTTCAGGTTTCGAGGGTGGTCAGCCATCGCACTCCCAAATGAGTCCAGGGATGGCTGAATGCTGAATGCTGAGCTGACGGCTGGTTTTACTCTCTCGGCTTCTTCCTGATCTCGATATTCAGCCGTTTGATCTTCTGGTTCAGGGTAGAGAGGGGCACATGGAAGCGCTCTGCCGCTTCCGTCTGGTTCCAGTTGCACTTTTCCAGCATGTCCACAATGATGTGGCGCTCGCAGTCCTCCATGATGTCGAACAGCGACGCATCCCCGCGGTGTTCGGGCAGGGGGAGCGAGGAGCCGCGGCCGGTGATCTGGTCGGGAAGCAGTTCGGGACCGATCTGGATTCCGGAAGAGAGCACCACCGCGCGCTCGATCACGTTTTCCAGTTCGCGCACATTGCCCGGCCAGGAGTAGGTCATCAGCGGGCGTAGCCCTTCCGGCGTGATCCGCCGCGCCGGCCTTTCGTTCTCTTCCGAATACCTATTCAGAAAGAATTCCACCAGCAGGGGAATGTCTTCCTTGCGCTGGCGCAGCGGCGGAAGATCGATGGTAATCACGTTCAGCCGGTAGAAAAGATCCTCACGGAACTTGCCTTCGCGCACGTGTTGCTTGAGGTCAACATTGGTCGCGGCGATGATGCGTACGTCAACCTGGAGTTCGTGTACACCGCCCAAATGCATGAATTTGCGGTCTTGCAGAACGCGCAGAATCTTGCTCTGCGTGTCCATGCTCATGGTGCCGATTTCATCCAGGAACAGCGTGCCCCGGTCAGCGATTTCAAACAGGCCCTTCTTGGATGCGATCGCGCTGGTGAACGCGCCCTTGACGTGGCCGAAGAGCGTCGACTCCAGTAGATCGGGCGGCATCGAACCCGTGTTCACGGGTACGAATGGCCGGTCGTGGCGCTGAGAATTCAGGTGGATCGCCTTGGCGATCAGCTCTTTTCCCGTGCCGCTCTCGCCCTGCAAAAGCACGGTGGACCGGCTGGGAGCCACCTGCGCCACCAGATCGAAAATCTTCAGCATGGGCTCGCTCTTGCCCACGATGCTCTCAAAGTTGTAACGCTGCTTCAGGGCGCGCTTGAGCTGAACGTTTTCTTCTTCGGCCTTGTGGCGAGCGACGGCGGCGCGCACGTCGGCCAGGAGTTTCTCGTTGTCCCAGGGTTTTTGGACGAAGTTGGCGGCTCCCGCCTGCATCGCCTTCACCGCGTTCTCCACCGTGCCGTAGGCGGTAATCATGATGACGGAAATCTGCTGGTCATGGGCGCGCAGTTCAGCCAGCAGGTCAATCCCGTTGCGATCCGGCAGCGCCAGGTCGAGCAGCACCAGATCGAAGGGCCGGTCTCCCAGAATCGCCAGCCCAGCCTCGCCGGTGTCCGCCGATTCCACCTCGTAGCCTTCCATTTCCAGCAGAGTCTGCAGCGATTCGCGGATCGCGGCCTCGTCGTCGATGATCAACACCGATCCCGCTGGCAAAGGCGAGGCTTCCCCAGGGCTGCGGCGCGAGATGACGGCGGCTTCAGACATTGACGGTCTTCCTTGTCAGCGGAAAATCAAGGTAGAAAGTTGTGCCCTGTCCCTGGCGGCTCTCCACGCGAATCTTTCCCGCGTGCTCCTGGATGATGCCGTAGGTCACCGATAAGCCCAGGCCCGTGCCCCGGCTCTGCTGCGGCTGCTGCGGGTGAAACCTTGGTGGTGAAGAACGGATCGTAGATGCGGGGAATGTGCTCCTGCGCGATGCCGCTCCCGTTGTCGGACACGGCCACGCTGACGAAATCGCCGTTCGACGTGGCAACACGCAGCGTGCCGCCTTGCGGCATGGCGTCCCGGGCGTTGAGGAACAGATTCAGGAACACCTGCTGCAGACGGCCTGCGTTGCCGCTGATCGGAGGCAGATGCCCGCTCAGTTCGTCCTCCACTTTGATCTTGGTGGTCTTGAACTGGTGCTCGAGCAGTGCCAGCGTGTCGGAGATGATCTTGTTCACGTCGACGTCGGTGAACTCGGTGCCGCTGGTGCGGGAGAAGTTCAGCAGGTTGTTGACGATTTCCGAGGCCCGGAAGGTCTGCCGCGTGATCTTCTCCATCAGCGCGCCTTTTTGCGGATCGCCCTGCAACTGCTTGGAAAGCATCTGCGCGTAGGACGAAATCACCGCCAGCGGCGTATTCACTTCGTGGGCCACGCCTGCGGCCAGCAGTCCAATCGAGGAAAGCTTGTCGGCCTGCGAGAGCTGCGATTCCAGTTCCACCCGCTCGGTGATGTCGTCCATGATGATCAGCCGCCCGATCACGTTGAACTTCTTGGTGACCAGCGGAGCCACGGCGACGTTGACGATGCGGGTTTCTCCCGCCGGAGTGCCCAGGCGGAACTTGTACAAATTGTGGATGCCGGGGTTCTGCCGCACGCGATAGAACTCTTCCACGAAGGCGGCAGGGAAGACGTCGCTCAACGGACGAGTGAGCGCCTGCCAGCGCGGCAGGGCGTACATCACTTCCATCTGCGAGTTCCAGGACTCGACGCGGTCCTCCAGATCGACCGCCAGCACGCCTACGTTGATCGACTCGACGATGTTCTCGTTGAAGTCCTTCAGGCGCTCGTACTCCGCGGCCTTCTGCTCCAGCGACGCGTACAGCCGGGCGTTCTGAATGGCGATGCCGAGATAGCCGGCCAGCGTTTCCAGCAACTCCACGTCTTCGCTGGAGAGGAAATCGCCGTCCATCGTCTTGCCCAGGCCGAGGAACGCGATGGTCCGTTGCTGCGCGCGGCAAGGAATGTAGTAGTTGAAATCCAGCTTGGCGATGGCTTCCTGCGCGCTGGGCGTCTCGCGCGGCACCAGATGGGTGTTGTCGAAGAACAGGTGCCCGGCTTCCATCTCGGGCCGGGGCGCGCTCAGGAAGCTCAAATCGAGACGCCGTCTGCGTCATGCCGAAGGACTTAGCCAGCACAATGCTCTGCGCCGGTTCGTTGGTGGCCAAAAAGATCGCCATCCGGTCGACCAGCAAGGTTCGGGACAAACGATCGACTACCGAACTCAGCATCCGGTCCAGATCGGTTTCCGAACTCAGCTCGCGGCCAAACTCAATCAGCGTCTTGCGATAGTCGTAGCGCGTACGATAGAAAAGCTGATCGATGCGCTCTTGAATCCACTTGCGGATCGGATCGAACAACGCGGCCGTTACCACGATGGCCAACACCAAGCCCGCCGGTCCGGAGCTGGGCACCTGGGTGTGCACCAGTTCGGCTACCGCCGCTACGACCGCAAAGTAAGTTCCTGCGATTGCGGCCGCCGCCAGCGTGTATGCCATGCCGCGCTTGAAGATTAAGTCCACGTCCATCAAACGGTAGCGGAAGATGGCATATCCGAAGGTGAGCGGCAGCAGGCCCAGCGATAGCACGGAAATCTTCATCGCCATCGTCGGCAGCGCGCCGGTCAAAGTGGGAATTACGTACAACAGCGTGAACGGAGCGATGGCCAGGATCGTGCCACGCGTCACCCACTTCAACTGCTGCCGCAGGAGTGGGGTCCGCGCGCGCTCGTAGCTGTACCAGAGCACGGCCGCGGCCGCCACGAAGTACAGGGCCAGATGGCCCATCTGCAGGCGATCCATGTTCCAGGCCAGCCGGGAACTGGCCTTCAGGAACCGCAAGGCGACGGCGTGAATCGTCAGCAATAGGACGGCTGGCAGATATACCGCGGGAAGAACCCATCGATGTCGCCGGACGAATCCCCGCCGTTCCGGAAAAGTGAGCACGAAATGCAGGAACAACGCCGGCTGCAATAGGCCCGCGGCGACGTTGCCCCCGTAAATGATCCAGTCGAAGCTGTTGAATTTCCCGGTCGGGTGGAACGAATAGAAAATGAACGAAACCAGGCAAAAGATGTAGAAGTGCATCGAGCCGGGCGCGGTCCAGCGCCGCAGCAGCACATAGAGTCCGATGCCGAAATAGATAAGGGCAATTAGCCGCAGCCAGGTGTTAAGCGGCCTTTCGTCGGGGACCAGAACCACTACCGTGTCCAACGGCACCGAGTGCCGCACCAACGAGTAAGTTGCTTTCGACCAGGGCCCGGCGCTGAACAACTGGCGGCTCAGTCCGGCTCCGTCGGTCACCGGGTGCTGGTTGACTTCCACCAGACGGTCGCCGCTTCTTGATCCCGGCCTTGGCGCCAGGACCGTCCGCCTCCACTCGGTCCGCGGCCAGGCTGCCGTCCTGCTCCAGCCAGCGGACGCCGTCGTAGGGAACCTGAAAATCGCGCTTCTGGAAGTTGATCCAGGCGAAAACGACCGCCGCCCCGGTCAGGAGAGTGAGAAGGACGACGGTAAAGCGGTTTTGAAAATCCCTGTTCATGGACAGCCGCGGCAAGCCCGGATTCGAGCCGGGATTAGGGGTGGGGTGGGCCCCGCTAAGGTTCTGCACGTTCACTGCCAAGGACGAACTCCGGGAAGCGCCCACAACTGCCTTTAAAGAAAGAACTTCCCAGATTATAAAAGCCGGTTCGAAGCCCTGCTACGGTTTTTAATAGGATTCTCTCGTATTTAGTAACTACTTGGATAAGACGAGTTTAGCTCGCTATTGATCGCCGAATCTATTCCCCCTAAACGTCCCCGCCTCCCAAGAGCGTGGCTCGAAACCCGAAAACTCAGTGCGAAGCCAGTTTCATCCCGGCAGTGAGCCGGGCGAGACCACTACGGGTGCTCGGCGTCGTCGCGAACTTGAATCTTCTGTAAAAACGGCGCACGAAAACTCAGCGCGCTCCCCCATTCACGACTCTCTCTCCGTTAGAATCGTCATTTCTCGAAGAGGTCGAAACCACAAGCATCCAAAAAAGTGGGGAGGCGAACCTCCCCACACAAAGCGACAGAGACGATACTTCTATCTAGACTCGCGTCGCGTTCGAAAAGTTGTCCGGCGTCGGAAAGAAGCCAGAGTGAAGAGTTCGCTGACCACAGAGGCCAACCTGCAGAACACGTTCTCGATCGAAGATCATTGGATCACCCTGGACGGCGGGCGCATGCGTTTCTTGCGCGCTGGTTTCGGGCCGGACCTGGTGCTGCTGCATGGGTTGCTCGGATACTCGTTTTCCTGGCGCTACGCTCTGCCGGTCCTGGCCCAGCAGTCCACCGTTCACGCCGTCGACATGTTAGGAGTGGGCTTTTCCGATCGGCCTCCGGGCATTGACTGCCACTTGCGCGCCAGCGCCGACCGCCTGCTGCGATTCCTCGATGCCGTGAATGTCGAATCATGCGATCTGCTGGGGACTTCCCACGGCGGCGCAGTGGCCATGATGGCGGCGGCGATGGCGCCGGAGCGCATCCGGCGTTTGATTCTGGTCGCGCCGGTCAATCCCTGGTCATCTAACGGCAAGTTCAGAGCGGCGCTGCTCAGCAGCCCCCAGGTTGCGCCTCTTTTTCTGCGGTTGGCGCCGCACTTGCAGTTCACTCACGGCTATCTGCTACGGCGCCTCTACGGGGATACACGCCGCGTGCGTCCGGGGACACTTGCCGGCTACTCTGCGCCCTTCGCTCTCCCGGGCGCATTCGCCCATGAGCTGAGCATTCTTCGGACCTGGCGCGAAGATCTGCGAGAGCTGGAGTCGGTGCTGCCCCGCATCCACGACATCCCAACCTTGATCCTCTGGGGCGCTCTTGACGCGGCCGTCGACCCCCGATCCGCGCCGCGTCTGTAGCAAGTTTTCAAAGACTGCCGCCTGTTGATGTTTGAGGGCGTCGGACACCTCCCCTACGAGGAAGTGCCCGAGGAGTTCAACCACGCCGTGGCGGAGTTCCTCGCCGACACGCCGGCGAGATGAAGTCTCTGGCGAAACGAATCCTGCTGCAGATTCTCGGCTGGAGTTTCATCGTGCTGGGAATCGTGGGTCTGTTCCTGCCGATTCTTCAGGGCGTTCTCTTCATCTTGATCGGTTTGGTGGTTCTCTCTTCAGAGTATGTTTGGGCGCACCGTCTGCTGACCAAGTTGCGCGGTCGCTTCCCCGGGCTCAGCCGAACCCTGGATCAAGCCACGGTCAAGGCAAAGGATTGGCTGCAACGTCTCTCTCGGCGGCGTAAGTAACGTTGATCCTTTTCCGCTGCCGGTGCTAGGCTCAACCCGAGACTTCTCGCATGCAGCAGGTTCTGAATCCCGTGCGCGAGCCGCATTCCTCTGGAATTCCGCTGCTGTCTCGCCTTATCCATCTGCAGATTCCCGAAGTGTGGGTGCGGTTCCTGCTGGCCATCGTGGGCCTGGTTATGGCTTTCGCCGCCGCCATCTTCTCCACCGTGGCTCGGGAATCAGGAAGCCTTTGGGGAACGCTCATCCTGGCATCCGCCGCCTTGCTGCTGGCCATTTTCGTGGGATTGACCACGGTCCCCTATCTCGCGCGCCGCGTGGCGACTGCCCGCATCCGCAACGCTTTCGAGTATGACGTCACCCGCGTGGGCATCATCTACGTTGCAGTCGTCGTGCTGATCGGCATCGCCGCCCTCAATACTGGCAACAATCTTCTGTATATCGTCGTGGCCGCGCTGCTGTCTGCGATTCTGGTTTCCGGTGTCGTCTCAGCGCTGGTGTTGCGCGACTTGCAGTTGGACATTCGTCTGCCGGAGCACGTTTTTGCCGGCCGGCCCACGCGGGCGCGAATCATGTTGCGCAACCCACGCCGCTGGTTGCCGTCATTTTCCATCAATGTGGTAGCCGTCGGGCAGGAGAAGTCAACCAAGCGCTGGCGCTGGACTCCGGCTACCTTTGCATTTCCGCCATGGCGGCCGCCGGCCCGGCAATGGATCAAGCTGCCCGACCGCAGGCTCCGTCGAGTGGCCTCGAGTTCATCCACGCCCGAGATTTTCCAGGGGCCGGCGTACTTCCCGCATGTGCCGGCGGGAACCGAACTCACTGCCGATCTGGAACTCCGCTTCGCGCGTCGTGGCCGTTACCGGCAGGAAACTTTCGGGTTATCGACACGCTTCCCCTTCGCCTTTCTGACCAAAACACGCCGCCTTCCCCTTTTGCGGGAGGTTATCGTTTATCCGCCTGTTGAGCCGGCGGACGAGTTTTTCGAAGTGCTGCCGCTGATCACCGGCGAACTCGAAACCTTCGTGCGCGGACGCGGCTCCGATTTGTACCGCATCCGGGAATATCTTCCAGAGGACTCCGCCCGGCACGTGGACTGGAAAGCCACCGCCAAGTCGGGATCGCTCAAGGTGCGCGAGTTCAGCCGCGAGGACGAGCGCAAGCTGCGCATCGTCTTTGACAACCCCGGCGCCGGAGTCGTCCCAGCGCCGGCTTATGAAAGCGCGGTGGCGCTGGCGGCATCGCTAGGCTGGCACTTTGTTGCCGAGGACACGGAAGTCTCCTTCGTAGCGCAAGGATACGGCGGCGGCCCCGACATCCATCGCTTTCTGGCTCATCTTGCCGTGATCGAACCGCGGACATCGCCCTCGATCATCAACGAACTGCCGGTATCCGCCGACTACAACATTATTTTCACCGCACGTCCGCGTGGCACTATCCCCACCGCTCTCTGGGCCTGCTCCTATTTTGTCTTCATAGGAGACCGCGCTCCACGTTGAATCCACCGTGTTGAACCCGCTGCAGAGACAAAGTCGCAGCGTCTGGCTGCGTCCCTACGCAGCGTCGAGTAACCACCTCGTGGTTACTTTCGTCATGTGACTTTTGACTATGAAACGTGGGCGTTCCCGCTCTAAGCCGCTGTTAAAGCCGTGTAGTCTGGGAATTATGCCCGCCGCGGCCTGCGAGAGAACAAACTCATGATGAGCCCGAGGGTCGAGTTTGCTTACAACGCTCTCTGGTTCGCTCATCCCGTGCTGCAGGCGGCTGTAGCTGTGGTCATGTTCCGGCGCGGTGTGCATCGCAAGTTCCGCGTTTTTTTCGCCTACGCTCTGGCCCAGGTACTGATATTCGCGATCGTTTTTCCCGCTTCCAAAGTCTCTTACGAATTGTGGTTTGATACCTACTGGATTACCGCCGCTCTCAACCTGCCGCTGGGGTTCGCCGTCATTCACGAAGTCTTTGTGGATGTGTTCCGCCCTTACCACACCTTGAAAGATCTGGGAACGGTGCTCTTCAAGTGGGCCGGTCTGGTGATGCTGATGGTGGCGGCAGTGGTGGCGGCGGCGAGTTCGGCATCGGAAGCGGGTCCCCTGGTGCAGGCCGTGCTCACGGTGCAACGCTGCGTGCGCGTCATCCAATGCGGGCTCGTTTTATTCTTGTTACTGTTCGCGCGCTTTTTGGGCGTTTCCCGCAAGCAGCAAAGCTACGGCATCGCGTTGGGATTCGGCGCATTCGCCGGAGTGGAGCTGATGTGCGCCGCGCTACGCGCCAGTGCTTCGATTTCCGAATTGAGTTCCAGCTTCATCATCATGGTGGCATATGACCTCGCCATCGTGAACTGGTTCGGATACATGTGGGTGAAGGCAACGCCGCGCAAGACTGCCGAAACCCTGCTGACCTCGCAACGCTGGGAGGAGAGCCTCACCGATCTGCAGTACCCGGTGGCGGAGGATTCGCTGATCCCCATGTTTGAGGGAATGGTCGATCAGGCACTCTCACGTAAGGGAGGCGACGCGTTCGATGAACCGGCCGCTCACGGCAGCGGAGGAAAGCGTTCCTCAGACTAACCTGCGGATCGGTCCTCTTTCCACGCTGAGGTAGCTCTTGGTCGTCAGCCCGCCGGATCGAATCATGCGAGGCAGCGAACGACTAATGGCGCACTGGAAGTGCGCAAGAACTTGCAACCATCGTCAATTTATCCACAAACCCAAATCGCGAACCTAATCCCTGGTTGTTCGGATTTTGGAACAGCGGTTTTCCCTTTGTTTCGTTCCACCATTCGACTAACTTATTTGATTTGAATACCCTATCTATCTACATGAAAACATGTATAGATAATCGAACATCTCCGATCTCAATAGAAGCCATTTATGAGAGGGTCTGCGCAAGCCACTGCACACCGGTAACCAACCGCTAGTTACCGACTCCTATAATCCATAGGCATTCGGTTTCCCGCTCCCAGGGGGACCGTAACGCAAGGAGAAACCAATGAAACGTGCGATCAGCATGCTGATCCTGTTGGTAGGCTTGGCTTGCACGTACGCGACGGTGGCGGCAGCGCAACCTTCGCCCGAGGGCCCCATGCCCACGTGTAATCCAAAGACGGGTTGCGGACCCGGTAAATAAGACCCTGCGACTAGATTTCTTTGTACTCTCATCCGTCGTCGTTCTTAACTGAGGGGGGGCTGACCGGCATCAAGCCGCGTCGGCCCTTATTTTTTCCAATCCACCCAGCTTTTGAGTTCGCTGTGCTTCCCTGTGACCCCCGTGGTTAAGTTTCTTCATGACTAGCGATTCCCCAGCTGACGCCTAAGTTCCTCCGCCCCGAAAATCGGAGGCAGGCAAGTAAACCCGGCACAAATCACCGCGCCCGTTTTCCCTTCTTTCAGGAAAGGCAATGAAGGAATCGTCTCCGCCAAAGCCGGCGGCAGATTCTCCCGCAGGGCCTTCCCGGCGGGCAGCTTTAACACCGCCTTGACGAAGCTGAAGTCCTTCACCGCTGCAGCGTAAAGTTCGTCGGCCAGCGCGTCGCTCCCAACCACCGACCACTTGCGTATGCGCCTGCGAGAAATGTACTGCCGCAATTCCATACGTGGCGGCGAAAATTCCGTACTGCCCTGCCACACCTGCCAGAACCTCCATAGTCTGTTCCGCTTTTTCCTGATAGCTCGGCTCGTTGGTGTAGCCGTACAACCGCAGCAGCGCAGTAGCTGCCACGGGATTCCCCGCCGGCGTAGGTGAATCCTGAAATGGCTTGCGGCGCGTCCCCAGCACTCCCAAAACGTTCCGATTGCCGCTGGGCTTGGCGGTATCGAAGAACCCGCCCGATGTCAGATCAAAGAACCACTCGATCATCCGATCGGCGATGCGCCGCGCGAGATCGAAATATCGCAACTCGGCGGTAGCCTCGTAGGCGTCCAGGCAGGCAATCGCCAAAAACGCGTAGTCGTCCAGCAGCCCGTCGATATCGCGGCGTTCCGAAGCAGGGTCGGAATAGGCAATCACGTGCAGCAGCCCAGACTCTGCCCGCCAGCCCTCGTTGACGATGCGATCGAGCGAGCGCAGCGCGAAATCTCGCGCGCCCTCCAGCCGTAAAACCTTGGCCGCTTCCAGATACGCCGAAACGCACAGCGCATTCCAGCCCACATAAACCGTCTTATCGACGTACGGAGTAGGACGTTGCAGCCGGGCCGCATACATCTTCTTTTTTGCCGATTGCAGCAACTCCTGCACCCGCTGCCCCGGCAAGCTCATACGTTTGCCGATTTCTTCCACCGATGCCCGCACGAAGAGCACGTTCTTGGCGGGATCGTGGTGCATCTCGCCGATTTCGTTGATGTCGTAGTGCAGGGAAGCGACTTGCAGCTCTTCGTCGCTCAGCACGGCTTTCGCTTCGTCCAAGGTCCAGGTGAAATAGTCGCCGTCGTCGTCCATCGAGTAGTCGGCGTCCTGCGAAGCGTAGAAGCCGCCGTGCTCGCGGTCGCTGAGCCATTCGTCCATCCAGCGAATGATGTCGCGGGCCACGTCGGCAAAGAACTCGGAGCCGGTGGCCTGGTAGGCATGAACGTAATTCTTCAGCAGCTCGGAGTTGTCGTAGCACATCTTCTCGAAGTGCGGCACCACCCAGCGTTCGTCAACCGAGTAGCGATGAAAGCCGCCAGCCAACTGGTCGTAAACGCCGCCCAGCGCCATTTTTTGAAGAGTAGTCAAGATGACTTGCTGGATAGCCTCAGTGTGGGGACGGCCGCCTTCGGCCGTCCCGCCAAGCGAAGCGAGGCGTGCATACCGGTCAATCAGCAAATCCAAAACACCGGGATGGGGAAACTTAGGCGCGGATCCAAAGCCCCCATTGGTCGCGTCAAACATCTTCAAAGCCGATTCGACGATGGCGTCGATCACGCCGGGCGAAAATTCGCCACTCCGCCCCGCAAACGACTCCGACTGCGCGATGGCGTTTTCCACCATCTTGGCCTGCTCGGTGACATCGCCATTCTTCTCGTGATAGGCACCGGCGATCGAGAGCAGCACGCGCTTGAAGCTGGGCCGGCCATAGCCATCGTTCGGAGGAAAATAAGTCCCGCCATAAAACGGCTTGCCGTCGGGCGTGAGAAACGCCGTAAGCGGCCATCCACCCTGCCCGCTCACCGCCTGGACCGCAACCTGATAGCGGCTGTCGATGTCGGGACGCTCATCGCGATCCACTTTGACGGCGATGAATTTCTCGTTGACGATCTGCGCAATTTCCGGACTGTCGTAAGACTCGCGGTCCATCACATGGCACCAGTGACACCACAC
Source organism: uncultured Acidobacteriaceae bacterium (assembly GCA_963735545.1). GTDB lineage: Bacteria > Acidobacteriota > Terriglobia > Terriglobales > Acidobacteriaceae > PALSA-270. Next base: position 133,435 of record CAVTLU010000021.1, read on the forward strand.
CGCGCCGATATCGAGCAGGATGGGCTTATTCTCCCGCTGCGCGGTTGCAAACGCCTCTTCGCCCCATTCGTGCCATTGGATAGGCTGGTGCATTGCGGAGCGGAGGTAGGCGGAGGAGGCGCGGGAGAGGGAGTTGAGGGTGGAGGTGGTCATGGATCAAGTTTAGACTAAAGACGAGCAGGCTCGGCGAGGCGGTTATGACTGATAGTGATGGGATAGAGGGCCACGGGTTTGGGGAGGAATACAACTTGGAAGCCCTTCCAGGGTTCAACGGGGTCCCCCGTGACATGCGTGATGCTCTCGAGAGGTTTCATCTCGAGGCACAGCGGATCGTCCATTCATTTCTCGGGACGTTGGAATCGCAGGAACCGCCGCCGATCATATACCACTACACGGATGACGTCGGATTGAGAGGCATCTTAGAAAGTGGACACCTTTGGCTCACGGATATTTTCAGTCTCAACGACCCCTCCGAACTAAGTCACGGGTTTTCCCTTGCCATCAGTGCGCTTAACGAGAGAGTTGATGATGACTCGCAGGTGAGCAAGACATTCGCGAAGAACTTCGCGGCCTTCGCTGAACAGGGAGCTATCCGGAAAACCGCCCATTTTTTTATGTGTTCGTTCAGTTCATGCGGGGATGATCTAGGGCAATGGCGTGCCTACGCAGACAATGGGCGTGGCTTCGTGCTCGGCTTTGATGCCAAGGCTCTGGAAAACAGCTTCACGAAGAAGGGTGACACGCCGATCCCGAACAACTCTACGTTCCGTATCACTTACAACGATGCTCAACTTGCCGGGATACATGGCCAGATCATCGACAAAATGCATGATCTGATATGGTTGCCCGCCGGCAGAGGGTTGGATGGTGGCGCTCTTAACGCTTATATGGCGGAATTACAGATGGTGCTCACGTTGCACACCTTACAGACCACCCTGTTTTTCAAACACGAGGCATATGCTAACGAGCAGGAATACAGATTCTTGCAGATACATAAGGCAAACCTGCCTCCGGCGGCGAAACGAAGAGCCCGCCCATATGCAATGGTCAAATATGTGGAATTCGATTGGAGGAGTATGGCAGGATGGGCCCTCAAACAGGTTGTCGCAGGGCCCGCAGCAGACCAGCCAAGAGCAATGCAGTTTGCGAGAGATTGCCTGACTGAGTTTCACCGTGGAAATGTTGAGGTCAGCCGCTCCAAAATCCCGTACAGGATCTTGTGAGCCAGAGCCTTCCCACGCTGGCGGGATACTACCCTGCCGCCACTTCATCCAGCCGCGCCAGCGTATCCGGATACCGCCGCACCAGCAGCACCAAAGCCGCTGCCTGCGGATTCGGCTTGGCGCGGCCCTGCTCCCACTTTTCCAGCGTTCGCTCGTTGATTCGCAATCTGCGGGCGAACACTGCCCGCGAGCAGCGCAGCTTCTTTCGAGTATCGCGAATCAACTTGGAATCCACCTTAGGAAGCGGAGACGCCTCAACTTTATAGGTGCGGAGCGTGACCTTGCCTTCGCGGTGGCGTTTCATCGCGCCACGCCTTCCATCAGCTCCGCAAAAATATTCCGTTTTGCCATGATCATGTTCTCCGAGGCGGCTGGTCGGGCCGCTCAAGCAGATAATGTTTGCTCTCGTAAGCATCGACCAGAGTCGCATATCCAGTTCATCGCCTTCAGGGGTTCCAGAATCAGCGCCCCCTAGCGTCTCGATACGCCTCAGTGCGGCATCGCAGTCGGCTTCGGTCTTGATGAGTCTAATCTCCATATCTCGCGCTTTTCACATCAACCTACCCGAGCAGTGGATTAATTACCTCAACTACGCCATACTTCTGCCCCGCCGCCAAATCCTCAGAATACAGCGCCGCCGCCCCGCAACTCTCCGCCGCCTGCAGAATCAGAGCGTCCCAAAAAGAAGTCTGATAGCGCTCTTCGATTTCCAGCGCGCGCAAGCACCGCTTCTGGAGTATTGACGATGACCTCCCAACTCAAATAATCCTGGATCAAGCGGCGGATCTCGTCCACCGCCACCGGAGGAACAACCCTGCGACGGAGGTTCACGCAAAGTTCCTGCAGGACCTGCGTACTCAGTACGCCTTGTCCCGTCGTCCACAAGCGCTCGACAAGCTGGCGGGCGCGCTCATGCTTTATTCCGCCAGAGCGGTCGTGAGCGTAAATGAGAATGTTCGTGTCGACGAAGTATTTGTCGGCCATTCAGTTGGAGTGCAGAATCAGCGCTCGTGCAGTTCATCGCGCGAGTCGGGAGGAGTCCAATTCAACTCCATCCCCTCGCGCAATCGCGCCAGCGCACGCTTTCGCGACCGCTCAAAGGTCTTGCGCTGCTTGAGGATTTCCTCCAGCCGCGCCGCCAGCAGTGCGCTGATCGAGGTGCCCTCTTCCGCCGCCATCACGCGAATTTGGCGTAGCAGGTCGGCGTCGAGCTTGAGTGTGATGTTGGCTTTCATGGGGCACGTAAATATGTGCAGCACAATTTTACGTGCCACTAAGTACTTCGGTTAAGGCCGGTCATGTTCATGGGACATACCGTTCCTCGATCAGTTAGACCTAAGAAGTGCCAACAGAAAGGCGGGAGCCGTGGAATCCCGCCCTTGTCGCAAATGGCGCGACAAAGACGGGGCACCCATCGGTTGATAGCAGGGAAAGAAAAATCAGTGGGGAGCAGAAAAAAATCAGTTCACGGCTTGGCGGAATCGTCTTTGGGTTTCTCGATCGTCACCGCCCGCTCCGCCTTGCAACCGTCGGCCGGATCGTAAGACGCCTCGCCCTCGCGCCCGCCCTGCGATGCCTCAAAGAGCAACGTCCGTTTTACCCGGTTGGGCAGGCCGTCGAAGCGTGCTTTGCCGTCGATATTGGTGCCTACTTCCAAGTCCAGTTTGCGGGCGCTGAAGAAGCCGTAAGCGATATGCACTCGAATCTTGGCGTTATAGACAGGCGCGCCCATGTTGTCTTTGATCGTGAATGCCACCGAGCACGGTCCGATTCCCCCGTCGACCACCGGAACTGTATGCGCGTCCACCGCCGGACCGTCCGAAGCCGCCAGCACAGCTCCTCCACTCAACAACATGGCCAGCACCGCTCCCACAGCCGCCAAACTCAGCTTCTCTCTCATATGCATCAGGATACTCCCGGCGCCGCAACTCCGGCCAATCCCCTTGGAAGTTACCCCCAGGCTTCACCATAGTCATCTTGTTCCAATGCGGGCCTTGCCTCATTCTTAGTGCCGAGACTTCGCGAAGTCACTTTGGTAACGCCCGCGGACCTATGCCAAATCTAAAACCTCCAGCGCAAGGGGCGGATTGGACTCGCCTCCTGGCCGATCCCGACCTTCTCAATCACCTGGGCGAGTTGCTGCAGACCTACCGCGACGCCCCGATCGAGACGCGCGACGAAGCCTTGCTGGAGATGATGCGGAAAATCAAGCGCGACGCGGCCAAGTCAGCCCAGTCGACGAAGACGGTTCCGACGAAGGCTGTTGCCACGGAGGCAGTTGCGGTCAAGGCTGCTGCAGCCGGTTCATCTGAGTCCACCAGCGTTGAGCTGCCGCCTCCGGCGGCAATCGCGCCTCCGTTCGCCACCGCGCCTGCTGAGCCGGTCATTGCCGCGCCCCCAGTTGCCACCGCGCCGCCCTTTGAACCGGGCAGTATCTTCACGCCGTCGACGGGCGACCGCCGCCGTTATCCGCGCATTAAGTGTTTCGTTGTCGTCGAATTGCGTGTAGCGGATTCCGCTGTGCCGATTTGGGGCAATCTCTCAAACACTAGCGTAGGCGGATGCCTGGTGGAAACCTCGGCGATCATTGAAACCGGCGCGAAGCTCGAAATAGGCCTGTGGGTGACCAGTGGCCAGATATGGGTCAAGGGCATCACGCTCAACGGCATCGTGGCCCGCGCCAATCCCAGCTTCGGCGTGCGCATCAAGTTCGCCGAAATGGAGCATGCGGAACGCGAAACCTTGCGGCAATTCCTCAAGTTCGTGGAGACCACTACCAAGGGTTACGCTGTCGACCACGGGTATCTTGCCCAATTGAAACGCTAGTCTTCCCCGTTCCGGAAAACATTCCCGTTTTTTTCCTCAAGTCTCTGAACCCGCGTCGCAATTTCCTCATCATAACCATACAGAGAGCAAAGAAATCTGCGATAATCCCGGACAGCCCCAGTTACCCGCTCCGAATCGCAGTACTCCCGGTTGAGAAAGCGTGTGTTGAGAGAACTTGATAAACTGCCGGGGGTAAAACCTTTACGGTCTGCAGGTGTTTAGACCATCCCTTGGCCGACGCCGTTGAAGGAGACGTTTCTATGGCAGCGAGCGAGCAGACTTTGCTCACCACCCAGCAATTGGACACGTTGAGCATCAACACCATACGCACTTTGGCAATAGACGGAGTGCAAAAGGCGAATTCCGGGCATCCGGGCGCGCCCATGGGGCTGGCGCCGGTGGCCTATAGCCTGTGGCAGCGATTCCTCCGCTATGATCCGCAAGACCCGCTGTGGCTGAACCGCGACCGCTTCGTGCTTTCCGCCGGGCATGCTTCGATGCTGCTTTACGCTATCTTGCATCTCGCGAACGTTCGCGCCCTGGGCCCTGATCATGCGGTTCTGAGCAAGCCGGCGGTTTCGCTGGACGACCTCAAGAGCTTCCGCCAGCTGGACAGCAACACTCCGGGGCATCCCGAGTATGGATTGACGGCAGGCGTCGAAACTACCACCGGCCCCTTGGGTCAAGGCGTAGGCAACAGCGTAGGCATGGCGATCGCGGCCAAATGGCTGGCGGCAAGGTACAACCGCCCGGGCTTTGAGGTTTTCAATTACAACATTTATGCCATTTGCAGTGATGGCGATCTGATGGAAGGCATTGGCAGCGAGGCGGCTTCGCTGGCCGGCCATTTGCAGCTCCCTAATCTCTGTTGGATTTATGACAACAATCACGTGACGCTTGATGGGCCGGCAGCCTGGTCGTTCAACGAAGACGTGGGCGCCCGCTTCCAGGCTTACGGTTGGAATGTTGCGCACGTGACTGACGCCAACGATCTGGAGATGGCGTCCAAGGCGTACAACAACTTCCTGCAGACCCACGATCGGCCGACGTTGATCGTCGTCAACAGCCACATCGGATACGGATCGCCGCACAAGCAGGATACCAACGCCGCGCACGGCGAAGCTTTGGGCGAAGAAGAGGTCCGGCTCACCAAAAAGTTCTACGGCTGGCCCGAAGATGCCAAGTTTCTGGTTCCCGACGGGGTGCGCGAGAATTTTCAGGAAGGTATCGGTAAGCGCGGACATGATTTGCGCGAGAAGTGGACCCAGATGTTTCGCGCATACAGCGAGAAGTATCCCGACCTTGCCGGCCAGATCCGCCGCATGCAACACCGCGAGCTTCCCGACGGTTGGGACAAGAACTTACCCACCTTCACGGCCGACGCCAAGGGAATGGGCACGCGCGAAAGTGGAGGCAAAGTTCTGAATGCCATCGCGCAAAACGTTCCATGGCTGATTGGCGGAGCCGCTGACCTGGCGACTTCCAACAAGACCGACCTCAAGTTTGACGGCGCGGGAGTGTTCGAGCCCGGCAGTTATGGCGGACGGAACTTTCACTTCGGGGTTCGCGAGCACGGGATGGCCGCGGCGTTGAACGGCATGGCGGTATCGGGCGTACGGCCCTTCGGCGGGACATTTTTCAACTTCAGCGATTACATGCGGCCCAGCATCCGGCTGGCCGCCCTGATGGAGATTCCGGTCATCTACGTCTTCACCCATGATTCCATCGGCCTGGGAGAGGATGGCCCCACGCATCAGCCGATTGAGCAACTGGCTTCGCTGCGAGCTATGCCGCACCTGGTGGTTCTGCGACCGGCGGATGCCAACGAAGTGGTTGAGGCATGGAAGATCGTCATGCGGCTGCAGAACCAGCCGGCTGCTCTCGTGCTCTCACGCCAGGCTTTGCCGACGTTCGATCGCACCAAGTATGCTCCGGCCGCAGGGGTGGCAAAAGGAGCTTATGTTCTGGCGGATGCCGCCGACGGTAAGCCGGATGTCATTCTGATGGCTACGGGCAGCGAGGTCTACTTGTGCGTGGACGCCTTCGAGCAATTGAAGGTGGAAGGCATCAAGGCGCGTGTGGTCAGCATGCCGTCGTGGGACATCTTCGAAAAACAAAGCGATGACTATAAGAGGCAGGTTCTGCCACCGGATGTGAAGGCGCGAGTGGCGGTGGAGCAGGCCGCGACCTTCGGTTGGTCGCAGTATGTCGGGCCCACTGGGGTAGTTATAGGCATGCATCGGTTTGGGGCTTCGGCGCCGCTCAAGGATTTGCAGAAGAAGTTCGGATTCACCAAGGAGCACGTCGTAGAGGCTGCCAGCGAAGCACTTCGCCGCGCGAAATAAATGTAGCGCCGGCGTCTCGCCGGCGCAGGACGTACCGGCAACTTTGATACGGTGCGAGGGCGAGACGCCCTCGCTGACAGCCGGCGGGACGCTGGCGCTACTTATTCGGCGCTACATCTGAAGAGAGGCATTATGCAACCAACTGGAATTCTCGAGCATGCCAAAGCCACTAACCCTCTAACCGGTCTGCTGAAGTTTGGCCAGTCCGTTTGGCTGGATTACATCCGCCGCGATCTGCTCACGGGCGGGGAACTGAAGCGCCTGATCGATGAAGACGGCTTGCGCGGGATGACGTCGAATCCGGCAATCTTCGAAAAGGCGATTGCCGACAGCAATCTCTACGACGATGTGCTGCAGTCGCTGCGATCGAAATCCGGCATGGACGCCAAAGCCCGCTACGAAGTCCTCGCTATTCGCGACATTCAGGACGCCGCCGACATCCTGCGCCCGGTTTACGACAGCAGCAAGCGCCGGGACGGCTACGTGAGCCTGGAAGTTTCGCCTTATCTCGCGCGCGACACGCAAGGCACGCTGGAGGAGGCTCGCAGGTTGTGGGCGACGGTGAAGCGCGAAAACGTGATGATCAAAGTTCCCGGCACCACCGAAGGTATTCCGGCGTTCCAGCAACTGATCGGCGAAGGCATCAACATCAACGTGACGCTTCTGTTTTCGCAACAGGTCTATGTGAAAGTTGCGGAGGCATACATCGCCGGCATCGAGCAATACGCGGCCGGGGGCGGCGATGTCAGCCGGATGGCCAGCGTGGCCAGCTTCTTCATCAGCCGCATTGACAACTCCGTGGACGCCCTCGTCGAGGGAAAACTCAAGGCTTCCAAGGACACGAGGGAACAGCAACAACTGAAAAGCGTTCTCGGCAAAGTGGCCATCGCGAATGGCAAGCTGGCATATCAGCACTACCTGCGCATCTTCGGAACCGATCGCTGGAAGAAACTGGCTGCCAAGGGTGCGCAGACCCAGCGCGTGCTCTGGGCCAGCACCAGCACGAAGAACCCGAGCTATCGAGACGTGATGTATGTGGAAGAGCTGATCGGCCAGGACACGGTGAACACCGTGCCTCCCGTGACGCTGGACGCATTCCGGAATCATGGCCGCTCCCGCGCCAGCCTGACTGAAGATGTTCCGGCGGCGGAACAGACTATGAAAACCCTTGCCCAGGTTGGCATCTCGATCGATCAGGTTACCGACAAGCTGACCGACGATGGGGTCCGGCTTTTCGCCGAGGCATTCGACAAACTGCTCGCCGCTGTAAAGAAGAGCACCGAGGGGCCAGCCGCCAAGTGAGCCAGCAAACTCACAAACTTCCGGAGCCGCTCGCCGCGGCGGTGAAGGCTAATATTGAGGACTGGCGCGCGGCGGGGAAGGTCCAGCGTCTGTGGCAGCACGACGCTTCGCTGTGGAGCGGCGCCGACGAGGCCCAGTGGCTGGGCTGGCTCGATATCACCAAAGAACAAATCGCACACCTGCAGGACTTTCAACGGGCCGCGGAAGACGCCAGGAGCGGTGGCTTCAGCCACATTCTCCTGCTGGGGATGGGCGGCTCCAGTTTGTGTCCCGAGGTGTTGGATAAGACCTTCGGCCACATCGCCGGATTCCCGCAGCTTTTCGTACTCGATTCCACCGATCCAGCGCAGATCAAGGCTTTTGCGAGCAAGGTGGATTTGGCGAAGACGCTCTTCGTGGTCTCCAGCAAATCGGGCTCCACGCTCGAGCCCAACATTTACAAGCAGTATTTCTTCGAGCGAGTATCACAAACCATCGGCGCCGAAAAAGCCGGAAGCCGGTTTATCGCCATCACCGATCCGGGTTCGAAGATGCAGCATGTCGCCGAGGCCGATCACTTCCGGCACATTTTCTATGGCGTCCCGAGCATTGGCGGCCGTTATTCGGCGCTTTCGAACTTCGGCGTCGTGCCGGGCGCGCTCATGGGCCTGGATATCGCGAAATTCCTCAAGCGCACCGACGAGATGGTGCAGGCGTGCTCGGCGTCCGTACCCGCGGATCAGAATCCGGGCGCGGTGCTCGGCGTCATTCTCGGAACTGCGGCGAAGAGCGGCCGCGACAAAGTGACGATCATTACCTCTCCGGGGATTTCTGATCTCGGCGCATGGCTGGAGCAGTTGCTGGCTGAGTCTACAGGGAAGCAAGGTCACGGAATTATTCCGGTGGATCGCGAGGAACTGGGCGCGCCGGGGGTTTACGGCAACGACCGCGTCTTTGCGTACGTGCGGCTCGATGCTGCTCCCGACGCCAAGCAAGATGCCAAAGTCGCGGCGCTGGAACAGGCTGGGCAGCCGGTGGTGCGAATTTCGATGGCGGACATCCACGACCTGGGACAGGAATTCTTCCGCTGGGAAATTGCCACCGCGGTTGCGGGTTCGATTATCGGCATCAATGCATTCAATCAGCCCGATGTCGAGGCCAGCAAAATCGCTACGCGCAACCTGACCAACGAATACGAGAAAACCGGATCGCTTCCGTCCGAGTCGCCAATCGCCGAGGACGGCGGCATCAAGCTGTTCAGCGACGCGAAAAACGCTGACGCATTGGGCAGGGCTGTTGGCAAAGACAAATCCCTCGCCGGATATCTGCGGGCGCATCTCGGCCGCCTCGGCGCGGGAGATTACTTCGCGCTGCTCGGTTATATCCAGATGAACGAGGAACACGAAGCCCAACTCCAGCAAATGCGCCACGCCTTGCGCGACAAGAAACATAATGCAACGGTGCTGGGCTTCGGCCCGCGATTTCTGCACTCCACCGGCCAGGCATACAAAGGCGGCCCCAACAGCGGAGTTTTCCTGCAGATCACCTGTGATGATGCCGCCGACTTGCCGGTGCCCGGTCAGAAGTACACTTTCGGCGTGGTGAAAGCGGCGCAGGCCCGGGGAGATTTTCAAGTTCTGGCCGAGCGTGGCCGCAGAGCGTTACGCGTGCATCTGGGCAAAGATCTGAAAGCGGGCCTGGGTATTCTGCAAAAAGCATTCAGCGAAGCGCTAGCGTAGTGGTAGCGCCGGCGTCCCGCCGGCTGTCATCGAGGGTGTCTCGCCCTCGACTGAGAAAAGATTGCGGTCCATGCGCTGGTGAGACGCCAGCGCTACAAGTAAGGAGCGACACATGCGACTGGGAATGGTTGGTCTGGGGAAGATGGGCGCGAACATGACGCGCCGCTTGACTCGCGGCGGACACGAGGTGGTCGTCACTGACCTCAGCCCCGACAACGTCAGAAAAATGTCTTCTGAGGGTGCGATCGCCTCGACCTCGCTCGACGACTTCGTCGGCAAATTGGGCAAGCCGCGCATTGCCTGGCTGATGGTTCCCGCCGGAGGCCCGACCGAGCAGACCGTGCAGGCGCTCTCGCAGCGCATGCAGGCCGGTGACATCCTCATCGATGGCGGGAACTCCTGTTTCAAAGACGATATCCGCCGCTCCAAACAGCTCAAGGACAAAGGTATTCACTATGTGGATGTCGGCACCAGTGGCGGCGTCTGGGGCCTGGAACGCGGCTACTGCATGATGATCGGCGGACCCAGGGAAGTGGTGCAGCACCTCGATCCGATCTTCAAGACTCTGGCTCCGGGGCGCGGCGACATTCCCCGCACACCCGGACGCGAAAAACTCTCCGGCACCTCCGAAGACGGATATATTTACTGCGGTCCCTCGGGCGCGGGACACTTCGTGAAGATGGTACACAACGGCATCGAGTACGGGCTCATGCAGGCTTACGCTGAGGGGTTCGACATTTTCCGCAACGCCACCAGCAAGGAATTGCCCGAGGATCAGCGGTACGATCTAAATCTCGCGGATATCGCCGAGGTCTGGCGGCGCGGCAGCGTAGTAAGTTCGTGGCTGCTCGACCTGACGGCGATGGCACTGGTGGAGAATCCGACGCTCTCGGAATACACCGGGTTCGTTCAGGATTCCGGCGAGGGACGCTGGACGATTCAGGCGGCCGTCGACGAGGCGGTGCCGGTGGATGTGCTCGCGGCTGCCTTGTTCACGCGCTTCCGCTCGCGCCAGGAGCATACCTTCGCGGAAAAAATGCTGTCCGCCATGCGGCAAAAATTCGGCGGCCACATTGAAGCCCCGGCAGCCAAGAAAACCGCATAGCTTTCCCGGACACTTTCATCATCGAGGATCAGACGCATGGCTTATACCGAAACAGCGCCACTCCTGCAGCAGCAACGCATCGGAAAGCTAGGGGATCCCTGCGTGATGGTCATCTTCGGTGCCGCCGGTGATCTGACCCGCCGCAAGTTGATTCCCGCGCTCTACAATCTGGCGAAGAGCCAACTGCTTTCGCGCGAATTCGCCGTGGTGGGCGTGGCGAGAGCTGCCGTTTCTACCGAGGAATTCCGCAAGAAAGCCGCGGAAGATATCAAGGAATTCGGCACCGATAGCGTCGATCCCGATATCTGGGAGTGGTTCGATCGCCGTCTCTACTACCTGCAAGGCAACTTTGACGACAAAGACTTGTATCCCCAGTTGAAGACGCTGCTGGAGAAAGTCGACCGTGACCACGCCACCCATGGCAATCACCTCTACTACATGGCGACCAGCGCAAAATATTTTGGACCGGTAGTCGAACAACTCGCCGCTGTCGGCTTGATGGAAGAGAATCAGCAGTGGCGGCGGGTCATCATCGAGAAACCCTTCGGCCACGATATCGATTCGGCGCGCGCCCTCAATAAGCAACTTCTGAAGGTAGCGGCGGAGAAGCAGATTTACCGCATCGATCATTATCTCGGCAAGGAGACGGTGCAAAATATTCTGGCTTTGCGCTTCGCCAACGGAATATTTGAGCCGGTCTGGAACCGGCGCTACATCGACAACATTCAAATCTCGGTGGCGGAGACGGTGGGCGTGGAGGACCGCGGCAGTTATTACGATCAGGCAGGCGCCCTGCGCGATATGGTGCCCAACCACATCATGCAGCTCATTAGCCTGTGCGCTATGGAGCCTCCGGTTTCTTTCCGCGCCGACGCGGTGCGCGACGAACAGGCCAAGACGCTGCATGCCATCCAACCCCTCAGTTCCGAAGAAGTCCTGACCAGAACAGTGCGGGGACAATATGGAGAGGGAACAGTTGCGGGCAAGCGGATTCCTGCTTACCGCGCCGAAGATGACGTTCCCGAAGAATCCCGCACCGAAACCTTTGTCGCCATGGCGCTCTCTATCGATAACTGGCGCTGGGCTGGCGTGCCCTTCTATCTCCGTACCGGCAAGGCTCTGGCGGCGCACAATACTCACATCGTGATACAGTTCCGGCGCGCTCCGTTTGTTTTGTTCCGGGACACGCCGGTGGAAACTCTGATGCCGAATCAACTGGTGCTTCACATCCAGCCGGAAGAAGGCATTTCGCTGCAGTTTGCGGCTAAAGTTCCCGGGCCGGCCATGCGCCTGGGCGCCGTCGACATGAGTTTCGAGTACGCGGATTATTTCGGGCAGCAACCGTCCACCGGCTACGAGCGCCTGTTGCACGACTGCATGATCGGAGATGCAACGCTGTTCCAACGCGCCGATATGGTCGAGGCGGGCTGGTGTGTGGTCAGCCCGGTGCTCGATGTCTGGAAGGCTCTGCCGCCACGCAACTTTCCCAACTATGCGGCTGGCACCTGGGGTCCCAAAGAGTCCGATGAACTGCTGGAGCGCGAAGGCCGCCGCTGGAGGAACTTCGAGAAATGATTCTGGCAGGCGACATCGGAGGTACTAATTCCCGGCTGGCGCTCTTCGATGTCGTGAATGGCCAGTACAATCTGATCTCCACTACGGTCTTTCCTAGCCAGCAGTATTCCGGCCTCGATCAAATTGTGACCGAGTTCGTGGCCGCAGCCAATGCGAAACCCGATGCCGCGTGCTTTGGTGTGGCCGGACCGGTTTCCCACGGCCGGGTCGCCACCACCAATCTTCCATGGGTGATCGAGTCCAAACGCCTGGCGGATGAACTCCAGATCAAGCAAGCATCGCTGATCAACGATCTCGAAGCCACCGCCTGGGGAATCCCCGCTCTGGGCCCCGACGATCTCGCCTCGCTTAACCAGGTTCGTGGAGATCCGGCTGGCACGCAATGTGTGTTGGCCGCCGGAACTGGACTGGGCGAAGCGGGAATGTTCTGGGACGGAACGCAGCATCAGGTTTTTGCCTGCGAGGGTGGTCACACCGATTTCGGTCCTCGCGATGACCTGGAGCTGGAGCTGTTTCGTTACCTGCATAAACTTTTCGGACACGTGAGCTATGAACGGATTCTCTCCGGTCCGGGCCTGGTCAATGTGTTCCACTTCCTGCGCGATACTGGGCGGGGAACGGAAGAGAAATGGCTGACCGACGAGATGCAGACCCAGGACGCCGCCGCCGCGATCTCACGCGCTGGATTGGAGAGTAAGTCGCCCTTGGCAGAGCAGGCGCTTGGTATTTTCATTTCCATCTATGGCGCTGAGGCGGGAAATCTTGCGTTGAAGACCAAGGCCACCGGCGGAGTATTTCTCGCCGGCGGCATCGCGCCCAAGATTTTGCGCATGCTCAATGGGACATTGTTCATGCATTCCTTCATCTCCAAAGGCCGGATGCAGCCGCTGCTGGAATCCATGCCGGTGAAGGTCGTGGTGAAGGACAACATCGGCCTGGTCGGGGCAGCGCGTTACGCGGCGGTAAAGTCCGCGGCGTAAGAAAGTAGTGCTGTGCAGGGAATCTCTTGGGTGGAGCGGCGCTTTAGCGCTGCGCTAAAGGGGTCCATTTTCATGGAAGGTTTTAGCCGCCGAGGTACCGGGTTTCCGCCTGACGCGGGCGATAAACATGGAAGCCGAACTGGCAAGCTTTAAGGCCTGCCCTGATACAAACCTTGAAGTCCCAAACTCATATGCCCTCATCCTCCGAAGTCCGCATTTTCAGCAGTCCTGCGGCACTCTTCCAATCAGCCGCGGATGAATTCGCTGCGTTAGCCGCGCAAGCTATCGCCGCTACCGGACGTTTCACCGTCGCCCTCTCTGGCGGCTCCACGCCCAAGGGTCTGTTCGCGCTGTTAGCAAGCGGCGCTGCTCCGGCTATAGCCTGGGACAGAGTCTGCTTCTTCTGGGGCGACGAACGCCACGTCCCGCCCGACCACCCCGAAAGCAACTACCGCATGGCGAACGAGGCGCTGCTCTCGAAGATTCCATTGCGGTCTGAAAATGTCTTCCGCATTCCCGCCGAAGAGAAAGATGGCGCAGCCGTCGCCAAAGCCTACGAGCAGACTCTGCGCGATTTCTTCAAGCTTCAGCCGGGCGAATTTCCGCGCTTCGATTTGATCCTGCTTGGCACCGGGCCGGATGGACACACCGCGTCTTTGTTTCCCGGCTCCGTGGGCCTTGCCGAGAACAAGCGCCTGGTCATTGCCAATTGGGTGGAGAAATTCAAAACCGACCGCATTACATTCACCTACCCTGTGCTCAATCATGCGGCGTGCGTGATGTTCCTGCTGAGTGGCGCAGAAAAAGCCGCCATCGCCCACGAACTCCTCGAAAATCCTGCCGCCAAACTACCCGCGCAAAACGTTTGCCCAATCGAAGGAAAACTGTTGTGGCTGCTGGACAGCGCCGCTGCCGCGGGGTTGCAGCGGCGGTCCGCTTAGATCGAGAGTGCGCGTGCGGTGCGCCTTCGTTTTCGGCAAGAAAAAAAGTTGCAATTTCCTCTTGCGAAAATCTCGAAGTCATGACATCTTCAAATATCTTCTTACGAAAGGACGCCCGATTTGGCGGACCACAACTACAAATCGCTAAGCGGGCAACTGCGGCCAGTACTCGGCTTAAGTTGCTTTAGGGCGTCTTCCGGTCCGCGCTAACTGATCAAGCGCTCTTTCACGCAAAGCCAACAAAACTAAGCTGCTGGGTGGCGAAGACTGCGGTTACTTCGACTGTAACCCGACCCATACCGCGGTCGTATGTTCCCCCAGCGCGTTGCTTGGATGAGCCACTGCTCATCCAGCCCGTGGAGCTGAGTTAAGTAGCTCTGTCACGGTCAGTGGTGATTGGTTACGGATACTTCTTTGGATGAAGGTGCCCTTTTAGCGGCTACGGGGTTCGAATCCCCATGGGCACAAGCCCTTCCGTGCCCGCTTGTTCCCTGACCGAGTATTTGCTCGTGTGGTGACGGACTGCCCGTGTGGGGCAGAGGCCGTGTGGGGACGGGCGCCTTCGCCCGTCCCGCGAGCGAAGCGAGGATGTTTCAAAATTTAGCTCAACTCATAACTCCGGCTCTGAGCCGGTTAGAAAAGTGAAGTATGCGGGAACTACTAAGAGGATTACTGAGCGGCCAGAATCAGTTCGCCTCCGGCGGACTGCTGCTCATGATCATCGGCGCCGTCAGCGTTTGGTTGAGGGGAGTTCCGGAAAGGCTCTGGTATTGGCTCGTCGATCAAACCACGATGATGATCACGGTGACAGATGACGACGACGCCTTCGTTTGGGTTAAAGAATGGTTTCTGGAGCAGGAGTTTCTCGAACGAATTCGCCAGGTCGATCTCGATACGACGCTGCGCAACCAGCGCATCGCGATGATTCCGGCTCCGGGAAACCATTGGTTCTGGTACGGCGGAAGGCCGTTCGAGGTTTGGTTTTCTCGTACTGAGAGCACATACGAACGCGCTACCAGGCGGACTGAGTCGCTAACGTTTCGCACGATCGGGCGAAGGCGAATTGTGCTGCAGCAATTCGTGGATGACGTAATGCGCTGCCACAACAAGCGGCAGGGAGTGCAGTCGTATCTCTATACCTACGATGACGGTTGGGACTACGTGAAGGGCTATGCACCGAGAAAGTTGGAGTCAGTCGTTCTGGAACCAGGAGACGCGGAACACCTGACCCAGGACATAGCCAGGTTCCGACGATCGAAGACGCGTTATGAAGACTTGGGAGTGCCCTACCATCGCGGCTACTTGCTATACGGGCCGCCAGGAACAGGAAAGACTTCGCTGGTTTCAGCGGTGGCCGCGCACTTTGCATTATCGATCTATACCATCAATCTGGCGGATTTCAACGACCGCAGCTTGATGAACGCCGTCAATCGAGTGCCCGCGAATTCGGTTCTGCTGTTTGAGGACATCGATTGCATGAAGGGGAGTCAAGTGCGAGCGGGAGCAGACGCAAGCAGCGGCCAGAATTTCCCAGCGACAGGCGGGAAGGAAAATGTGCAAACTGGGGTCACACTCTCGGGGCTGCTGAACGTGCTCGATGGATTTTATGCGCCGGCTGGCGTGCTGTTTGTGATGACGACCAATCATGTCGAGAAGCTGGACGCGGCGCTGCTGCGCCCCGGACGGATCGACTACAAGGTGTATCTGGGAAAAGCCAGCGATCGGCAAAAGGCGGAGTTGTTTCGCAGGTTTTTTCCCGAAGTGTCGGAGTCCGAAGCCCGCGAATTCGTCGAAGCTTCGCAAGCCGCAGAAACGATGGCGGAGTTTCAAGGCCTGCTTTTGGCTATGGAAAGAGACGAAATCAGGTTGGAGCGAGTGAGTCTAGGCGGCGCCACGGCGACCACCAGGCCTTAATTGCATGCGTATGCTCCGGTCTTCGCGAGGTGGCGTTTCGTCGTGGGAGCGACGAAGCTTCGACCGTCTCTTGTTGTCGGCCGGAGGGATTTCAAAGCCGATGCGCCGCTTGTTTGCGGGGGGCGGGGACATAAGTTCGCGAATCATCTCTACCAGTTCGTGGATGTCGGTGTCGTGACCCTCCAGGCGGCGCTCAATTTCGGCTAGCTTGACGACGATTTGCCGATTAGCGTTCAGTACCTCGCGGATGCGTACAAATGCGCGAACCACAAACAGACTTACTTTTACCGCGCGCTTGGAATTCAGCACCGTGGCAGCCATGATGGCGCCATGCTCGGTGAAGGCGACGGGCAAATAACGCCGGCCACCGTGGCTCGAACTTGAGGTCGCAATTTGCGACCTCAAGTTTTGATATTCCCATCGGGATAACCGGAACAAAAAGTCGGGGGGAAAGCGATCAGCATTACGCTTGATTTGCTCATTCAACCGCTTCGCAGGCACTCCGTAGAGTTCGGCCAGATCCTCGTCGAGTATGACTCGTTGACCGCGGAGAACAAGAATCCTCGACTCTGCCCGGCGGACGATATGGGCCATTTGCCTGGTCATCGATGGTTCAACTTGAGGTCGCAATTTGCGACCTCAAGTTTGTAGAGTTCCGACAGACTCAAAGTATAACGTGCAGCCGGCCGATCGAGTCAGTTAATTAAAGATTGCGTTCCCGAATCGGGAAGCCATCGGCCACTCCAAAAGTTGTGTTGTGAAAACACGCTGGGGACAATCAAAACCCTATATTGATTGTCCACAGGAAAGGAACAACATGGCCCGACTGAACGGCGTCGGCTACGGCAAAGTGGACGCACATCGATGGCTGGAGTGAGTCGGTCATCGAGTACATCCACGCGCTTGAGATCAGCGCAAGCTGAAAGTCGTGTAGTGTGGAGCAGGCGTTCTCGCCCGCTCCAGTCGGTCTTCACGAGTGCATGGCATGCATTCTTGTTGGCGTCAGTGCACGGTTCAGACTCATAGGTACCGCGGGGTTGTGCGGGGATACAGCGCCGGCGGGACGACAGCGCTACAAATCAGAACACCGGAATCAGATTGTGTTTCTTCTGGTACATCTTGCGGTCGACGGCTCGGAGCACGTCGGAGACATCGCTACCCGTGACATAGCATGCCACGCCCCAGTTGAATGCCATTTCGTAGCTCTTCTTGGCGGTCTGGTTCCAGTTCTCCACCAACTTGATCATGCGCTGGATGGGATACTCAGCTTGTTCCTCACTTGTGTCCGGCATGATGATCAGAAACTCGTCCCCGCCCTGTCGAAACACCAGATCCCCGCCGCGAAAGATTGTCTTCAATATCTTGGCAAACTCGGTGAGGACGAAGTCCCCCTCCGTGGTGCCAAAGCTCTGATTGAGGGCGCGGAATTTGTTGAGGTCGATGGTCATGAACGTGAGGCTGCTTCCCAGACGGTTGGCGCGCGCCACTTCTCTGGGAATGAGCACATTAATCGCCCGCCGATTCAACAATTGGGTGAGCGGGTCAACCAAGGAGAGACTTTCCAGCCGCTCGTTCAGTACCAGTTCACTGATCAGTGCGCGCCGGGTCGCGTTCAGATTAAGTTTCTGGCCGAGGAGGTAGATGTTGAACAGCAGGACCAGAGAGATCAAGCCAAAGAAAAGCTGCGGCACATAGCTCAGTTCAACGTGGATGATGCGCTGCGCCCACAACAGGTTGGGGAAAATTAGAGCCAGAAGGCCGGCGGTCAGCACTAGGATCACTAAGATTACTATCGACCACAGCTGCAGGTCGCGCCCGGAGAGTTGCTGAATTTGCCGCTGAATCTCTTCCGCACGCACCAACATCGAAGGCTGTATAACCTCTTCCTTCGGCTCAGACATCCATTACCTCCTGACCGGAATACGGCTCTGCGGGATGTTGGTCCAAGATGTTTGTACTGCAAACAGGGGCTGCAAGGGCCTAGGAATCTAGCTTGGCAGATTACGTTGGTAATTCTTGCGCGTGCCTGAAGGGGCGTGGGTTTCGAGCTTCGATGAGTGACGCTCGTGCCGCGTGGAAGAGTGGGGCTTCTATGAGTTGCGGGGAAAATGAGTCCAGTTATCTCAGCGGCTAAAGCTCGATTTCATTTGAGGGCATTTAGCGCACGCCGAAGGCCTCGCTCCGCCTAGGAATAACTGACGTTCGTCAGCACATTATGTCCGTCGGCCTTGCGAAAGGTGATTTCAACTTTCTGGCCGGTTGGCAGGGCATTTCGCATGTCGCCGTCCAACACGAGGGTCTGCGGCGAGTTGTCCCCGTTGGCAAGAGTGACGATAGATTTATTCGACTGGCCCACATTGGACTCGAAAAAGAGCACGCTCTTTACTTTTCCCCGCTGAACGACGCCGGCAGAGGAAACTGCAGATGAGCTGCGCCCCGCCGGTGAAGGCGCTCCTGCTTCGGTGGCGGGACCCCTGTGGCGAAATTCGTACAGAGCTTGGCCGCCAAAAAGGCCTGAGATCGCGAGCAGGATGAGGGACGTGAACAATCCATCCACGGTTGCGAGCGAACCGTGCAGGGCGATCCAGACAAAACCCAGGAACGGGATGAGTGCGAGCAGCAGCGAGGTGAGTAGGACCATAAGTTTTTGCTAGGAAAAGTTACCTCAAAATCCCCGCGCGGGCAAATGCGGATTCTGCGTTCGACGTCGTGCGTTGAAGCGCATAAGCAATTTCTCCGGGCCTAACCGCACGAGTCGAACTGGTGTCCTTCCCGCGGCCTGATGTCGGAGTTTGTCCGCAACTCCACCACTCGCGTCGCGATAGGCTAATCCGAAAACATGGCTTTGTGCGAAGTACGATGCCGATGTCGCTCGATTTCTGTGCAGGCGCCGCAGGTTGCAGCTAAACCGAACGCTGGGCAGTACTTGGCACACCTCCTTCGCTGCATTAACATCGCGTTATAGCAGCCAATTCTTTTTCGAGGCGACATGGGTCAACGCCGGGAGCCACGAACAGAGACCAAACTCCCCGTCCGCATCTTCGGTACCGACGCCAATGGAAGCATCTTCTCGGAAAACGTCTTTACCGTGGATATCAGCCATTCGGGAGCCAAACTGGGCGGGGTGCGGGCTCAGATTAAGCCCGGCGAGATCATCGGGGTCTCCCACGGCCAGAGCAAGGGCCGTTTCACTGTAAAGTGGGTGGGGCAACTGGGAACGCTGAAAGCAGGTCAAATTGGCCTGGTCAATCTGACGCCTGAAAAGTCCCTTTGGAAAGTGGTGTTGCCGGCAGCCCGAGTTGACCCTTATCGTCCGCCGTCCTCGTCGTCGGCCAGTGATCGCCGCCGGCATCCACGCATGAAGAGCACCAATTCCGTGCAGCTTCACCCCGAAGGCCAGGCGGCGCCAATCTGGGGCAAGGTCGTCGACCTCAGCACGGGCGGCTGCTTTGTGGAAATGTCCATCCCGCTGCCCATCGGCACCAAGCTCAAGATCGGACTCTGGCTCAAAGAGACCAAATTGTTAGTCAACGGAAAAGTTGTGAACAGCCGGCCCGGCTTCGGCATCGGAGTCCAATTCACCGAAGTGCCCGAAGCAGACGCTGAACAATTGCAACGCTACCTTAACAGCATTACGAAAATATCCCGCTAGTGTCTCGTGTCAGTGTTCGCGAGCGAACCGGTCACGCCGTAATAGAAGAAGATTCTGCTTCCACGCTAAGCGGGAGGCTCCAAATCGCTCCCCCATGGCTGGCTACATACAGTGCCAGTTCCAGGCGGCTCCACACCCCCAGCTTATCGAAGGTGCTGCGCAGGTAATTCTTCACCACTTGTTCGGTGGTTCCGATGCGGCTTGCAATATCACGATTGGTGAGGCCTTCCCAGACCAGGATTGCCACCTGCACTTCTTTCACGGTTAACCGCTCCCTTGGCTGCATGATTCCATCTGCTCCTTCTGGAACATGGCGGTTGCGAGTTTTACCCGCTTCCGTCCGTCCTTGATTCCGGCCCGCAGGAACAACGTGCGCAAGTGCTGTTTCACTGTGCGCGGGCTGATGCTCAACTGAACCGCGATTTCTTTATTGCTGCATCCCTGCACCAGCAGCCGTAAGACTTGTTGATCGCGGGGCGTGATCTTAATGTCGTTGAGATTCATGAATGTGTTTTCCCCTTTTTCGGCCGTGCCTATTCGATAAAGGATCTTTTTCGACTTCGAGGTGCGAGTCGTGACACATGGCGCAGGAAGCAACTCTTTCGCCAAAGCTTCACCATTCGTTCAAAAGGACAAAGACCTTTTGGATCGTTCGGATTGCGGCCATCGGCCTCTTTGCTGGCAGCCTTGGCACCGCTTTTCACCCTCTATTGTGGGAGGACGCGTCCCGGAATGGGCTGGCCAAGCCTATCCATCCGTCTTCCAAAAGTGGGCAGGTTGTTGCAACTATTGTCACACTGGCGGGTGGACTGTATTCCGGCTGAAGTGTGCGCTTTCTTGGGGCTCTAGAACCGACCGGGCGTCCAGTTGGGGTAGGCTTCTGCAATCCGTGTTATAGCAAGCACTTGAACCATCCCCAGGCGTGCAATGGCTGCGCAGTTCCTCCCATCAAGGCTGTTGGAATCAAGCAGTTCGGGGGAATTTCTTCTGGTTGTTTGGAGAATGAATTGCTTTAGAATAGGACTGAGCGGGTTCAGTTCAACACTAAACGCAGGATCGAATTGAAGCGACCAGCCCCTACAATTAACGACAAGCCGGTCCTGGATGAGGCTTCATTCCAGCAGTTGCTCTCGGCCGCATTTGTATTGCAGCGGCACAACGAGCGCCAACTTTCCGGGAGCGAGCCCGAGACTGGCTACTCGAAAACGTTAGCCACGATTCTGGAAATCCAGGAGCACGTTCGCAGCCGCCGCTTGGACGTGCGGGCGACCGCGGTGATGATTGCGCGGCGAGTGCGTGAGATTACCGCCGCCAGTGGATCGGCGATTGGCATTATCGACGAAGGTCATCTTGAGTATTATGCGGCCTCGGGAAGCGCCTCGTCCGAGTCCGGAGCCCGCGTGTCGTTCGATTCCAGTCTGGCCGAAGAGTGCGTGCGCACCGGGCAGCTCCTGCAGTGCCCCGACGCCGAAATCGATCCGCTGCTCAACCCGGAATTATGCCGCACGCTGAAGGTCAAATCCTTTCTCGCTGCCCCCATTATGTGTGACGGAAAAGTTTCGGGGGTGCTGGAGCTGCACTTTCCCAGGCCCAATTCCATCGACGAATACGATGTTCGTACTTGCCGGGTGCTGGCGGCCCTGCTCGGCGATGTGTTGGGCCGGGACCTGCGAGGAGAAACGGAAACGAGCAGTGAGAGCGCGCCGAGCAAGGGTTCCGCGCGCGACCGGGCAGCGATGCTGGCCGCGTTGGAGAGGATCAAACCGCAGCTCGAGCGATTGGTAAAGCCTCCCGTTGCGGCGACGCCTGCTGCGATTCCTGCGGTCACTTCTGATGAGTCGGCCACCGCCACACCGATGACCACTCCGCCGGTCACCTCGCCGGCAGAACCCGAGGTGTTTTGCACCTCCTGTGGATATCGCCTGGGGAAAGAGGAATCACTTTGCGGTCTTTGCGGTGCTGCGCAGCCCAGTACGCCTGCCGCCGAGCCTGAGCCTCCGGCTACAGCTACATCTCCGTGGTCTTCACTCTGGGATATGCAGCGGACGGCCGAACAAAAGGCGGACGCAGATCCTCTCCATCGCGCCACGGATACTCCTGCCGCCGAGCACGATCCGCTTGAGGTGCTTCCTTCGGAGATGGAGAAAGTTGTGGCCCACTTTGCCCAGCATCCGGAGGAGGCGGACATCAGCAAAGTGCCTCGTGTTTCGTCCGACGAAACCGCGCCGCCTGCCTTACCCGCGCCGTTTTCCGAGCCGCCGGCTCCTTTTTCTTCTATGGATCCGGTCGCTGAGGAGGACCTTCCACTTCCAGCCTTTACTTCGGAAGCAGATCTGGACGGAAAGCTAGAGCAAACTCGCAAGCAACGCCTGGACGATTACCCGGATTTTTCCGCCGAGATGGAAGCGGACGAATTACCGGAGGAGGCGCTCCAGAGTGCGGCCAGCGCTCGCGAACTGGTGGAGGAACAGCCGGCCGGCGCAGGGCTGGCTCAGATATGGCATGCTCATCGGGCCAATTTTTATCTGGGTGCTGCAGTGCTCCTACTGATCGCTGTACTGTCGGGCTGGGGAACTCCGGATGCGCCTTCCGCAAATTCGGGGAGCGTCGCTCCTGCCACTACGCAGCAAATGGCTTCGCCGCAACCGGAACTCTCGCTGTTCGACAAGATGCTGATTGGCTTGGGTCTGGCCGAGGCGCCGGCCCCGCCGGTTAACATGGGCAAACCGGAGATTCGCGTCTGGATTGATACTCACACCGCGCTGTACTACTGTCCCGGTTCCGAGTTGTACGGCAAAACGCCCGGAGGCCGCTTCACTACCCAGGGCGACGCGCAGCAGGATCAGTTTGAGCCCGCTTCCCGTCGGGTCTGTCAATAATCAGGTCTTTTACTTCCCCCACTACAGTATCTTTGTGACCTTCGGGGTTTGACAACGCTGGATGACTAGGATGGAATGAGCCTAGGAAAATGGCGATCGACGATTGGAAAACGATAGCGGATTGGAATTCGGCGGAACCCGTGTCGACAGGCTATGGGTCAACCGGAAAGTCCTCAGCCGAATATGTGCCGCAGGAATCCCAGTCTACGGAATCAGGATCTAAGGAATCGGATCACGCCGGCCAAGCTCCGCAGCCGGAGATAAACCCTCTGCTGAATCCGTTGCTGGAGCAAAACCTCGGCCGCTGGGCGCGGGTTTATTTTTCCAATCCGCCGGAGATGCGGAACCAGAAAGTCATGGAGTTGTTGCGAGAGTTGGAAGATCAGGCGTCAGGCGCTCGCAAGCCCATCCGCACCTGTCCCACCTCCCAGCGCAAAGCCCCCGGATGAAAGCCTCACAGCGAGAGTGGAGGAAAAGGTCGTGTGTTCCGACTGCCACAGCGAGAACCAGGCGGAGCAGAGATTCTGCGGCGCTTGCGGCTCTCGTCTTCGCTCGGCAGAACCGAGTCGCAGGGCGGACCCCCTTCCGAGTATGGAGCCGCGCGCCGAGGACTACGAGGATTACTCGAGTGATCCGGTTGCGACGCACAGCTTCCTTGGGCTTTCCCCAGTTCCACACGAGCGCGAGCATAGTGTGCAGTTTCTGCGCGACAAGGCGTATGCGGGAGCCTACGACTACGAACCAACTTCTCATCGCGGCAGATATCTGGTTGCTGGATTGGTGATTCTCCTGGCGGGCATGGCCTATTACTGGGACTTGCCTGGCCGCCTGCATCTTTTCGAGAATGCCCGCCCGGCCGTAACCTTAGCCGCTCCCGCACCAAAGGCACCTGCGCAGGTTCCATCTACGGTTCCGGTTCCTGCCGAGCCTGCCCAACCATCGGCTCAAGTTCCCGAGTCCTCTGACCAGCCGACGTCTGAAGCTGCTCCCGAGACCTCGCCCCAGGCTCAGCCGGAGACATCGTCTCAGCCTGTAAAGCAGTCGGCTTCGCTTGAGACTCTCGGCGCCAGCGCCGGACAGGCTCACAAGACGCCGATTCCCGCGAGCCTGCCGGCATCATCTGCGGAGACGATTACGCTCGATAGTTCGCGCGCCAGCCAACCCGCCGACGACGGGGCCGAGGAACTGCTGCTGGCGCAGCGCTACCTCGCCGGACAGAATGCGCCACGAGACACTACTTTGGCGGCAAAATGGTTGTGGAAGTCGGTCGCCAAGCAGAATTCGCGCGCGGGCGTGCTGCTCGCCGACTTATATGCGCACGGCGATGGCGTCTCCAAGAGTTGCGATCAGGCGCGGCTTCTGCTGATGGCAGCTCTCAAGAAGGGCGCTCCGGACGCGGCCCCAAGACTGCGCGAACTTGAAACCGGCGGCTGTCGCTAGAAAATCCGAGGCGGGGTATCTCCGCGCTTTCGTTGTTTGAGCCCGGAATTCCCGGCCTCTCTGCACAATCACGCCTTACTTCCCATAAGTCCCAGACCTGCTATACTCTCCCCGCATTTGAATGGTAGCCAGCGCCGGCTTTACAGCACGCCCAAACAGCCTCTGCTTTGCGCCGAAGTGCAGCACGCTCAAATAGCTCAAACAGAGGCGATTCGCTTGAAGAATATTTTTGTGGGGAACCTCGACTTCAACACCGGGGAAGACGAGCTGCGGCAGTTGTTTCAGACCTACGGGCAAGTCGACCGGGTCAGCATCATGACCGACCGCGACACCGGCCGCTCCCGCGGTTTCGGCTTCGTGGAAATGACCAACGCCGAAGAAGGAGAGAAGGCCATCGCCGCTCTCAACGGCAGCCAGGTTGGTGGTCGAACCCTGAACGTGAATGAGGCCCGCCCTAAAGTGGACCGCGGAGGCGGTGGAGGAGGCGGGGGCAGAGACCGTGGCGGCCGCGGTGGTGGAGGCGGCGGACGGAACCGCTGGTAGAATCCCCCTGGATAGTCATCCTGCGAACTTGAATTGTCATTCCGAGCGCAAGCGAGGAATCTGCTGTTAGCCCGGTGCTTTGGGAGTGCGGACGGTCCAGCATGGCCGAATCGATCATCTCTGCGTCCTCTGCGGCCTTCCTCCGCGTTCTCTGCGATTTAAGGTTTGCTTTTGTTCGAAAGCAAAATCTTAAATCGCAGAGCGCGCTGAGAAAACCCGCAGAGAACGCGGAGAAATCCCCGCGCAATTGATGCGCCCCTTGCCGCGATGTACACTTAACTGCATCGGAGTGCGCCCGTAGCTCAGATGGATAGAGCGATTGCCTCCGGAGCAATAGGTCGGGAGTTCGAATCTCTCCGGGCGCACCAGTTTTCCTCCTGCTGCATTCAGCCGTGCTCACTGGGTTGCAGTGTGCATCCGTAGCCTCGCATTCGATTCGGGGATAGCGTGGTTGTGAGTGTCAACGCCTGCTAATAACAGTTATCTATTGGAGGCCTCACTAGTCGGGTCGAGAGTAAAGTCCAGCAACGAACCCGCACGCTTGATGTTCGCGCTAAGCGGTAGGATAGCGCCGATTGATACAAGGTGTTCACGCGAGCGCTCCCCATATGCGTGCCGCAGAAATCGCTCCTGTTGCGTTTCGGAGGCTGTGGTATTACACAGACTCACCACACGGCGCGAGCGTGTTGCGGGTGCTGACCTTCTGCGAGGAAGACCGGCCAATGCCCCAGTTCACTTGGGGCATGGTCCCGGCTGCAGTTGTGTCGCCTGACGGCTTTCTACAGTGGGATCGGTAGTGTGATTCCTGTCGCCGGGCCGCAGTTGGTTACCGGTGGTGGGAAGGGTACACGACACAGTGGTCATCTGGAGTAAAGACTATCGTTTGATCGGTTCGCTTGGATTACGGCTCGATGGATTGCCGGTTCGCTGGAAAGCACATCGCGACATTACCAGTTCGGCGAAATTCGACAATGGCTCCCGAGAGGGCTGTTTGTTTGCACGTGCGGACGCAGCACGCATCGTCTTAAGCGCCCTGGCAGCTTTGAGTCTACGACGAGCACACGTTGCGATTTCATCCACGGTGCATGTGCGTGGATGCAATCTGGCAGGCTAGTAGGCCCACGATGGACCTTAGGCCGCAATCGAGACAGCTACTAACTTCTGTTTGAGTCGGCGCTGTTCCCAGGTGAGATGGCACTCCCTGGGGACTCAGGACCTTTATCCGACTGTTGGGTCCGTGAGCAGTTTATGGAGTGCCGATGTTCCGATTGCCGTTACGTGTGGAGGTCGTCCTACAGTTCCCGCCGGTCAAGCATTACACTATTCTTCGATGCCCGTGCACCCTTCAGAACACGGGAATAACCAGCACCTCTGGTTGTTGGCTTAGCTATCGCGATTAACAAATCGTAATGTAATTGCACTCGATTTGGACTGCCGATCTTGCAGTCATTCCTGCCGTAGGAACTACGATCTTCTTACCCGACGATTCTGGCAACCAATGAGCGCGGATGACGTAGAGCGATTGCCTCCAGGAGCAATAGGTCGGGAGTGCATCGCGATTTCGCCTGTGGCGCCCGAGTTTTCCTTCTGCCGTCAGTAGCCTCCCGCCGCATCGTCCCGAAAAGCTCCGCTGACCGGCATCTTCGATCCCCAGAGTTGTGCCCAACCAGGCCTATTGCCCGAACGAAACCATGCGAAGCGCCATTCGCTGCGACTTTCCACAGGAGAAAAAGCTTGACATGTGTACCACTGTTATAGTTAACTATAACAGTATTGAACGCACTGACGGGTATTCAAGCTGGATCGCCCGACCCTGGTTCGCCAGCGAATAACGCTGGCCCGAGAGCAAGGAAGAAATGAGCTTCTAAAGGAGAACGAAACATGAAATCCCTTCGTTGTATGGTTTCCATAGTTCTGATGTCGCTCGCCACGATGGCTTTCGCGCAGTCTGACGCGCAAATGCCCTCCGTGGCTCCTCTGCCGTCCGAGGCGCAGAAGTCTTTTTCAACCATGAAAAGCCTGGCGGGAGAGTGGGAAGGTCCCGTCACCGTACCGGAGATGCCGGAGATGTCAGGCGGCAAGCCGATGCACGCCTCGCTGCGTGTGACCTCGCGGGGAAACGCACTCGTGCACGAGTTCCAGGAAGCAGGGACGCCGTTGGATGCGACCAAGTACGACCATCCAGTCACGATGTTTTACGTGGATGGGGACCAGCTTACGCTGGTTCATTATTGCGACGCGGGGAACCGGCCGCGCATGACCGGCAAGATGTCGCCCGACGGCAAGACGGTCGAGTTCGAGTTCAAAGACATCAGCGGGAGTACCGAGTACCACATGCACCATTCGGTGTTCACCATCATCGACGCCAACCATCACACCGAGGATTGGACGTTCATGATGAAGGACAAGCCGATCCACGCGCACTTCGACCTGCAGCGAATCAAATGATGAGAGCGTATCTTTGCTAAGGGCTATTGGAAAACAGGATGGACCGTGAGTGGAACGACAGTCAGCCGATTTACCGCCAGCTGCGCGACCGCGTGGTCGCGATGATCCTCGACGGCGTGCTCAAGGAAGGCGATCCGCTGCCCTCGGTGCGCAACGTCGCGGCCGAATATCGTGTCAATCCGCTCACGGTGCTGAAGGGCTATCAGGAACTGGTGGACGAGAGTCTGGTGGAGAGCAGGCGTGGTCTCGGCATGTTCGTGAAGAGATGGCGCGCGCAGTCTGCTGCTGAAGGGCGAACGGCAAAAGTTTCTTGCCGAAGAATGGCCCCGGGTCTACGAAACCATTCAGCGGCTGGGTCTGTCGCCGGAAGAATTGCTGGAAGATGGAGCAGCCCGCCGCTCGAAATCGAAAACCAAAAAAGAGGAGCGCTGAAGCTATGGCATGCATAGAAGCGCGCGGCCTGCGCAAGGCCTTCGGCACAAACATCGCGCTGGACGGCGTCAATCTGCGGGTGGAAGAAGGCCGCATCCTCGGACTCATCGGTCCCAACGGCGCCGGCAAGACCACCGCGCTTAACGCGATTCTCGGCTTGACGCCATATCAAGGCGAACTGCGAGTGTTGGGGCGCGATCCGTGGGAGGAGCGCGATCAGCTCATGCAGGATGTCTGTTTCATCTCCGATGTTGCTGTGCTGCCGCGCTGGATAAGGGTTTCGCAGGCGATCGACTACGTTGCCGGCGTACATCCGCGATTCGACCGCGCCAAGGCAGAAGGATTTCTCGCCAAGACCACCATCCGACATACGAGCAAGGTCAGGGAATTGTCGAAGGGCATGGTGGCCCAGTTGCACCTTGCACTGGTCATGGCCATTGATGCCAGGTTGCTGGTGCTGGACGAGCCGACGCTCGGCCTGGACATCCTGTACCGCAAGCAGTTCTACGATTCGTTGCTCAACGACTACTTCGACCGCAGCCGCACTATTGTCGTGACGACACATCAAGTGGAAGAGGTCGAGCACGTCCTCACCGATCTCATGTTCATCCATCTCGGGCGCATTGTTTTCGATTGCAGCATGGAAGAACTCGAATCGCGCTATGTGGAAGTGACAGTAAATCCCGAGCAGGCTGCTGCCGCCCGCGCACTCAGGCCGATGCACGAGCGCCAGGTGCTCGGCCGCAGCGTCCTGCTGTTCGATTTGAAGAACGTCGATTTGAAGACCGGGGGCGTAGATCGCCAGCGACTGGCCGCATTGGGCGAGGTGCGCACGCCCAGCATCGCCGACTTGTTCGTTGCCGTAATCGGCAATCAGGCCGGCCCGGCACAAGGAGCCACCAGATGAATACTCACTCGAACGCCGTGCCTGGGGCTGTCCGCGACTCGCAGATGAAGGGATCGCAGGCGGTCGCGACTTCGGAGGCTCAGCGCATGTATTGGTCGGTGCGCCGCGAATTGTGGGAGTACCGTTCGATTTATATCGCGCCCCTGGTCGTTGCCGGGGTCGCGCTGTTCGGCTTCCTGATCGCTACGATTGGCCGCGCCCTGTCAACGGCCAGCATGGCCGAGCGGCGCGCCGTACTCGAGGAGCCCTACACCTTCACGATGGGCCTGATCATGGGGACTACCTTCATCGTCGGGATCTTCTATTGCCTTGAGGCGCTGCAAAGCGAGCGCCGCGACCGCAGCATCCTGTTCTGGAAGTCGCTGCCGGTTTCCGACCTCACGATCGTGCTGTCAAAGGCAAGCATCCCGATCGTGGTTATCCCCCTGCTCACTTTCGTGATTACGGTCGCCACGCAGTGGATCATGCTGCTGCTGAGCAGCCTGGTACTGCTGGGGAGCGGCCAGAGTGCCGCGCCCTTATGGTCCCATGGGTCACTGTTCCAGACGTGGCTGATGCTGCTCTACCACCTGCTGGCCGTTCACGCGCTCTGGTACGCGCCAATTTGGTGCTGGCTGCTGCTGATTTCGGCGTGGGCGCGGCGGGCGGCATTTCTGTGGGCTGCTTTGCCGCCGTTGGTCATCGGGGTGGCCGAGAAGCTCGCCTTTAACACTAAGCATTTCACGAACCTGCTGTGTTATCGCTTGAGCGGCAGCACGGCCGGCGGCGACTTTTTCGCGAGCGTTAAATCGATGGATCCCATGATGCAACTCACGCCGGCGAGATTCCTGTCCAGTCCCGGCCTGTGGATCGGCCTGGCATTGGCCGCAGCGTTCCTGTTTGCCGCAGCCCGGCTGCGGCGCTCTCGCGGCCCGATCTAAGTCGCCCGCGCCGCCAGATTCAATCCCTCTCCTTAAGGAGGAATACATGGGCGCCGAACTTCAAATTGCATTTCCCACCGCCGCGAGATCGCGAAAACCGCGTCCACTGCGAGGTCTTGGGGACGCCGCCTTGCAAGCAGCAGTCCGCTTTTGGTTCGCGGTCGTCGTCGCAGGCCAATTGATCTTCGCGTTTACGGTAGCGTCGTTCTACGGCATGGCGGGTGTGCGAGGAGACTTACGTGCGTGGAATAAAGGCATGTCACATGGGTACATCTCCGGCGATACGATGGGCAATTTCGCCGTCGCCGTGCATCTTTTGTCCGCCGTTATCATCATTCTGGCAGGACTAATTCAGCTCATCCCGCAAATCCGGGAGCGGGCCCCGGCTCTTCATCGCTGGAATGGCCGTCTCTACATCTTGACCGCTTTCAGCATCAGCATTGCCGGTCTTTATATGATGTGGGTGCGCGGCAGTGTTGGCGATATCTCTCAACACCTCGGACAGAGCCTTGACGCCGTGCTTATCATGCTCTGCGCCGCCATGGCGCTGCGTTACGCCATGGCTCGGGACTTCAAGACTCATCGCCGGTGGGCCCTTCGCCTGTACCTTGTTGTAAGTGCATCCTTGTTCATACGAGCCGGGCTATTCCTCACGCTTTTCATCAATCACGGTCCCTTCGGCTTCGATTCAGTTTCGTTTAGCGGCCCGTTTCTCACCTTTCTGTCGTTCGCCCAATACTTGGTGCCGCTGGCCGTTCTTGAAATCTATCTGCGTGTGCAGGCCCGTGCCGGCGCCCCGGGCCGGCTAGCAACCGCTGCCAGTCTTTTTGTATTGGCGGTCGCTCTGGGCGCCGGAATTTTTGCGGTTACCATGGCAGCGTTTCTACCGCGCGTCAAAGCGGCTTACGACGATCGCAAATCCATTGCCGATACGCTCTCTGCAACCATCGCGTCAAGGCGGCATCGACCAGGCTATCAAGCAATACCACGACTTGAAGACTGCGGCGCCCGCCACCTACAACTTCGATGAAAACGAACTCAACCGTTTGGGCTACGAACTTATCAACGCGAAGAAGCTCAAGGAAGCCATCCGCATTTTCCAGCTAAACGTCGAAGCGTATCCGCAATCCAGCAATGTCTACGATAGCCTCGGAGAAGGTTACATGGACGACGGCGACAAAGCACAGGCCATCGCGAACTACCGAAAATCGCTCGAGCTAAACCCTAAAAACGGAAACGCCGTCAAGATGCTACAGAAACTCAACTCCCTCTGATCTATATCGTAACCAGGTGGCGCAAAAACTCCCTAAATAGTCGGATTCCTGAACTTGTCATTGTCATATACTCTGTAGCGCACGGGTCGGTTCCCCCCGCCCTCGATGTCAGATTAGGTCCACCAGGAGTCCATGTGAGCCAGCTTCCAACGTTACCTTCCAATCTCCAGATTTGGAATAGATCCCGCTCTATGGGACTCAAGCTGCTCGTAGTCAGCGGACTCGCCTTGCTTATGACGATTCCCGCTCTCTTCGTGGACAACCTTGTCGAGGAGCGGACCAAGCGAGCCACGGATGTAATCCAGGAGGTCAGCAGCCGGGTGGGTGGGCAGCAAACTTTTCTCGGGCCCGCGCTGTCCATTCCTTACAGCATTCCGCCGCTTTATAAGGGCGGTTCTCCTGAGCTTGGTGTGTACGTGGTATTCCCAACCCAAGGCGACGCCGCGGTAAAAATCCGTACCGAGGAACGCCGTCGTTCGTTATTCAAGGTCCCAGTCTTCCAAGCGGACTTGAAATTCGACGCGGCATTCGATCTCGCGGGCGTGCCCTCGGCTGCGCCCACTAACTCGGTACTCGACTGGACGCGCGCTGGAATTGTGGTTGGCGTTAGCGACGCCCGCGGTGCGCTGGCGGATGGAACACTCACCGTGAACGGCAAGACAGTCACCTTTGCTCCAGCAGAAACTATTGGCAATACAAACGCCCAACAGCGCCTGCCGCTGACGTATTTTGGCGTAAGAGCGGCCGATATAGCCCAGCCCAATGCGACGTTCCGCGTGACTGCGGCCTTGCGATTCTCCGGCGCGCAGCGAATTGCGCTTCTTGCCTATGGTAAAACCACCCACCTCACCATGGAAGGCGACTGGGCCAGCCCAAGTTTCGATGGAGGCTTTTTGCCGGTGAAGCGAACCGTCTCCGCACAAGGTTTCACCGCCGAGTGGTCGGTGCCCTTCATTGCGCGCGGTATACCCGCCGAAGGCACTAATAATTCGGTCAGCACGCTTGATAGCACAGCCCTGGGAGTTTCATTTATCGAAGTGGCGGACCCCTACCAATCGGTTAACCGATCGCTCAAGTACGTGCTGCTGTTTGTCGGATTGCTGTTTCTTACGTACTTTGTCTTTGAAGTCACCACCGGTAAGCGCGTGCATCCGGCACAGTATGTTCTAGTCGGCGTGGCACAGATGATCTTCTATCTGTTATTGCTCTCGCTGGCAGAACGGATTGGTTTTGACTGGGGCTTTTTGATCGCGGGCAGCGCCACCGTACTGCTGCTTTCCGCTAACGCCAGTTGGATTTTCGAAAGCCGAGCGCAGGGCGTTCGCGCTTTAATCATATTCAGCTTGCTTTATTCGCTCATTTATCTATTGTTGCGCCTTGAGGATAACGCGCTCCTAGTGGGTGCGGTAGCAAGCTTCCTCGCGGTTGCCGCCGTAATGTACTTTACCCGCAACATCAATTGGTATAGTTCCCTTCCGTCCGGCGGCACGCAGCCTCCTCCAGTGGTCCGGAAGGATTCGGCGTAGAGCGAGTCTCTAAGGGTTATCCCCACCCTAAATTTCGCAAAGAGCACGAAATTTAGGACGGCGCACCCGCGAGGGCTGTGTGCGCCTAACCTCCCGCCACCACCGGCAGCTTCGCCGCTTCCCAGGCGGCTAAGCCCGCCGGCCATCTCGATCAAATTTGTGATCCCATACTGCTGCAGGATGCTGGCGGCGATCGATGAGCGGTAGCCGCCCGCGCAATGCACCGCAATGCGGCGATCGCGCGGAATTTCGCCGATGCGCTCTTGCAGGTGGTTAAGCGGGACGTTCACGCTGCCGTCGATGTGCTTGGCCGCCCACTCGCGCGGATTTCTGATATCGAGCACCAGCGGCGGAGGGGCGCTCGCCAGCTCGTCCGCCACCATCGGGGCGCTGATGCGCTCGGTCGGCCACACCAGGTCCGGCCGGTCGGCCAGCGCCTCCATGCCTCCCTGCAGGTAGCCTCTGACGTGATCGAAACCGATGCGGCCCAGGCGCAGCGCGGCTTCCTGCTCGCGGCCCGGCTCGGCGATGATCACGATAGGTTTGGCGCGGTCGAGCACCGTGCCCGCCCAGGTGGCGTATTGTCCGCCGAGTCCGATGTTGATGCTGCCGGCGAGGTGGCCCTTGGCGTATTCGGCGGCATCGCGCACGTCGAGAATCTGCGCGCCCGCATCTCCCATGCTCAAGACTTCATCGAGCTCGATGGGCCGCAGAACCTGTTCCAGATTCTGCTCCAGCGGAGTGTGCTCGCGGGTGTTCAGAATCGCGTCGTAGGTGAAGTACGGCGGCGCGTCCGGCTGGTCGGCGGTGACCAGGCGAATGAATTCCTCTTTGGTCATCGGCTGCAGCGCATAGTTCATCCGCCGCTGAACGCCCAGCGGAGAAACCGTGTCGGAGGAAAGATTCTTCCCGCACAGCGAGCCCGAGCCGTGCGCCGGATAGACGAGGGTTTCGTCGGGAAGCGGCAGAAGCTTGTTGTGCAGCGAGTCGTAGAGGTGCGAGCCGAGATCGTTGGCGGTCCACCCCAGCGACGCGCGCAGGTCCGGGCGGCCCACATCGCCGATGAACAGCGTGTCGCCGGTGAGCACCGCGTACGGTTGCGCAGGATTCTTGGCCAGATCGAAGACTAGAATCGAGATCGACTCGATGGTGTGGCCGGGAGTCTCGAGCACCTGCAGGCGCAGCCCGGGGAAGTCGAGGGTATCGCCGTCCTTCATGGGCGTGAAAGCATATTCCGCTTGCGCGCGCGAGCCAAGATGGATGGCCGCGCCGCAACGGTCGCGCAACTCCAGGTGGCCGGCGACGAAGTCGGCATGAAAGTGGCTGAGAAAGACGTGGCGAATCTGCAGCCCGGATTTTTCTGCGTCGGCCAGGTATTGCTGAATGTCGCGCTGTGGGTCGACGATGATGGCGGTGGCACTGGCCTCGTCTCCGAGCAGATAGGAGGCGTGAGCCAGGCAGCCGAGGTAGTACTGTTTCAAGATCATGGAAGTTTCCAGAGTTTAACACCGCTAATTGGCTCCGGGAATCCGGAGCCATTGGGATTGCGCACGAACCCCACTAGATTTGTCATTCCGAGCGGAGCAAGGAATCTGCTTTCCCTCGCGGGCTGCGGAGAGCGGATTCCTCGTCGCTCTCTCCTGCATCTTCGGCGGCCAGTTGGGAAATAGCCGACCAGTCCAGGGAATCGCCACCGTGCGCCAATAGAGTGAGAAACCGATTGTAGATAAGACTCGCGAGCGGCATGGGAACGCGCAGAGTCTCTGCCGCCGCCAGCACCAGCCGGTTGTCCTTGAAGCCGAGCGGAGCGGCGAATCCAGCAGGCTCGAATTTCTTGTCTGCGATCAGCGCTCCGTAGGTTTTATAAACCGGCGCCGCGAAAAGAGTGGAAGTCAGAAAGTCGATATATTGATGTTGGTCCAGGCCGGCTTTTCCAACCAGCGCCATGGCTTCCGCGAGAGCCTCGATCACCGACGAAATCAGGAAGTTGGCACTCAGCTTAATCAGGTTGGCATCGGGCGGATTGGCGCCAAAGCGAAAAGTTTTCTGGCCGTAGGACGCAAACAGCGGCATACAGGCTTCGACCGCATCGGCCGGACCGGCAACCGTAACCACCAGCTTCGCCGCAGCCGCTGCGTCGGGACGCCCAAATACCGGGGCGGCGACGAAACGCTGGCCACGCTCGGCGTGAGCGCTGGTCAGCTTCTGAGACAGCGCGACGCTGATGGTACTGACTGAGATGTGAATCGCGCCCTTGGACAGGCTGGCGGCGATGCCAGCGTCGCCGAAGACCACGCCCTCGACCGCATAGTCGTCGGAAAGCATGGTCAGCACGGCCTCGCCACGGCAAGCGTCGGCGACTTGTGCCGCGTAGCGGGCGCCTTGCTGCACCAGCGGCTCCGCTTTGCTGGCGGTGCGGTTGTAGACCGTGACCTCGTGTCCGGCCTTCAGAAGATTCGCCGCGATGCCCGATCCCATGTTGCCTAGACCGATGAATCCAACCTTCATGAATGGCTCCGCAATGCGCGATGGTGAACGAGTTTGGATGCTGGCCGGGTGCGCCGGGTCTCAGAGTTTTCTGGACCGGCCACTCTTCTGCGGTCCTCGCGACCTACGGTTCGGCGTTTGCTATAGTCAAGTTGATAGGCGGCGTACTAACTGGCATTTGCCCGGCCCCGGATGACTACCGGGGCTTTGTTTTTCCCGCGACTCTAGTCAGCGAATATGGCGTCCAGAGCAAACGCCACTGTCATCCCGAGCGAAGCCGAGAGACCTTGCGTTTCAGGCTTTAATCCAGTCATAAACTGTCATATTATGAAGCCATGCCCATGACCTCACTCAACATCTCTCTCCCCGAAGCTCTCAAGGACTACGTCGAAGGCCAGGTGGCCTCCGGCGATTGGGGCACTCCCAGCGAGTACGTCCGCGAACTGATTCGTCAGGACAAAGAGCGCCGCCTGGGCGATCTCGAGCAGGAATTGGTTGCCGCCGCCAAGGGCCGCAAGATCGAGCTTCCTGTAGCCGAAATCCGCAGGAAGGGCCTGGTCGCTGTTTTGCGCGAGCGGGCGCGCCGGCGGTGAAAAAAGCCCGGCTTGTTCTCAGCGATGCCGCCCCTTTCCCATTTTGGCAATTAGCTACTTTCGTGGACTTGCAAAGTTGAAAGGGGCGAATACACTGCTCAAAGATAGGCTGCGCTTAGAGGACATTGCCAGTGGGTACTGGACGCCGTCTATCAAACGGTCGAGTGGCCTCGTCAGCCATTACGGTTCGACTCCGTCGTCCTCTGCGGTCCTCTCGACCTACGGTTCAGCGTTTGCTATAGTCAAGTTGATAGACGGCGTACCAACTGGCATTTGCCCGGCCCCGGATGACTACCGGGGCTTTTGCTTTTCAGGTGGTCGGCGAGTGGGCCACGCAGTTCGGGTTCTTGGGGTGGCGCAGCGCTTTTCAGCGCTGCGATTCAGTGGCACTAAGATGGCGGCTTCAGCCGCTGAGGTGCGTTATGGCCGCTCATGGGACCCTCCGCGGCTAAATCGCTTTGCGTCTCTTTCGGGCGGCACCGGCAGTTGTAGGGCACCCGCCTCAGAAAACTGGTGAACATCCTGTCTGGAAGATGTGAAAGAATTGATTCTGCCAGTTTTTTAGACTTTTTGGGTTGATCGAAAATGTATACTCGGACGCCCAAGATCGCTTGTAGGGCGTTCAAACGCAAAGTTTTTTCGGGTGGGAATTCGTCACTTTCCGAAAATCGATTTTTTCACATCTTCCTGTCCCCGGGTTTACCGTCCGTAGGTTTGCCGTCTCAGAATCACCCCAGGCTTCCGGTGAACCGGGAGGTCTAGCAAGGCTCGCCAGCCCTGTCGGCCAGTCTCTGAAGAAATAGAGCATATTCGAACTTGTGGCGGTCGATTCTACGACCCGCAGACGGTACCTCCCAATCATGTGATATTCGCTTTGTATTCGCCCATAAATGCCGAGATATAATGCGTATGCACAGAGCCGAAGCCCAATGGAGTCCCCTCACTATTTCCGGTGGAAAGGCGCAACCGCTGAAGCTGTGCTTCATGAACTCGCGACGAAGACATTCTTCACGGACTGGTGCTACCGAAATCCCAAGAAACCGGATGGGAAAGAACTCTGTGACTTGCTGGTCGTGTTCAATGATGTTGCTTTGATCTGGCAGGTTAAGGATCTGAAGGTTGATGAAAACGGACGTTATAACGAATCGGAAGTGGAGAAGAACGTCAGGCAGCTGAGTGGGGCGCGGCGGGCGCTCTTTGACCTGAAAAGTCCGGTCGTCCTTTTCGAATCCGCGACGCGGCCCCGAAGGGTTCAACCCGTCGGCGATCAAGCACGTGCATCTCATCTCAGTGATTATGGGAGAAGGGGAAGGCGCGTTTCCGTTCATGCAGCAATTCAAGAAGCATCTGGTTCACGGATTCACCCGCGAGTTCGCAGACATCGCGCTGTCGGAACTGGATACGATTGCGGATTTTTGCTGTTACCTGCGGGCTAAGGAATCGATTGATCTAAACAAGACCGTCATGATCATTGGGGGAGAGGAGAACCTGCTGGGCAAGTATATCGAGCATGGGCGCAATTTCGGTTGGATGGAGAACTACGATGTAGTGCAGATCGACGACACTGTCTGGCCGAAGATTTCGCAGTTGCCACAGTATATAAAGAAAAAAGAGATGGATGTTATTAGCCGGGGATGGGATAGCATGATTGAACGGGTACACGAGGGCACGTCGAAGTACGAACGTCTAGCCAGGGAGTTGGCGCGCCCAGATAGGTTCACCCGACGCGTGCTCAGTGAGTCGTTCATGGAAGCGTACGCGGAATTCATGAATCGGCAGGATATGCATATGCTTCGTCGCCAGACCGTTCTTGGTGACACAACCTATTGTTTCCTGATCACGAACGATACGGAACACCCATCGCAACGCCGACAGAAGATGCTTCAGGCCATGTGCCTAGTCGCGCGTGGCATTAACCCACAGAACAGTCGAGTGCTAGGTGTTGCTACCAGTCGCGACAATAGAAACTACGATTTCGTCCATCTGGACATCCCGGAATGGACAAGGGAGCTTGAGGCGGAGAAGGTGAGATTGCAGAGCCAACTAGGGATCTTTGTATCGCCCCGTGTGACTAGGTCTCACAGCAGTGAATTTCCGGCTCAGGACGAAGTGTGAAACCGGGAATCCGGAGCCATTGCTGTTGGTAGAAGAGAAGTCCGCTCCCGTACTCCTTCTCCCGCACTCATTACGGTTTCGTCCTCAAAAACCCCACCCTAAATTTCGCAAAGTGCGCGAAATTTAGGATGGGGCGCCCGCTTTCTCTTCGAGTTCCGACCAGCGCGCGTAAAGCGTCTCCAGAGTTTGTTGCGCGGCTTCGAGTTCGGCGTGGACTGCTACCAGCTTGGGGCCGTCGCTGGCAATCGCGGGATTTTCTAGCTCGGCCTGTTTGGCACGAAGCACCTGCTCCGCTTCGGCTATGCGCTGCTCGATGCTGGCATACTCACGCGCTTCCAGGTAGGACAACTTTTTTCTTGCCTGCGCCGGAGTCTGTTGCGTCAGGAGCGTTGCGCGGCTCGTTGTCGCCGCCAGCCTCGGCTCCGCCTGCCATGCCTCCCATTGCGAATAGTCGGCGAAGGTTTCTGCGCCGCCGTGGCCATCTAAACCCAACACTATGGTAGAAACTCGATCCAGCAAATAGCGATCATGCGTCACCAGCACCAGCGAGCCGCGAAATTCGAGCAGGCTTTCCTCGAGAATTTCTAGCGTGGGGATGTCGAGGTCGTTGGTGGGCTCGTCCAGCAAGCAGAACGTCGGCGGGCTGCAGCATTAGCTGAGCGATCAGCACGCGGGCCCGTTCGCCTCCGGAGAGCCGCTCCACCGGCTGGCTGAGCTGTTCGCCGGTGAAGAGAAATTTCGCGGCCCAGGATGCCACGTGCACCACGCGATCCTGATAGATGACCGAGTCGCCCTCGGGCGCGAGCGCGCGGCGCAGCGTCATGTTCTCGTCGAGCTGGCGGCTCTGGTCGAAATAGACGATGCGCAGGCGGTCGGCGCGGCGGATTTCTCCGCCGACTCGGAGTCAGTTCGCCTCGCAATAAACGCAGCAGCGTGGTCTTGCCGCTGCCGTTCGGCCCCACCAAGCCGACCCGCATTCCGGCGGTGACGATGAAGTTGAGCCGCTCAAATAGCGTTCGGCCTCCGATATCGCAGGTGACATCCTGCAGTTCGATCAGGCGCTTGGTTTTGCGATCGCTGGCCGAGAAGTCGATTTGCGCGGTTGCACTGCGGGTTCTCGAATTCAAGTCGGCGAGTTCGCCCATCAGTTCGCCGGCCTTATCGATGCGCGCCTTGGACTTGCGGGTGCGCGCTTTGGCTCCGCGCCGCAGCCACTCGATCTCGGAGTGAACCAGATTCTCCAAAGCTTCCTGGCGCTTCGACTGGGCGTGGAGGAATTCTTCTTTCTTCTCCAGAAAGGTGCTGTAGTTCCCGCGCACGCGCAGTATTCCATTGGGATACACGCGGCTGAGTTCCGCCATGTCGGTGGCCATGTTCTCGAGAAAATAACGATCGTGGCTTACCACCACGCAGGCGAATGCGGCTTGATCGAGCAAATCTTCGAGCCATTCGATTCCGGCGAGGTCCAGATGATTGGTGGGCTCATCTAGCAGCAACACGTCCGGCGCCTGCACCAGCGCCTCGACGATAGCGAGGCGCTTCTGCCAGCCGCCGGAAAGCGCGGAAGCCCCCACTTCAAGGTCCTCGAAACCTGCGCGGCCGAGCGTTTCCGCAAAGTATCCGCCACGCTCAGAGTCGGGAACGGCCGAACGTTGCAGCGCGCTCTCGACCACGGATCGCACGGTTGCTCCAGGCTTGAACTTCGAGTCCTGCTCCACGTAGCTCAGCCGCATACGTTTGCGAAAAGCTACGTTTCCGTCATCGGCGTCTTCGGTCCCGGCCAGAATCCGCAGCAGGGTGGATTTCCCCGAACCGTTTGGCCCGATCAGCCCTATGCGGTCGCCCTCAGAAACGGTAAACGAGACTTCCTGAAAGAGCGGCTTGGCTCCGAAGGCTTTCGAGATGGCTTGTGCATTAATGATCGGCGGCAACGGATGGTTCTCCCCGAGAGATTCTTCTTTGAGGTTATCAGGAAAAGCCCGGCGGGAACTTCGTGGGACTCCCTGTGCTCCCCTGTGTTTCCCCGTGTTTAATTCCGGACTCAACCACAGGGGACACAGGGGTACAGGGAAACCACAGTAAAGCCTTAGGCAGTCGACAACTTTTTTGCAATCGTGTAGTACAGGTCTACCGCTTCGTGCAGTTGTTTCTTTTCCACGAACTCGCCCTCGGTGTGGGCGGTGTGAATCGATCCCGGCCCCACCAGCAGCGGCTCTCCCCAATTCGTCAGCGCGGGGATATCGGTGGTGAACGCGGCTACCATCGTCGGTATGCCGTCCAGTGCGCGCAGGCGAACGAAAGGGATTTCCAGGGTGAAGTCGACTCGCACCAGGTCCCCTACGGCCTCGCGAATCTGTTCCCGTAACTTCTCCGATGGGCCAATCAGGCGATACAGAAGCTGCGCCTTTGCCCGGTCGGCCACCACGTTGGGCGCGCGCCCGCCTTCGATCAGGCCAATATTCAGCGTGCAGGGGCCGACCTCGGGATCGACCGGAAGCTCCATGTGGCGCAGCCTAGTCAGCGCTTCGAGCAGCTTATCGATCGCCGAGTCTCCCAGCTCGGGATAGGCGGAATGCGCCATCTTTCCCCGCGCTGTCACTTCCGCGCGCAGCGCGCCTTTGGAGGCCACCGCAACCTTATTTTCCGTGGGCTCGCCGTTGATCAGAAAGCGGCAACCCGGCGGCTTCTCATTCGCGGCTTTGGCGCCGATGCTGTCGCGCTCTTCGCCCACAAGAAAGAGCAGGCCGACGTGAATGCCCTCCTGCCGCAGCCGCAGTGCGGCGGCAATCTGAGCCGCGATGATTCCCTTGGCGTCGCAGGAGCCGCGGCCGTAGATGCAAGTGGCGTCCTCCCACGACGGAATAAATGGCGGCACGGTGTCCATGTGGGTGGAGAGCACCACCGCGGGATGCGGCTGCTCGCGCGCCGTCGCATAGATATTGCACCGCTCCATTTCCGCGGTCATCTTCTCGACCTGAAAGCCCATGCCGGCGAGTTCGCGGTATAGGAAGCCGCCCACCGGCCCTTCATTGCCGGTAATCGACTCGATGTCGACAAGCTGACGCGTGAGCGCAACAACATCCATGGCTGAGAGGATACCCTAACCCTGCCGCCGCAGAAACCGCTGCTGCTATGCTTAATTTCGATTTGAGACAGCAGATGACGCCAGAACCTAGCACCGTTCGCTCTTTGTTTCTTGATGGCCCCGCCGGCCGGCTGGAGGCATTGCTCAACACGGGCGCGTCCAATGCAAGCCACGCTGCCCTGGTTTGCCATCCGCATCCGGTGTACGGAGGGACGCTTCATAACAAGGTGGTGTTTCACGCCATGAAGGCACTGAATAGTTTTGGTTTTCCGGTGTTGCGCTTCAATTTCCGCGGAGCAGGGTTGAGCCAAGGCGAGCACGATCAGGGTCGTGGCGAGGTGGATGACGTACGCTCCGCGCTGGACTGGTTGGACCGCGAATATCGGCTGCCGCTGATTCTTGCGGGATTTTCTTTTGGTGCGGCGGTCGGCCTGCAAGCTGGGTGTCCCGATGCGCGAGTGAAGGCCGTAATCGCCCTAGGCACGCCGGTTGGTGCGATCGAGGGCCGTAACTACGACTTCGATTTTCTGGGGTCGTGTGGCAAGCCCAAATTGTTCGTCAGCGGAACGCGCGACCAATTTGGCCCGCGGGCGCAGATCGAAAAACTCGTTGAATCGCTACCGGAGCCGAAGAAGCTAGTAATGGTCGAGAACGCAGATCATTTCTTTGAAGGAAGATTGCGGGAGTTGCGGGAGATTATGGAAGCTTGGGTGAAGGAAACGGTGCCGGGATAGGCGAGAAACACCAGCTCAACGACTCTTCAGACTTTGCGATCCCTGTTTAGGGCACCACTGCTTTTACCTCCGTCGAATGGGCGCTTTCTGCGTTGCCCTTCAGTGCGCTCACCACGTAATAGAAAACCTCTCCGCTGTGCAACGGGGCGTCGACGTAAGTGGGCGCCTCAGTACTGCCGATTTTCGTGTAAGGCCCGCCGCTCTCCGTGCCTCGAAAAACGTTGTATGAGGTTGCGCCCGCAGAAGGCGTCCATTTGAGGGTCGCGGAGTGTAGGACGGGAGCTTGATGATCCTTGCTCTGCGCGTACACGTACGCGAACACTGCAATGCAGCCAGCAGCGAGCAAAGCCACCAGGATCCAGGCAACCCGTGGAGCCTTCATTTCAACCCACTCTACCCTGCGCAGGAGATTTTAACCGGAAAGCTGCACCACGGCGCAAGGGCAAAGACCGCAGGACAAGGCGATCCGGGCCTCTATAATCCTTTCTCATGTCCTCTTCTCCATCTGGGCGCGAGCAAGTAGCGGCTGAGATACGTGCGGTTGCGCGCAAACTATTCAATCAGGCGCTTGCCGAAGCCAGTATTGACGCAGCCTTCCAGAGCCAAGTGGTGTGCGAACGCGGGGTGCTGCGAGTCTGCGAAGACCTCTATGACCTGAATTCCTATGGCCGAGTTTTGGTTGTCTCCATCGGGAAGGCCGGGCATACGATGGCCAGCGCTCTGGCAACGCAGGCGGGCAGCCGCTTCGAAGGTATAGTGGCTACTTCCGTTGAGTCCGCGGCGCAAGTCCGCGGCTTTCGTTATTTTCTGGGAGGGCATCCCATGCCCAACCACGAATCTCTGCGCGCCGCCGCGGCCGCGCTGAAGTCACTGAATGCGCTGGATGCATCCTGCCTGGTTATTTTCCTGCTGAGTGGCGGCGGTTCGTCGATCATGGAGAAACCCATGGACGATCAAATCTCGCTGGAAGATCTCGTAGCCACATACCGTGTACTGGTGCACTCTGGCGCGCCCATCGCGGAAATCAACGCCCTGCGCAAGCATCTCTCCGCCATTAAGGGAGGAAGGCTGGCGCAGACCGCCTATCCGGCGCACCAGGTTTCCCTGCTGGTGTCGGATGTGCCGGACAACACGCCGGATGCGTTGGCTTCCGGCCCGACTATGCCCGACTCCGCCACTGCCACGGATTGCTATGCGATCGCCGCGAAGCACGGCATGGTTGAGCAGTTGCCGGAGTCGGTGCGGAAGCTTTTCCAGCGCCGGGCTCTGGAAGAGACTCCAAAGTCCGACGATCCAGCTTTCCTGCGTTCCCGGTGGTGGACCTTGCTGTCCAACCAGACGGCGCTGGATGCGGCTTCAGCGGCGGCAGCCAGCCAGGGCTTTACCGTCGAGGTCGACAACAGTTGCGATGACTGGGACTATGCGCGCGCCGCTGAGTATCTGCTTGGCCGTTTGCGTGAACTGCGCACGAAATCCGGGCGCGTCTGCCTGATTTCCGGCGGGGAGGTTACCGTCAAAGTCACAAAGGGCGGCACAGGCGGAAGGAATCAGCAATTTGTTCTGGCGTGTGCGGGAAAAATCGCGGGAGAAAGCATCACTGTGCTCAGCGCGGGGACGGACGGAATTGATGGAAATAGCGTCGCCGCCGGGGCGATAGTCGACGGGACGACACTCGATCGCGCCAAGGCGCGCGGATTGAACGTCCACGAGAGTCTGGATTCCTTTAACGCATATCCGTTCTTTCATGCCTTAGGCGATACGATCACAACCGGCCCGACCGGAAACAATCTGCGCGACTTGAGGATTTTGCTGGCTTACTAAGATTCGCTTGCTGACAA
The DNA here is from genome assembly GCA_963735545.1 of uncultured Acidobacteriaceae bacterium. GTDB lineage: Bacteria > Acidobacteriota > Terriglobia > Terriglobales > Acidobacteriaceae > PALSA-270. Next base: position 176,237 of record CAVTLU010000021.1, read on the forward strand.
ACCCGTCAAGGTTTGTCATTCCGAGCGCAGCGAGGAATCCGCTTTTTCTCGCGGGTTGCAGACAACAGATTCCTCGTCGCTCCGCTCCTCGGAATGACAATTCTTTGATTTGTCAGCAGCCTGGGACAGCCGAAGTCGGCTGTCCCCGCATGAGCTACGAGATTGCTTGACCATTCGGACACCGTCATTTCTAATCGTTCTCAGGTTGAACAAATCGAGCTTTCGATAGGAGCAAGTTCCAATGCGAGTCGCGTTCCTGGGTTTAGGCATCATGGGCCGGTTGATGGCGACCAATCTGGTTAAAGCAGGGCACGAAGTCGCGGTTTGGAATCGCAGTGCGGGCAAGGGTGTGGAGGGCGCTCGCAATGCCGCATCTCCTGCCGACGCTGCGCGCGGCGTGGAGGTGGTGTGGATGTGCGTCTCCGACACCGCGGCCGTCGAAAGCGTCCTGTTCGGGCCGCAAGGCGTGGAAGAATCGCTGACCGAAGGGATGACGATCGTGGATTCCAGCACGATTTCGCCGTCGGCGGAGTCTAAGTTCGCCGAACGCGTTCGGGCGCGGGGTGTGCATTATATCGATGCGCCGATGACCGGATCCAAGGTGGGCGCGGAGGCTGGAACGCTCATTTTTATTGTGGGCGGCGATGAGACCGACATTGAAAGAATGAAGCCGCTGTTCACGGCCATGGGCAAACAGATTTTTCGCATGGGAGAGACCGGCAAAGGGCAGGCCGCGAAGATTTCCATGAATCTGCAAATCGCTCTTATCTATGAAGCCTTCGCCGAAGGCGTAACCCTGGCCACCAAGCTAGGCGTAGACGCAGCCACTTTGCTGCCTGTGGTGCAGGCGTCCATGGTGCGCTCCGGAGTGGTGGACTACAAGGCGCCCTTTGTTCTGAAACGAGATTTTTCCGCGAACTTTCCACTTCACCTGATGCACAAAGATATCCGGCTGGCGCTCAGCGCGGCCAAGGAAGCCCGCGTCAAGCTGCCGGCTCTGGAGACGGTCGACGAAATCTACGAAATGGCGATCGAGGACGGGCACCGCGACCTCGATTACGCCGCCACGCTCACGCTCCTGGAGAAGTGGGCCGGCGTGCAAGTCAAAGGGGTGTCGGTTTAGGCAGGAGCGGGTTGGCGCCACACCTGCGCGGAATTCCGTAGGAGTCCAGCTTCGGGAATACAAATTCTGGCTCCCGGATTTCGGTGACCAAAGTAACGCCGCCATCGTTGCGAAATCGAATATCATCGACGCAGCGGCGCGTCTATGAGTTCCAGCAAGAAATTAAACGTCCTCCTCTCCCTTATAACCCGCGACAACGACTACCAACTGGAGCAAGCTGCGGTTGCGGAAAATACCGCCCATAGGTTGAACTTCGACTTGAAGGTCATGTACGCGGATAGCGACGGCGTAAACCAAAGCCTGGGCCTGGTGAAATCGATCCAAGTCCCCCCAGAGGCGCGTCCCGATGTGATTGTCGTAGAACCCGCGGGCACGGCCATGTCGCAAGTGGCCGAAGCTGCAGCCAAAGCGGGAATCGGGTGGGTTGTCCTAAATGCGAACGTGGACTACGTTGCCCGGCTCCGCAGCCTTTGCGCGGCTCCGATATTTTGCGTGCATTCCGACAACGAAGAAGTCGGCCGCATCCAGGGCCAGCAGTTCAGCGCCCTCATGCCCAGCCCGGGCTGCGTACTTTACATCGAGGGTCCGGCGACCAGCGAAGCGGCACAGAAGCGCAGGAAGGGAATGCTTCAAACCAAGCGAAGGGATCTCGATGTAAAAACGCTCAAGGCTGACTGGACCGAGGCGGGGGCATATCAAGCGACCCTCGGGTGGTTGCGGCTTCCGACCTCCAAGGATCTTCACGTGGGCGTGGTCGGTTCGCAAAACGATGCCATGGCTCTGGGAGCGCGAAGAGCAGTGGAGGAGTTTGGCACCGCCAAGGAGCGGGAGAACCTGCTGAAGCTGCCGTTTACCGGCTGCGATGGGCTTGCCGGCAAAGGACAGAGCGACGTGCGGCGGGGGATTCTGGCGGCCACAGTTGTGACACCACCGCTCACAGGGTTTGCCCTGGAGATATTGGCAAGAGCGTTGCAGTCGCGCGTTCAGCCTGCAGAATATACGTCGATCGCACCCGCTTCTTTTCCGTTGATCGAAAAGCTGCGCGCGAGTCGCCCGGCCTCTTCCGCGATGGGAGCTTCCTAGTCGAGCCCTCCTTATTACCCTCGTAACCGCTGCTATTACAGAACTATTACACGCGCTGATCGCCAGTGCTGCTAGGTTAGCCATGGTAGTGAACTCCAGCCAGGGAAAGAGCCGATCCATGGAACTCCAAGCGCTCAACCGCAAAGCCGCCGCTGATGGCGAAATCAATTGGGTTACTGCATCCTTTATGGCGCTGTTCCATCTTGGCGCGATTGCCGCGCTGTTCTTCTTTACCTGGAAGGCTCTCGCGGTCGCTGCGTTTCTGTGGTGGGTATCGGGAAGCCTCGGCATCGGCATGGGCTATCATCGTCTTCTCACCCATGGCGGATACAAAACTCCTAAGTGGGTTGAATATTTCCTGACCATCTGCGCGACTTTGACGCTGGAAGGCGGTCCGATTTTCTGGGTCGCTACTCATCGCATTCATCATCAGTATTCTGACCATGATGGCGATCCCCATTCGCCCGTCGACGGCAAATGGTGGGCTCATATGGGTTGGATTTTGATGGGCAAGTCCATGCATCACGATACGACCACGCTTGCCCGCTACGTCCCCGACTTAGCGAAGGACAAATTTCACGTCTTTATCACCAAGTATCACTACGTTCCCATGATTATTCTGGGCGTCGTGCTACTGGCGATTGGCGGCCTGCCTTTCCTGATGTGGGGGATCTTCTTCCGCACCGTGATTGGACTACACGCTACGTGGCTGGTGAATTCCGCCACTCATAGCTGGGGCACGCGCCGCTTTGTCACCCGCGACCTCTCCACCAACAGTTGGTGGGTGGCGTTGCTCACTTTCGGAGAAGGCTGGCACAACAACCATCACGCGCATCCGGTCTCGGCGCGCCATGGCTTGCGTTGGTATGAAGTGGATATGAACTGGTACGGTATCTGGGCGCTCAAGAAACTGGGACTAGCCCGCCAGATCTATCGAGTGGACCTCTCCGAGTTGGAGCGCAAGAAGGAAGAAACGGAAGAAACCGTGCCCGCCACCGCCCAGGGCGAATTGGTCTCAGTCTAGCCATTCCCTGCAAAACAAATTGCCAGTTTCCTTGCGGAAACTGGCAACTGAGAACCATGAACTGACGACGGAGTTCTTTTTCCAGGCTCCAGGGCGTGACCGGAAGTCCTGCCCTTCCCACGATTGGTCCCTCTGAGCTTTAGCCCACCGACTGCACACTCAGTACTTTCTCGCGCTCTTCCTCGTCCTGCCTCTCCTCGACGGGCGATGCAGGCAGCGCCAATTCCAGCACTTCTGGAATCGTCTTCACGTAATGGACGTTGATGTTCTCGAGTTGTTCCGGGGTTAGGTCCTCTTCCAGGTTCGTCCTGTTCTCGGCGGGCAGGATTACATCGCGGACACCAGCGCGCTTGGCCGCCAGCACCTTCTCCTTGACGCCGCCAATGGGCAGCACATTGCCGCTCAGCGTGATTTCTCCCGTCATTGCGGTCAAAGGACGCACCGGCCGCCCCGTCAACAGGGAAACCAGAGCGGTCGCCATGGTGACGCCCGCCGACGGCCCGTCTTTCGGAATCGCCCCCGCAGGCACGTGAATGTGGATATCGTGCTCCGCGAAAAAGCTCTCCGGGATTCCGAGCTGGATTGCATTCGAACGCACCCAGGTCAGGGCTGCCTGCATGGATTCCTGCATCACCTGGCCAATCTGTCCGGTCATGGTGAATCCGCCCTTGCCCTTCATGGTGTTAGCTTCCACAAACAGCACGTCGCCGCCGGACGGCGTCCACGCCAGGCCTACCACTACGCCCGCGCGCTTCGTGCGCTCAGCAATTTCACCCTCGCTGCGTACCTTGATACCGCCCAGGAATTCCTGAATGATCTCCTGCGTTACCAACAGCTTTTCCGTCTTGCCTTCCGCCAGCCGGCGCGCCTGCTTGCGGCAGATGGTCCCGATATTACGCTCCAGATTGCGGACCCCGGCCTCGCGCGTGTAGTGCCGGATCAGGTAGCTCATCGCCGCGGCCGGAAAATCGATCTGCTCGGCCGTAATCCCGTTCTCATCAATCTGCCGGGGAACCAGGTACTGGAACGCGATATGAACCTTCTCTTCCTCCGTGTAGCCCTGCAGTTCGATGATCTCCATGCGGTCGCGCAGAGGCTCGGCGACCGGGTCGAGCATATTGGCCGTGGTGATGAACAACACCTTCGACAGATCGAAAGTCACGTCGAGGTAGTTGTCGCGGAAAGTTGCATTCTGTTCCGGATCCAGAGCTTCCAGCAGCGCCGACGCCGGATCGCCACGGAAGTCCCGTCCGACTTTATCGATTTCGTCCAGCATGAAGACGGGGTCCTTGGTCTCTGCACGCCGGATTCCCTGAATAATCTGGCCCGGCAAGGCGCCGATGTAGGTGCGCCGATGGCCGCGAATCTCGGCTTCGTCGTGTACTCCGCCCAGCGAGATGCGGACAAATTTCCGTCCCAGCGCCCGCGCGATGGACTTCCCCAGCGAAGTTTTCCCTACTCCCGGAGGACCGACGAAGCAGAGGATGGGTCCCTTCATCGTCGGCTTCAGGCGGCGGACGGAGAGAAAATCCAGGATGCGATCTTTGACCTTTTGCAGGTCGTAGTGATCGGTGTCCAGAATCTCTTTCGCCTTGAGAATGTCTACTTCGCCGCCGGAAGTCTTGGCCCAGGGCAGCACCGCCAGCCACTCGATGTAATTGCGAGTGACGGAATAGTCGGCGGCCATCGGAGACATGCGAGCAAGCCGTCCCAATTCCTTGAGGGCTTCCTTCTTCACTTCCTCGGGCATGCCGGCGCCTTCGATCTTCTGCCGCAGTTCTTCGGTGTCGCGCGCGCCTTCGTCCTGCTCGCCGAGTTCCTTCTGGATTGCCTTCATCTGCTCACGTAGGTAGTACTCGCGCTGCGTCTGCTGCACCCGGTCCTGCACTTCGGACTGGATCTTGTTCCGCAGTTGCTGGACTTCCAGCTCCCGCGCCAGGTGATGGTTGATCTTTTCCAGACGCACGCGGACGTCGGTGGTTTCCAGCGCATCCTGCTTATCCGCCGTCGACAGAGAAGGCAAATTGGAGCCGATGAAATCCACCAGCCGCCCTGCCTCATCTATGTTCATGGCGACGGTAGAGAGTTCGTCGGACAACGTCGGCGAACCTGCCACAATCTGTTGGAACAGGGTGAGCACGTTCCGCTGCAGTGCCTCCAATTCGGGGCTCTTAGGTGGAATCGCCTCAGGAACCGATTCGACATGCGCCCGCATGAAGGGGGTAAGCTGAGTGAAATCTTTCAGTCGCACCCGGTCCAGGCCTTCCGCAAACACGAAAAGGCTCTGGTTCGGCATCTTGACGACTTTATGGACCACCGCCAGGCTCCCGACGGTATAGAGGTCGGTGGGCTGCGGTGCGTCCACGCGGGCCTCGCGCTGGGCCACCACCACGATGGTCTTGTCCTCACCCAGAGAGTTGATTAACTGCACCGAACTCTCCCGGCCCACCGTAAGTGGCAGAACCGCATGGGGAAACAGTACCGTGTCCCTGACGGGCAGGACCGGTAAGGCTTGGTCTTCCTTCTTTTCTTCAGCTTTGGAGTTGCGTTCCGGTAGCGCCTGCTTTGCCATATGTTCACCTTGAGTGTAGTCTGCTCAAGTTTTGATGACGCTGAGCCCCGCTAAGATGCAACCGCCCGATCGACTGCGCAATTCCTGGATTCTAAACCCTCAGATCGACAGAGCCGCCAATCGAAGGTTCCGGTGACCGCTTATGCCGAATGTACTCTCAAGTTTCCGGGGAAGCCGGCTCCGCCAGGATAAGCGGCGCATTTTCTTTTCGTCGCGTCTTTGCGAACTTTGCGTTTTTCCTTTGCGCCTTTTGCGGTCAAAGGCTTTCTTCCCGCGCACGAGTTCAAAAGCGTAACCCGAAGGACACAAAGCAAACCCGTAAAGGTCGCAAAGTAAACCACACCCCGCCATTCGGGGACTGCCCGATTGCTGATCGGCCCCCCGCCCTCAGAGTGCTGCCCCAGCCCTGAGGTTGCCTTCGGTCTATGCCGCCGGATAAATACCAAGAACCTTTACCAGATCCGTCACTTCGGCCAGATGATGCAAGGCGTTGCGGGCTGGCTCATCGTCTCCGCGGAGAAAGTCCACGTAAAAAACATACTCCCAGGGCCGTCCGCGCATCGGGCGCGACTCGATCTTACTCAGGCTGATGTCGCGCAGCGCAAATACGCTCAGCGCCTTGAAGAGCGCTCCCGGAACATTCTTCAAGCCGAACGCGATCGAAGTCTTGTTGGCGCCCGCCAGCACCCGCCGTTTCCTGCGAATCAGAAAAAAGCGCGTGAAATTACGCTTGTCGTCCTCGATGCCCGCGGCCAGGATTCGCCCGTCATAGACTTTGGCGGCATGCACGCCGGCGATTCCGGCGGCATCGCGCAGCCCGGCCTCTATCACGTGCTTTACGCTGCCTGCAGTGTCATAGAAAGGCGTAGCCTCGATCTTGGGATTCCGCCGGAAGAAGTCGCGGCATTGCTCCAGCGCCACCGGATGAGAATAGGCCCGGCGCAGAGCGGTTTTCTTCACCCCCGGCGCAGCGATCAGGTTATGGACAATGCGCAGACGAAATTCCCGTTGAATAAAGACCTCACGCGCCAATAAGAGGTCGAAGTGCTCAGTCACCGAGCCAGCCAGCGAATTCTCGATAGGAATGACGGCCACGCCGACGGAGCCGCTCTGCAGGCGGTCGAAGACTTCCACTGAGCGCGCGCAAGCAACGACGGTGCAGCCCGGCGCCATCTGCCGCGCCGCTTCGTAGCTGAACGATCCAGCTTCGCCCTGGATGGCAACTTTCATGTGAGCAACTTAACTGGCGCGCGCTTCAGAAAGCAAATCCTTCTGCAACACCAGCGCGTCTACGCCGTTCGAGTAGTAACCGGGAACCGTCTTCACCAGGAAATATTCGTGCCGCTTATAAAAGGCCAGGGCTGCACCGTTGTCGACAGCCGTCTCCAAAGAAACGCTGTGGCATTGCGCCGCCCGCAGACGTTCTTCCGCCGCCGCCAACAGTTTAGAACCAATCCCGGAACGGCGAGCCCCGCGCAGCACATCGATCGTGATGATATGTCCAACGCCGCGCCGTCCGGCCTCTGCCACCAGAAATCCCACAATGCCCGGACTCAGTTCGCTCTCACCGTTCTCTTCCGGCTTAGCCTCTCCAATGGGCGCGACTCCATTCGCTTCCGCCACCAGCGTGAACGACTTCCACAATCGAATGTATGCGAAAAGCTCGCGGCGTGAGTAGGCGATTCCTGGCGGAAAGCATCTCTGGTCGATGTTCCACAGGGACTCAAAATCCTCGCGCCGAAACTCTCGCAGGGCAAATTCCACCCAGCCATTGTAGACGGAGTTTTTACGGCCCGAAACGGGAGTCGGATGTGACTGTGAACGAAATTGCACACATCTCGGTGCTTTTTTTTGCTATATCCCCTTCGAGTGGAAACAAGCGCTTGCTCTGAGCGCATCGTCGGACGTACCATTCGCATCAGAGGCTCTGTGGGACGTTTTCTTTTCATCGACGCGATGGGCGCGGTCGCGCTGGCGGTTCTTTGGTATTTCTGTTTCACTCGTCTCAACCGCCGCAGAGGCCTGCAGGCATTGCGCCGAGTGGAGGCCGCCTGCTCGGGCCAGGGCCGCATCGTGCAAGCCCGCTGGCTGGGCGCATCGCGGGTGCAGGCGCAATTGCGTTTGGCCTCTCACTGGTTTGGGCACGCTCGCATTACCGTGCGTCTTTTGCCGCGTCCGCTTCCAGTGCAATGGCTGTTGTCGGTATGCCGCAAGCAGAAGGAGACGCTGACCTTCGAGGCGGACCTCGACGATGCCCCCAGCGTTCCTTTGGAAGTCCATCGCCATCGCTGGTTTACGGATCGCAACAGCAACATCGAAACCAACTCCCGCGAATGGAATATTTCTCGTCCTGGCCCGGTCGTGTTTACCACCCGGTCGCAGTGGAGCCAGGAACTTCCTCCGGTTGTGCACACGTTCATGACCTCCCGCGGACATAGCCTCCTGAGCGTGCGTTTCCGCGCAGAGTCTCCGCATTTGGCTGCCACCATTCCGCTGGCAGCCCTCTCCGACGAGGGTGCCGCGGAAGGTTTCCTTAAAGTGCTTCGCGAACTGGCCGCTGGAGCATCTACCTCGCACCAGTAGCCTTCCGTCCCGCCTCAAGTTCTTGTCTTTCGAGATTCATTCCAATTCATTTGGTGCCCGGGCGGCTCAGACCCGTCAGATTTTGGTGTAGTATGTGCCTCGACCAGCGAGGTTTCTGGCCATGTGTATTCGTCCACACCGCGCACGGACTGTCCTGCTCTACCTCTGCGCACTTCTCGACCTGATGCCGTTTGCCTTCTCCTCTGAACCGCAATGGGTGGAGGTCCGCTCCCCCCACTTTTCGGTCGTTACCGACGCCGGCGAGAAGCGCGGCCGCGATGCCGCAATGCGCTTCGAGCAAATGCGCGCCGTCTTCGGCAAGATCATGACTGCGTCCAACGTGAACTTGCCCGTGCCTTTGCAGATTGTCGCCTTCCGCAACACCAAAGAGATGCGGCAGTTCACTCCCCTGTGGAATGGCAAGCCTGTGCAGGATTCCGGATTATTCGAGGGCAACAGCGATCGAACTTTCATCTTGCTCGATATGTCCACGCTAGAGCCTTGGAAAGTGGTTTTCCACGAATATGCCCATCAGCTCATGAACGGGAATCTGACCGGGCGCCTGGACCCCTGGTTCGAGGAGGGCTTCGCCGAGTATTTCTCCAGTATCGAGGTGGACAGCAAAGAAGCCCGCGTGGGCAAGATGCCCGATGAGACATACATGATCTTGCAGCAGAACGGCATGATGAAGATCGCCGACCTGCTCCGGGTTCAACAAAATTCCAGTACCTACAATGAAAGCGGTGACCACCGCACGGTGTTCTATGCCGAGTCCAGCCTGCTGGTGCATTACCTTTTCGACAATCAATTGCTTCCTAAGCTGCAGACGTATTTCGATTCGGTGCTGACCAGAAAAATCCCGGTGCAGGATGCCATCCCGCAAGCCTTTGGCATGAACGCGGAGCAGTTCGACAGAGCCCTGGCTACCTATTTGAGGCTTGGCCAGTTTCGCTACTACCCGTTCCCCACCCCCTCCGATATCGTCAGCGCCAATTACACGGTGATCCAGCTGGGTGCGAACGATAGCGCGGCCGTTCTGGCGGATGCCCACCTGCACTCACCTGACTATCTGGAAAAGTCCATCGCCGAATTTCAGCAGATTCTAAAGACTGACCCCAACCACGCCGCCGCCTGCCGGGGATTGGGTTTCGCCTACCTGCAAAAGCGCGATTTCGCACAGGCCCGCGAGTATTTTCAGCGAGCGGCTCAATCCGATTCCAAAGATCCCCGCGTTCACTACTACGCCGCCATGCTGATGAGCCGGCAAAGCAACTTCACCGATCCCTCCGAATTGCCCGCCATGACCAAAGAACTGGAGACTGCGATCGCTCTCGATCCCAGCTTCGCCGACTCCTACATGCTGCTAGCCTTTGCCCAAGCTGCCGGCGGCGATCCCGCCAAAGGCGTCGCGACCATGCAACACGCTGTCGCCCTCAGCCCACAGAACGAAAACTATTTGTACGATCTGGCGCAGATGTATCTCACCAACCGCCAGCCCGATCAGGGAATTGCAGTGCTGGAATCGCTGCAGGGAAGCGCCGATCCACGGTTGGCGAATGAAGTGAGAGACACGCTGGTGCGGGCGCGTGAATTCAAGACAGCGCTGGAACAAGGTGCGAACTTTAATTCAGGGGTAAGAACTGCGGTTCTCGATCGTAGAACCGCTACTGAGCCGGATGGTGGCCAGCCATCGCTTCCTCTCGAACCGGCAAGAGACTCCGGACCGCCCAAGTTTCTAAAAGGCAAGCTGGTGAGCGTGGATTGCTCGTCCGCCCCGTCCGCGATACTTACGGTGATCTCTAGCGCCAAGACCTGGAAGCTGAGAGTGGCGGACAGGGATCACTTCACTCTCATCGGTGCCGACAAATTCTCCTGCGCCTGGATGAACGAAAAGATAGCTGTAAACTATCGCGAATCAGGGGCCGCCGAAGGCAATGTTCTTTCCGTGGAGATTCAGTAGGAGTGATTCACACAAAATCACAGACTTTTCTAGTCTAGCCCTCCGCCTCCGCCACAAACCGATACCCCACTCCGCGCACCGTCAGCAAATGTTGGGGATCGGAAGGATCATCCTCGATGTACCGCCGCAACCGCACCACAAAGTTGTCGATGGCGCGCGTGTCCGTGTCCTCGTGCAGCCCCCAGACCTCCTCCAGGATCGACTTGCGCGACACAGCCCGGCCCGCGTTTCGGATCAGGTGGCGAAGCAGTTCCGCTTCCATCAGCGTCAGCCGGACAGCGTTTCCCTTGTACCTTAATTCTAGCTTTCCGAAGTCGATGGTGCGGCCGCGAAACGAAAATACGTCATACTCTGTGGCCTGGCCGCTTCCGTTTTGTGCTTGCACAGCCGCAGGCGCCGCGGCCGCGCTTTGGCGCATCCAGTCCCGCCTGCGCAGCAATCCCTGCAAACGAGCCAAGAGAATGGCCAGTTCGAAGGGCTTGGGAAGATAGTCGTCGGCTCCCGAAGCGAAGCCCTTGAGCACGTCCTCGGGCCGCCCCCGAGCCGTCAACATGAGGACCGGCACAAAGTGTTTTGCTGCGCGCAACTCGCTGGCTACGGCGAAGCCGTCCTTGCCGGGAAGCATCACGTCGAGCACAACTGCGTCGAAGTTCTCCTTGACCCCGTTTTGTGCCCCACCATTTTCCCGCAGCAGCAACTTCAGCGCCGCCTCGCCATCGCCTACGACTTCAACCGAGTGCCCTTCGGCCTCCAGGTTGAACTGGAGTCCTTTCGCCAGATGCGCTTCGTCCTCCACAATCAGCACACGGCTCATGCCACGCTCCTGGGCAGTTGCAGCACAACGGTGGTGCCGCGCCCTTCGCCTTCGCTTTGCGCAAACACACGGCCGCCGTGCTTGGCGGCAATAGCTCGCACGATGAACAATCCCAGGCCGGTGCCTTTTACTCCGCTGACGCGGTTGGGCACGCGGTAGAAACGCCGGAATATCCGCTTCAGCTCCGGTGCGGGAATGCCCACTCCGTGATCGCGCACGCTCAGCGTAATGTGTTTTTCGTCGGGAGCATCCACGCGCACCGAAACTTCCACCCGGTCGCCGGAATATTTGATGGCATTGTCGAGCAGGTTCCGAACTGCGGTGCGCAAGTCCTCCGAATCGCCCGCCACGCGGGCGCCCGCGCTGCCATTGGGCACTACTTCAAAGCGAACCGCCTCGGGCGGCAGGCGATGGCTGGTGCGCGCCACCTGCACGCATTCTCCCACCAGGCCGCCAAAGTCCAGAGGAACCCGCTTACCTAACTTCTTATGGCCGGCCTCTCCCGCCTTGAGTACCTGCTCGACCGTGCCCAGCAAGCGGTCGGTATCCTCCACCATGAAGCGGTAGAATTCGCGGCGTTGGGCCTCCTCCACTTCGCGGCGCTGCAGGGTCTGCAGGTAAAGCCGGATGGACGCGATCGGCGTCTTCAATTCATGCGTAACCGCATTGATAAAACTGTCGTGCTGCTCGTTGCGCCGGATCTCGCGAATCAGAAACGTAGTATTGAGGATGAGGCCGGCGGTTATAGCGCCAAAAAAGATTATGCCAAGGAAAACTTTGATGCCTTCGCGCCAGTTCAGAATGATCCAGCCAAAGCCAACCGCTACCGCGACCGCCGCCAGGCACACGCCCAGCGACAGAAAAAAGATAACCTTGCCGCGGCGGCCAGGAATGCTCATGCCCGATTCTACCGCGCCGCGATAAACTGGGAACCGAGAACTACCGACTGAACACCGACTCTATGCAAGTCCGCGTTCTATTCTTCGGTATGCTGAAAGATATCGCTGGGCGGGGAAGCGATTCGGTCATGTTGCCCGAAGGCGCCACATTAGCCGACGTGCTCAGCCATTATCAGCAGCGCTTCCCGCAGATGCAAAGCCTGATTCCTTCCATCGCTATGTCGATCAATCAGGAATACGCCGCTCCGCGAGTACCAGGCTCAAGTCCGGAGACGAAATCGCCCTGCTACCGCCTGTCAGCGGAGGGTCCGAAGCAGTGAGTGAGACTGCCCCTGATGCGCCGGAGAGACGCCGGCGCTACGCGTCCATTACGCATGACAGAATTGAAGCCCAGCAGGTTCTGGACAAGATCAAGCAGCCGGAAGATGGCGCTGTAGCCGTCTTCGACGGCATCGTTCGCAACAACACTCGCGGGCGCCCCACTCTCTATCTCGACTACGAAGCCTACGAAGAGATGGCCCTCAAGCAAATGGAGGCTCTGGCGGTCGAGGCGCTGGCCCAGTTCCAGGTCCGCGATGTGGCCATCGTCCATCGCCTCGGGCGCCTGGAGATCGGCGAAACCAGCGTGCTGATCGCGGTCGCCTCGGCTCATCGCGCGGCCGCTTTCGAAGCCTGCCGCTGGCTCATCGACACTCTCAAGCGCACCGTCCCCATCTGGAAAAAGGAGTATTTCGAGGGTGGCGCGGTCTGGGCCGACGGAGAGCCCTTCCCCTCCGATATCGCAGGCTCGCGCTCAGGCACCCCCGCGACGGGGCCTGCATCTAAGTGATCGGCCCCTCGATGTGTTCCTCTTACCGGTTCCTGTTGGTGGTAATTTTTGCTCTTTCGCCGGCGCTTTCCCACGCCCAGGTGCCCAAACCGCCGTGGGCGTCCGGGCAGGGCGGGTCCTCGAAAGCGCCGAGTGCGGGCGGGAAATCCGTGGACGCTCCCGCGCCCGACGCCACCTTCAAAGTAGACGTCAAGCTGGTCAACGTCTTTGTCACCGTCACCGACCAACATGGCGCGCCCATCGGCGGCCTGAACAAGGATAACTTCAGGCTGAAGGAAGATGGCCTGGAGCAGAAGATTGCCGTCTTCGACCGCGAATCTCCGCTGCCGCTTTCCATTGTCCTCGCCATCGACACCAGCTTGAGCACGCGCCGGGATCTGCCGCTGGAGTTGGCTTCCGCGCGCCGCTTCACTCACGCCATCCTGCGCCCGGTCGACGCGCTGTCTCTCTACGGATTCAGCGAGACGGTCAGCGAAGTCGTGCCCTTCACCTCCGATCTCCACTTGATCGATCGCGGCATCGATCATCTGCGCCTCGGTTCCGCCACGGCGCTGTACGATGCCATGTATCTAAGTTCGCACGCGCTCGAACGCCGCCAGGGAAGAAAAGTTATGGTCGTGATCACCGACGGCGGCGATACCGTCAGCTCCGTCGACTATCAGGAAGCGGTGCGCTCCGCGCAGGAGGCTGAGGCCATCGTGTACAGCATCATCATCGTGCCCATCGAGGCCAGCGCCGGCCGCGACACCGGCGGCGAACATGCCCTCATCCAGCTTTCCGAGGACACCGGCGGCCGCTTTTTCTACGCCACGTCGGGGCCGCAGCTCGACGAGGCCTTCCGCCAGATCAGCGACGAACTGCGCACCCAGTATCTGCTGGCTTATTATCCGTCGCAGCGGCTGTCCGATTCGAACTTTCGCCGCATTCAAGTGGAGGTCAGCGGACCCGCACCAACGCCCGTTTTTAAAGTGCGTCACCGTACCGGCTATTACACTCTAAATCCGAGTAGGGTCCTGAGGCAGAAGTTCGTGATGAGGTCGTTGATGATGTCTTGGATGATCTTGGGTGGAGCGGGGCCCTTGGGCCCTGCGTCTAAGTGGCCTGAAATGAATTCGGGCTTTTAGCCCCTGAGGTGCATGGGGCCAATTTTTCTGATGTAAGCTACTGGACTACGTAGCAAACTGAATATCATAAGCCAGAGTCGCGGCGTGTCATTCTCAGGGGCGTGTTGAAAGGATCAAGGATAAAGGTGGCTATGCAAAGTGAACCAAGCATCTCCCGTTCAGTTCTCCAACGCTTCAACTTGCTGCTGGCAGCATCCGTTCTGCTCGCGCTCACTATGCCTCTCGCCGCCCAAACTACTATCTCGACCGGCAGCATTCAGGGCGTGGTCATCGACCCGACCGGCGCCGTCGTCGGCGGGGCCAAAGTCGCCATTCGCAATAATGGGACGAATCAGACAACGGAAACCAGCACGAATTCCTCAGGCTCCTATGCCTCGGGCGCGCTGATTCCGGGACCCTACACCGTCCGCATTGAGAAATCCGGCTTCCAGACCGTCCAGATTCCCGTGACCGTCCAGGTGAATGTGACCGCAGCGGGCAGTGTGAGGCTTACGGTTGGCGAGAGCACGCAAGTGATCGAAGTTCAGGGCTCAGCAGTGGGGGTGAATACCGAGCAGGCCACCGTGCAGGGCATTCTCACCGCGCAACAGATTGAAAATCTGCCCATCAACGGGCGTAATTTTCTCGATCTGGCGCAATTGGAGCCGGGAGTTCAGATTCAGGATGGCGGCACATTCGACCCCACCAAGAACGGATTTTCCTCAGTTTCTTTTGGCGGCCGTTTCGGACGCACTGCCCGCATTGAGGTCGATGGCGTCGATATCAGCGACGAAACCGTCGGCACCACGACGCAGAATATTCCCCTGGGCGCAATTCAGGAGTCGGCGCTGCAGCAATCGTCGCTCGATCTCTCCACCGAACTGACCTCCTCCGGTTCGGTCAACATAACCACCAAGTCCGGAACCAATAGCCTGCATGGCGACGGCTTTTATTTCTTCCGCGATCAGAGCCTGAATGCCGCGCTCCCCGGGCCTTCCACCAATCCCTTCCAGCGCAACCAGTTTGGCGGCAGTTTGGGCGGACCCATTTTGCGCAACAAGCTGTTCTTCTTCATCGATGCCGAACGCAACAAACAGGATCTGCTCGATCCGGTCCTGCCGGGCGGCGCATTTACTAGCCTTACCGGCAGCTTTAACTCGCCCTTTCGCGAGACCCAAACCGTCGGCCGCATGGATTACCAAACCGATCGCTACAAGCTCTTTTACCGCTTTTCCTTCGATCAGAATCGCAGCGTTGCGCCCTTTATTCCCAACTCGTTTCAACCGTTCGCTAACGTAAATCACTCGCGTGATCATGTTGTAGGCGCCGATTTCAATACCGGCAACTACACCCACAGCATCCGCTTCGGCTACACCAAATTCGTGAATGGGATTACCGACGCCGTGCTCGGCAGCGGCATCTTCAATCCTGCCGGCGCGATCGAACTCGCCATCGGCGGCGATCCCAATTGTCTTACCGCGGGAGCCGATGACTTCTGCTCGGGCCCGAACTTCCTGGCTCCGCAAGCCACCTTCCAGTCCAATCATCAGATTAAGTACGATGGGAGCGCGCCCTGGAGGAACCATATCTTCCGCTTCGGAGCCGGCTTCAACCGGGTGAAGGGCGGCGGCTTTGCCGAGTTCCTGGGACTGGCTCCGGAAGCCAACGCCCCCAGCAATGCGACTCCCAATGGAACCCTTCCCGGAGGAGTAGCCAATCCACTCAACTACCCTGCGCTCAATGTCACACTAGGCAACGGCCAGGGGTTCTCGTCCGAAAAGGCGGCCTTCGGGCTGCCCGGCGGCGGATTGGGCCCGGATAACCGCTTTTCCGCGTACGTGGGTGATTCCTGGAAGCTTAAGCCCAACTTCACCTTGACCCTCGGAGTCCGTTACGTGCGCGACACCGGCCGAACCGACAGTGATCTTGGCCCTATCGCTGCGCTCCAGCAGTTTGGCCCCGGCCTGGGTAACCGGGTGCAACAGCCTAACTATAATTTCGCCCCGCAACTAGGCTTTGCCTGGGATCCGAACAAGACTGGCCGCACGGTAATCCGCGCGGGCATCGGGCTCTTCTACGAGAACTCGATCTGGAACAATAACCTGTTCGATCGCCCGGCTCGCCTGTCGCAGGGACTCTTTCTCGGGGCGCAGCCGGTTTGCTCCGCCGGACAGCCACAAAACCTTCCGTTCACTTCCGCCATTGACCCGGCGACCATCTGCGGCCAGCCCATTGGAAGCGTCACTTCGCAGATTGTTCAGTTGCAGCAGGAGTATCAGGCATCGGTGAAGGCCGCTGGCCCGCAGTCCAACGGCGTTTACATCGGCAACGTGCTGGCGGACGGAATCGACGTCACCGGCACTAACCTCTTTGCCCCCAACTACGTAACCCCGCGCTCGGTCCAAATGAACTTCGGCTTCCAACATGAGTTCCACCCGGGCGTGGTTCTGACGGTCGACTACCTGCGCAATGTGGCCACCCACAACTTGCTCAGTCTGGATACCAACCACGTGGGAGATGCGCGTTACCTGGATGTGAATGCCGCGCTCTCCGCCATCAATGCCACTCTCGCAGCCAATGCGCCGGGCTGCGCCCCGGCGACCAGCGCCGGCGCCAGCTCCCAGAACGCGGTGAACTGCTACCTGGCCGCGGTTCCGGGCGCGAGCATCACGGATTTCGCCTCCAATGGCCTCGATTCCGGTTACGCGTTTTGTGGCGGGCTCCCCTGCGGCCTAGCCGGCCAACCTGCGGCGGCCTTTCCGGGAGTCAATTCCACGCTCGGCACGAACCAGATGCTATTTCCGGTCGGGCGCTCCGTCTACAACGGCCTCCAGGCCTCCCTGCGCGGCAACATTCACGGCCCAATGCGCGGCGTGAAAACCATGAATCTGCAGGTTTCCTACGCGCTTTCCCGCTATGTTTCTACGGCCCGGGACAATGACTTCATCAACTTCGCCACCGACAATGCCAACCCCCTGAAATACATCGGCCCGAATGGCCTGGACCGCACCCATCAGCTCTCTTTCGGCGGCACCGCGGACTTGCCCCACTCCTTCCGGCTGAGCGTGATTTCGCACTTCGATAGCCCCTTGCCCTCCAGCGTTACCCTGCCCGTGAGCGGCGTGGCCGGCGGCATCTTCCAAACCGATGTCACTGGCGACGGTACCGGCGACGGAACCGTCGGATCCAACGGCGGAGTGGGAGACCTGTTGCCCGGCACCAACATTGGGGCTTTTGGCCGTAGTTTTGGGGTCAGCGGACTGAATACGGTGATCGCAAACTACAACACCAACTTCGCGGGTAAGCCGACTCCGGCGGGCCAGGCGCTGATCACCGCCAATCTGGTGACCGCGAGCCAACTGTCACAACTGAATGCAGTGATGCCGACGGTGCAGCTCGCGCCGCCGGGCGCTGTGGGCCAGGTCTGGCTGCGCACCTTCGACGTTGGTTTGAACTGGGCCTATAAGATCAAGGAAACAGTTGAGTTGCGGCCTGGAGTCACCGTTTTCAACGTGCTCAACTTCTCCAACTTCGACGGCCCTGCAGCCCCCTTCAGCACCATTCTCGACGGGTCGCCCGGCTCCCCGAATGGCACTTTGAACCCGCAACCGAGCGACCTGCGCCTGGGTCTGGGCACGGGCGTAAACGCCCTAGGATCAGCCCGTGTGATCGAGTTCTCGCTGAAGGTAAGCTTCTAAGTCGTTGGGTTTCAATGTAGGCGCGGGCGTCCCGCCCGTCCAGGCAGAGGCAAGCCCTTGGAGGTTCGCCCAAAATGCTAACTGGAGTCCTCGAGCGGGCGTTTATTTCTAAGAGGGTGTGACTTTTTTATAGTCGAGCGTACAAGAACTGTCATTCCGACCCCGAGCGGAAGCGAGGGCGGCGGAATTCCTAGCACCGGCAACGCACTGTAGGTAGGGATGTTTCGACTATGCCGGAGCTGCGCTGCGCTTGCTCCGGCTCCGCTCAACATGACAATGAGAACGAAGCCTACCTCAAAAGTCACACGCCCTAAGGAAGTGATTTCTTTCGAATAGCTTCGGGCCGGATGCGTTCGTCGCTCAGGGTCATGCCGCTGCCTGCACGGGCAGGACGCCTGCGCCTACATTGGCCAGCGTAGTCGCGGACGCTCTACGGGCCTGCCAGGGGCCTTCTGGCGGCTCAGCACGAATCCCGAAGCTCTCGTTCCCCATTTAGGGTCATGCCGCTCTCTGCACAGGCGGGACGCCCGCGCCTACATTGAATCTGGCAGGCAAAAAATTAGGGAGGGCCGAAGCCCTCCCTAAACGGAAACTACTCCCGATCTAGAATTCCCACTTGGCGAACAAGCGGGCGTAGAACGGACGCTGATAGCCCAGCGGCACGCCGAGGTTGCCATTGCCCACCGGCTTCAGGAAGTCCGAGTTTGGAATGCCGAAGGAGCGGTCCTGGTTCTGATCAATGCGCAACTGGGTTTTCTGGTTAGCCACATTGAACAGGTCCGCGCCGAAGTGCAGGCTCGATCTTTCACCCACTTTGATGAGGTAGTCAGCGTGGATGTCGCCTTCACCCAGGGTGTTGGTGCGGCCGAGGGCGCCGCGCCCGCCCACCGGCACTTCACCGGCATTCTGATAGACCGGATGGGCGCGCAGATCGTTGATCGGGTCGCCCGTCTGGATACGCACACTGGTCCCCAACGTTAGGTTCTTCGCGAAGCCGCCGGAGAACGTGTAGCTGAGGAAGCTGTTGAGAGTGTGACGGCGGTCCGTGTTGAGCGAGCCCACAGCAAACTGCTGGCCCAGGAGACCCAACTGGCCGGCCGTGAAGTCGAACAGCGAGCTGATGCTGGGATCGCTTTGAGCATTGTCGTTACGGAACGCGCCCTCATAGTTGCCCAGCAACTCTGACCAGCGGTAGTTGGTCCGCATCTGCCAGCCCTTGCTGAAGCTCTTGGTGATTTCGACTTCCAGACCCTTGTAGACGCGGACCGGATTGACGAAACCATCGGGTTTACCGTCAGCTCCGACAGTGCCACCGCCAAGGTTGGGATTCGTGAAGCAAGCGCTACCCGATGGGAATGCCCCCAGCATCGGTGACATCATCCGCTTCCGGATACACGGGGTCGCCATTCATGTCTAAGGGGCAGCCAGCCGGCCTAGGTGCACCTTCCAGCCAGCTGATTTCCTGTTCGTTTTGGAACAGATCGGTGCCGGCTCCAGGGTTGCCGATCACATAGAACTGGTTTTCACCCGCGTCAGCACCTTCCGGGGAGAGACCGGCCATGTCTTCGACGATCCGCTTCAGGCGGCGATCCTGCCAGCGGACGTCCACCACGATTCCATGCTTGAACTCGTGCTGAACGCCCCACACAAACTCTTGCAGGTACTGCATCTTGGTTCCAGAAGCGATCGCCTCACCCGACTGAGCCGATATGAACGGCGCGCTCAGGATTGTGGCATCGCTCAGGACCGGAGCGGGTAGAGTGCCATCAGCGTTGACCGCCAGATTGGCGTGGACACCATCGTACGGGCCGGTCGAAACCGGAGCCCAGTAGTTGTTGTAGGCGTCCTGCTCATTGCTCAGCGAACGGATGGCCATATCCAAGGGAATGGCGTAGCTGTAACGAGCGAAGTTGCCGTAGATCTTCGTCTTGCGGTCGCCCAGCGGGTCGATGGCCAGACCGAAGCGCGGAGACCAGTTGTCGGTGTAGGTGTAGTGGACGTGGAAGTTCTGCCCGCCAAGATTGTAGGGGCTGCCCAACATGAACTGTTGCTCCCAGCGGTATCCGGCGTTGATGGTGATGTGTTTCCCCAGTTCCCAGGAATCGTTGGCATAAGCAGCGTGATAGCGGCCACCGGTGTTGAACTTCGGATCGCTAAAGGTACCGCGCACCTGCAGCAGAGCCACCGGAACAACGCCGAAGCCGGAGACATTCGCGTACACCGGTGGAACATGGTAGCGGTTGTAGTTGGTCAACGACGGCGCGCCGGTGGCGCCGCTTACCAGCGCGCGCAACTGGAACGCGGCGTTGTCAGTGGCTCCGGCGATGGTGGGATCGCCGCCAAGAGCCGCCATGTGTGGCGTGATCGTAAAGCCCGGCCCTGTGCGGAGAGTGCTGCCGTCGTAGTAATTGCGCTCGTAGTGGTATCCGATGCTGAAGGTGTGGCTGCCCAGCTTGTTGACCACTTTTTGTGTATCGAACGTCAGACCGTAATTGTCCCCAATAGTGTTCTCGTAGTAGCCCAAGCCTTGCCGGGTGTATTGACCCGACAATTGTCCGCCGTTCGGGCCGTTGGGAAGGCCATTGTTTAGCGTCCGGCCGGTCAAGTCGACAACTTGGTAAACGTCAGGAGACTGCGGAGTGTCGGTCAGGTAGTTGTGGCCCCAGGAGAAGGAGGCGTTGAACAACCAGGTCGGCGACAAGGTGGCGTTGTAGCGAGCCACCCAGTTGCGGGTTCCGTTCGACAGTTTGTCGAATGTAGTCTTGCTGAACGTCGCCAGTGTGAAGTTTGGCGCAAAGTCGGTCTCTCGAGTGGGATCGCCGAAAACCGAGCTTTCGATCGTATTCTTATCGTTCAGCTTCCAGGTCAATTTGCCGGAGTAGTCATAGCTGTATTGCGCGACCGGAGTATTGCCCAGAACCGGCAACCCAACCACGCCGTGCATGTTTGCGAATTGGTTATAGTAGGCGTTGTACGAAGGATTGAAGGATCCGAAGAAGAACAGGTGGTCCTTCATGCCCGGCACATAACCGCCGAATTCGCCGGCCACGTCCCACGCTCCCTGGTGCGCGGTGATGCCACCCAGGTTAAGCCGGCCGGAAGTATCCGGATTCAGACGCGCCGCTTCGAATTGTTGCGGGCCGAAGAAGCCGGAGACGCCGCCATGGTAGGCATTGCCGCCGGACTTGGTCACGATCTGTACCAGTCCGCCGGTGCTCTTGCCATATTGCGGCTCATAGCCGCCGGTCTTCACGTCCACTTCCTTCACGAACGAAAGGTTGATGCCGGTAGCCAACGGGCCATAGACGCGGGAATAAACGCCGATGCCGCCGAAGGCGCCGTCAGTAATGTTCACGCCGTCCGCGACGTACTGGTTCTCCAAGCCGCTACCGCCAGCGATGGAAGGATTCGACGAGCCAGTGCCGCCGCCATCGGTGACGCCGGCGCTGGCATAAAACAAGCTCGTCACGTTCCTCGCTACAGGAATCTGCGAATAGAACGTGTCATTCAAGTTGGTGTCCAAGCCAGTCTTGGCTTCGTCGACGCCCACGGCGCTCGCGCTAACCTCGATGACTTCATTGGCTCCGCCCGGTTCCAGCGTGATGCGGACAGGCGATTCGCGGCCGGTGAACACCTCGACCTGCTTTACTTCGACCGACTTGAAGCCGGCCATTTCGGCCTTGATCGAATAGAAACCAGGGGCCAGAAGATCGAAGGTAAATCGACCGTCTGAATCGGTGTTTGTGCCCTTAACTCCTGTGGGCCCCGTCAGCGTGACTTTGGCTTTGGCAACCAAGGCCCCGGAAGAGTCAAGTACGGTGCCGCCCAAACTGCCCTTTACTGAGGACTCTTGTGCAAAGAGCCCAACGCTCAAGAGCAGAACTAAACCAGACACCAGAAAATATAGGTGTTTCTTCATTGTGCCTCCTAGGAAAGATTGCAAAATCGTGCACTGTTGACGCTGGGAAGAGCGCAATCTCAAGACATATCGTCAACACCACGAGAAACAGGGTCGTCCTACAGAATGCACTTCACAGGCCGAGTAAATGTAAAATGTTATGGCAATTGGTTACAACAACTTAGGTGTTTACCCTCAATGTTGAGTACCAATTATCATAGAGTTTGGGCGGCTGACGGCTATGAGATTACGTAGGTAACCGCCATTATGCCCAAGGAGAACAAATTGGCGATCAAGCTGCTGGCGTCTCCGGACCGTAGAACACGGGATGGCGGGAATCGGCGGGTCTGACTTGGCGTTTTTTACCTCTACTGCGGGCTGAGCATCTTTTCCAGCTTATCCACCATGGTTTTCACGCCGGGGGCGAACGGGCCGGCGGGATCGAGCTTGAGATATTCCTGGAACTCCTTCAGCGCGCCTGCTCCGTCATTCTTGCGCAAGTCGATATTTCCCAACAGGACGTGTACGGGAGGCATGCCCGGCTGCAAGGCCGCGGCCTTCACGGCGTGCGGTTCCGCATCTTGCCAGCGTCCCATAGCCCAGTAAGTCCGGCCCAACTCGTACTGGCCGTCGGGCAAATCGGGATCCAGGCTCAGGCCGGTGGTGAGGTTCTTTTCCGCGTTGGGATAATCTTTCAGCGCGTTGAACAGTACGCCGAGCTTGACGTATGCGGGCGCAAATTTTGGATCGGTTTCGACTGCCTTCTGCAGGTTGGTTTTGGCGCCCGTGGCATCGTTGCTTTGCATATACGCTACACCCAGGAAGAAGTAGGCATCGGCGTACTGTGGATAAATCTGCGTGGCTTTGAGCAGGTGTTCGATACCGCCCTGGATATCTTTGCCGTCTTCCAGCAACTCGCGTCCCTTGGTGAACTCCTTGCGAGCCTTTTCTGGGACCGCCGCCTCCCGGGCGCTGAGACTTCCATTTGGCGGGACAGCAGAGGGCCCATTCCCGATCGCCCTTAGCTCAAAGTCAACATAGTTGTTGCCACTGATGGTGAGGTCGAGCCGTTCCGATTGCTCCGCATAACCCGGGACGCGGATCTTCACGATATATACGGCAGGCTCGAGGCCTTGAAAGGTGAACTTTCCCATAGTGTCAGTTTCCGCCTGGGCTGCGCTCCCAGAGTTCTGGCTGTCTACGGTGACGATCACGTTCGGTACCACAGAATGCGTTCTGGCGTCACGGACTTGTCCGCGGATGGAAGTCGCACCGGAGGCGGGAGCATTCTGTCCCCAACTCGCCACTGCAGCCAGGAGAAACAAAGGGAGGAAAACTCTGAAGACATCCGAGTGAGCGGAATTGAACAGGAGTTTGGCTTTCATGGCTTCTCCTTAAATATTTTTCGCACCGCGTCGGGCCACGGACAAGAAAATTAGCAGATCATGATAACCAGCGCTACGGAATTATCGCCACCGTCGCCTAGGATTCGGGATGGGCCGCCATAAATTGTTTGCCTTTTTGCTCAGCAGCTGCGGCTTTCTGCGTCTCCCCCGTTTTGCGGTAATACTCGGCAAGACCCAGCAGCAGCGGGCCGCTGGAGGGGTTCAAGTTGGTGCCCGTTTCCATCACCGCGACGGCCTTCTTCACGTCGCCGCCCTTATCGAAGCTGTCGGCTACCCGCAAAATTGTCTGTTCGTCGGTGGACTGAGTTATGCCGCTGCTGACATAGAGCTGCGCGATTTTCGTGTAATCCTGGCGTGCAAAATAAAGCTCGACCAGCTTATTGCGGAAACGCTCGTCACTCGGGTTCTTGGCGTGGGCTTTCTCCAGCCACTCCACGGCGTGCGTTTTGTCTCCCAGCGCCAGATAGCATTGTGCTCGTTGAAGATCAGCGGTGCCGTTGGCCAGGCTGGCAACTACGCCGTCGTCGGAGACATCCCATGCGGCCACCGACGAGGTCGTAGCGTAGACGCTAAAGGCCAACTCCCCGAAGACTTTGGTTTGCGTCTCCGGATCCCGTAGAGTCATGACCAAGCGGTAGTTCCCGGGTTCAAGTTCGCCGGTAAGGATGCGCTTTCCGTTGAGAACCGAGCCTCCGGCGTCCAACTGATCCAAGGGAATCTCGTCGTGAATCGTCTGAGTGTCGCGCGCGCCCATTCTTCCGTAGGCGTAGTCGACCTCAAGTTTTTTGCCCGCATGCGGCGCGCTCAGCGCTTGCTGGTCCCATACCTGGTAAAAAAAGTTCAAAGGCTCGCCCTGGGTGAGTTCGAGTTCCTGGCCGGCCCGAGGAATGAATTTCACTCCGGCGCCGCTGAAGGGCAAGGTCTTGGCGGCATTTGGAGGCAGCATGCTGGCTTCCGCAAAGGGAACCAAGTTAGAGACGCCGAGCCCGGAGGCCGCCACGTCAGGAACATCCACGTCCACGGTGCGCCGAAACGCGGTGTTGTTCAGCACATTGGTGAGTTCGAACTCCAACTTGTATTTGCCGGGGGGAAGAGGCAGCCACCCTTCATAGCCGAATACCTTGCCCTTGACTTGATCGAATTGCTCCAACGTCAGATTTCTGGAGACTTTTTTTTCATCACTCCAGATCAGCTTTCCGTCGGGCGACGTGACTCTGGTTGAAACCAGCACCGTGTAGTAGTACTCGCCCTTGGGCGACTTGCCGATGGTGAAATCCTCCGGCTTCTTCAAGCGAAGCACGTAGTGGAGGTTGCTATTGCCGGCGGCGTCGCGCAACGAGACTGTGGCCGCGTCCAAAAATTCGTTCCCGAGAACGATGCGGTGCGAAACATCTTCCAGCATCCGCCGGCGGGTGGCGAGCTGTTCCTGGGAAATGGGATTGTTGGCGAGATTCTTGATGGTGCCCAGCATTACGTCCGAACCCAGGCTCACCGTGCCGTTCTGCATATCCACGGGCTCATCCGGAATCAGGCTCAGGGTTTCTCGCGCCACGTCTCGTCCGGCGTCATCTGAGAGGATTTTGAGGGCGCCCATTCGGGTCGGCCCGACCTGCGCGGTAATCAGCTTTTCCGGGCCATCGCTGGAGGGACTGTAAAGCCGGAAGTCGTCGGTAATTTCCCGTTGATAGAAGATTACGTAAAAAAATGGCGGCAGCGCCGGGTTGGAATTCGAATAGAACCAGATCTCCATGGGCGTGACTTTTTGCAGCCCGAAGAGTTTCTGCCGCTGTTGCGGTTCTCCCAGGGTGATGTACACGCGCCCCATGTCGGTCCGCCAGCCTTCGGTGTGCGAAGCATGCCCGAAATAATCGTTGGCGTACTCGATGCGCCGATAGTGCTCCGCCCGGTAAGAATTGTCGGGCGCGCCCGGGGAGGGATTGCGGACCTCCCAGAACCGGTCGATGAACTTATCTCGTGCGTCGTCGCTGGGCAGCGATAAGAAAAGGCTCTTTTCCTGCCGGCTGATGATGTAAACCACATCCTTGTTGAGCCATTCTCGATAGCGCTGCGGTAAAGCCTGGGTTGGATCTTTCGCAGAAGCAAGAGCCGTCAGGAAGAGCAAAAGCCAAACGGGAATGAAGATTCGAGGCCGCATACTACAAATGTAACCCGAGAACGAGCGGAAAACGACAGAGCGAAACAACTCAAAGTATGGTGCAGTGTTTGGGGTGTCGTCAAGCTAAGGAGGGGAAATGATTCGGCCTGATCTGATTGATCTGTCTCTTTGCAGTCCTTTGCAGATTTCTTTGCGAGCTTTGCGGTCAAGGGCTTGCGCTCGACAGAGCGAAAAAACTCTTTACCCCAACGAGCGCCAGGCGAAACGCGAAGGGCGCGAAGAAAGCAACCGCCGACGCCGTGTAGAATGTGGTTATGCCATTCCAAGGCCACGGTGCACCACGACCCCCGCACAAGGGCAGGACTCCGCCCGCGGTAGAAACTTCGCAGGAAGCCATCTATTTGAAGGCTCTCGGTGAGAAGCAGAAGGCGGTCACCGTTAAACTGGTAGACGGCGAAATGGTCTACGGCTGGATCGAGTACTACGACCGGGACATGGTCCGGCTCACCCGAGAAGGCGTCCCCAACCTTTTCATCTACAAGCACGACATCGTTTACATCGAGGAAGACGCTGGAAAACGGGTCAAGCCATGATCTGCTCCCCGAGCTGGGAACGATTGGCGGCGAAGCGACAAGCGTCCCTGCGATTTTTGCTCGCGGAGGCCGCCGCCGGCGCACTTCAGTTTCCTTTCCGATGCGGACAATCATGACTGACTTTGCAAATCCCCTGGGAATGGCGGCTGTCGACCGGAAGGCCAAGCCCGCTGCACCCGCGCCCGATGGCGGCGCCTTTGTGACCCCCATGGCCGAAATCGCACGTGACGCGGGCGCGTTGCTGATGAGCTATTTTCTCCACGTCACGGTGGAATACAAAGGCGAGGCCGACCTGGTCACGGAAGCTGATCGAGCTTCGGAAACTTTGATCCGCCAGCGCATCCGCAAACTATGGCCCACGCATGACATTCTGGGAGAAGAAGAAGGCCTGATCGACACCGGCAGCGACTACCGCTGGTACGTCGATCCTCTCGATGGCACTACAAATTTTGCTCACGGCTTCCCCATGTTCTGCGTCTCGATGGCACTCGAGCACAAGGGACAACGCATCGCCGGAGTGATTTACGATCCCACGCGGGACGAAATGTTCACCGCGGAGCAGGGAAGCGGCGCTTATCTCAACCAGAAGCCAATGCAGGTTTCGAACACCAGGAATCTGGCGGAGAGCCTGGTGGCGACGGGCTTTCCCAGTCACAAACGGCACCAGAATCCGAATATTCACTTTTATCATCAGATTACACTGCGTACCCATGGCGTGCGGCGCGCGGGATCGGCGGCGCTGGATCTTTGTTATGTGGCCAGCGGTCGGCTGGACGGCTTCTGGGAATTCAATCTGAATCCCTGGGATACGGCCGCGGGTGTGCTGATCGTGGAAGAAGCCGGAGGCAAAGTCACGGGCTTCGACGGATCGCCGTTTAAGATCGACAGCCGCGAGACGGTAGCCTCGAATGGTTTGGTGCACGAGGCGCTGCTGCACGAGTTCGAGCAGATTTTTGCCGGGCGCGACCTGGAACCGCTGGCCGATCCGCGTGAGTATAGGAAATAAGGACTGTGCTTGTGTGGGGACGGACGCCTTTGCCCGTCCGCCGGTCGAAGCTCGGTGTTAATTTGAGCGACGGGTGTTCCTGCCCGTCAGACCGGGCCTTTGCCCTGACGGGCGAGGACGGGCCGTCGCTCCATCGCATTGGTATCAATACCTCTGGAGAGGCGTTTTGCCCATGAAAGTCAGATTCGCCATCGCCAGTGTACTTTTGCGTTCGGTCGCCGCTGCGGCTCAAACCAAGACCGCCCCCGATCCCGCCTACCAGCAGTCCTTCGACAAATGGAAAACTGAACTCGTCGACGACCGCAAGCAGAACTGGCTTCCGCTCGCCGGCCTGTTCTGGCTCAAGCCGGGAGAGAATACGTTTGGGACCGAGGCAAGCAATCCCGTCGTTCTGCCAGCCGGTTCGGCGGCTCAGCATGCGGGATCGTTCGTCTAGAAGGCAAAGACGTGACCATCAAGGTCGCTCCCGGCGTGCAGGCGACGATTGACGGCAAGCCGGTGACGGAAGCCAAGCTGCAACCGGATATTTCCGGCAAGGCTACGGTCGTCGGGATTGGAGACGCTGCGCATGAAAGTGATCGTGCGCGGGGAGCGCATCGGCATTCGCTCAAGGATCTGAATAATCCAGCGGTGAGCAAATATCCAGGTCCGGTGTTTTTCCCCCTCAACTTGAATTACCGCGTGACCGCGACTTTTATTCCTTCAGATGGCAAGAAGACGGTCGACGTTCCCAACGTGCTGGGCGATATAACGTCGACTCCGGTTGCGGGCGTGGTCCACTTTACTCTGAATGGACGGCAGCTCGAGCTGACTGACCTCGGGGGAGATCCCACCAAGGGCCTGTCATTCGTCTTTAACGATCTGACCAGCAAGTCCGAAACTTATCCTGGAGGCCGATTTCTGGACACCGATCCCGTAGCGAACGACAAGGTGGTCCTCGATTTCAATGAGGCCTATAGTCCGCCATGCTCGGTGACACCGTATGCGACGTGCCCACTCGCACCCAAGGAGAATCGGCTTGCAGCGGCGATTCCGGCGGGGGAGAAGTATGACCGCGCGAAGGGGCATCACTAAGAACCGCGCCGTACAAATGGTCGACGTATGGAGATTGATGACTTCGCCAAGGAGTATGAGGCCAAGACTGACCAAGAACTCCTGGACTTGGCGCTCGACTTAAGCCAACTAACACCTCCAGCCAGGAGCTCCCTGACAGCCGAATTGGCGAAGCGGCGAATCGACCAATGGCCTTCGGCGAATGGTCGCGAAAACGGCGCCCAGCGGTGCAAGCGCGATTCGGATTGGAATTCCGTGGTGCTGTGGGGCCCGAAACGCGCAACTGCGAGAGACTGGAAAGAGTACAAGCGGCATACGGGAGAGTGGCCCCTAGCCTCAATTTTTGCGTATTTGCTTCTTCTAGTAGTGGCGCTGCTCGTGGTCGCATGCCTTGCCGTATATAGCGCGCGCCACGATTGGTCCAAAATCAAGTTCCTGCTAGCCTTGACCCCAATGGCTCTGTTCTATGCTTTCTTGTCCGACCGGCTCCTTAGGAAGGTTAAACTTTCGGAGTTACAGCATTATCGGCGTCGGCGAAAAGCTGACGGCGCCTAGCTGGACTGCACCGCTGGCTACGGACTCGCTAAAGTGGTAAATTACCAACATGATGCTGCGGCGCGTCAGCCGCGCCAAGGCCGTAGACCTGTTGCGCGATTGCCTTGAAGAAGGCGAAGTGCAGTGGGGCCCACACTTCAAGAAAGCGTTGGCGGATGAAAGCCTGAGCATTCTCGAGGCGTATGGGATTCTGCGCGGCGGAAACATTTACGAAGAACCGGAGCAGGACATCAAGACCGCGGACTGGAAATATCGGGTCGAAGGCCATGAGCCAAATGGAAAATGGTTGGCGATTGTCCTGACGTTCCGGGAGGCTGACCGGGTGTTTCTCATCACGTGCTTCTCAATCGAGGCTCGCCGCCGCAAGTAAGAAAGTGATTTTCGGGAACGAGCAGAAGGGGTAGATAGATGAAACGGATATGCAGCGAATGCGGCAGTGAGAACGTCCGGACCAGCCGGGGAAACTATCGGTTCACAGAAAGCGGGCTGAATGTCGTGCTGCAGGGAATCGAGATCGAGAAGTGTGAGGCCTGCAAGAGCGAGTCGCCGATTATTCCCCGCATGAACGATTTGATGCGAACCATCGCCCTCGCCGTGGTTGCCAAGCCTTACGCGCTCACGGGAGAAGATGTGCGCTACTTGCGTAAATACCTGGGCATGACTGGAGATGCGCTGTCGCGCCTAATCCACATTGATCGGACTACGCTCTCCAAATGGGAAAATAACGACGACCGGATCGGCCGGCAGAGCGACCTGCTCATCCGGTCGGTGGCCATCGGGCTGGGGCCTGGCTTGTGCGAAAAGATGGGGAAGCTGATGCGGGATTTCGAGCGCATCAAGAAGAGTCGCAAGAAGGTCTCGGTGAACGTCAACGCAGAAGACCCATGAATATGAGTATGCCTGATCGCAGAAACTCAAACGTAGCCACTAAGAGTTTTGATGCGGATGTGGGATTCTAAAATCCCTTGAAGTACTTGCCGCTCGCTCTCCGACAACTGAGAAAATGCGAGCATTGTAAAACCCTCGCCTTGCGAGCGTTCCACCAAAATCACTTGTGTGCCCGGCCGCCAGCCTTTGTAGTTGCCCCATGGTTGGAACGCTGTAGCCCCGTTCGGACCATCGAATGTAATGCCGTCGGGGCCCAGGGTGACCCAATCGGCGAGCGTGGCATTCAATCGCCCAAATTCTCGAGCCGTTTCTCGTCTCGTACGAAACACCGCCAACGCGAAGAGGACCGCGATTACCGCCCAAAGTGCCCCAATTCCTCGCCAGTGGCCTTCTGTGCGGTGCACCAAGCTGTCAATCATCGCCCAAAGCAGAATCCCAATGACGGCAATGCCGTACAAATTCTTCAATAGGAACCGTGGCCAGTACATCTTTGATCGAAGCATCCTTCCGACATCGTCAAACTCATCGTGTTAGCTTTCCACTCAATCGCATCGCGACCTCGTTCCGGACACCAACATAACGTAACCCGCGGCTCAGATCAGCCGTTGCATTCTAGAAGGTCCCGATCACGAATTGCCAGGGAGCCAAGTGTACGTTTAAGGGGCGCCTCAGGAACAATCGGCTGATGCTCAAGTGATTTGCCTTTCTCTGCGGCCTCTGCGCCTTTCTCCGCGACCTCCGCGATTTAAGATTTTCTTCACTCCACCACTAAAATCTTAAAGCGCAGAGGGCGCCGAGAACCCCGCAGAGGTCGCGGAGAAAGCGATGATGCGACAGGAGTGCGGCGTACAATGGACACTAGAAGCCATCGATGTACTCGGGGTGATCGACCGTGATCAACTCACTGCTAGAACGCAAAATCGAAAAGCGTTCCGAAAAAGTCCGCTTGCCGGGACGCATTCTCTTTCTCACCGAGGACCCGAATCTCATCCGCCGCCAACTTGCCGGCGAAGACTTGCCCTGGGATACCAGGAATCCGGCCAATAATCCCAAGTTGCGCGATGATATTTCCACTGACGAGATCACTCCCGCGCACATCTGCTTCTTTTTCGACCAGACGCTGGGCGAGTTTCCGTATACCGGGTTGAAGTGCGGCAGCGAGACTCCCATCCTGCGCGGCGATGTGAAGCGCGGCGGCTTTGTGGCTGCGGTCAGCGGCAAGCGGCGTGGGAAGGGATCGAGCCGCGAGCAGTCTCCGTATGCGGAGCTTTGCGCGGGGATTCAGTTGGTGATCGCGGAGAACATTGAGCGGATTTACAAGCAGAATTGTCAGAACCTCGGCGTGCTTACCTCAACCAACTTCTCCTTGATTGATCAGGTTCGCACGGGCGCGGAAATTCCGCTTTCGGAATTTACTCAGGGGGAAGATGAGATTACGCGGCAGATCATTGAGCACGGCGGCCTATTCAATTTCAATGTCGCGCGATTGCAGGGGAAGGTCTTTCTGCCGGCGATTGAGACCAAGCCGCGCCCGATGACCCTGGCGGAGAAGATTTTCGCGAGGCATATGACGCAAGCCGGTGGAGCGACGGGCGTCCCCACCCGTCAGAGCAAGGACGCCGCCGTCAAACCCAACGATGCCGGCTTTGCACGCACCGACCTGCGCTTCAGCCACGAATATGTCACCCCCATGGCCGCCATTTTCTTCGATCAGCTAGTGGGCCGCGATGCGCCGGTGAACGACGCCTCAACTATTCTCTTCTTCCGCGATCACCTTACATTTCTCGACGAGGTGCTTTCCGAGCAGAAGCGCAAGATGGGTCTGCTCGATCTGGCCACGCAACTTAAGCTCAAGCAGGAGAGCTTCGCGCAGAAACAGGGCATCAAGCTGCATGGAGAGTTGAAGGACCGCAAAGGCTCGGAAGGCATTTGCCACTCGGTGGTGCTCGAGAGCTACGCGCTGCCGGGGCAACTGATCGTCGGGTCGGACTCACACACTCCTCATTCGGGCGCGATCGGTTGCATAGCCTTCGGCATCGGCACCACCGACGTATTCAACTCCTGGATCACGAAAGATGTTCGCGTGCGCGTGCCGGAGTCGGTGCGGGTGATCATTCGCGGGCGCAAGCACGCTAACGTTACCGCCAAAGATTTCATTCTGGCGTTGCTCCGCATGGACTACATAAAGTCCGGCAAAGCGCTGGCCAAAGTGATCGAATATTCGGGCGAAGCCATCGAAGACCTCAGCGTGGACGAGCGCGCCACCATGACCAACATGGCGGCTGAAATTGGCGGCTTTACGGGGATTGTGGCGCCGGACGCGAAAGCGGTTGAATTCCTCATCGAACGCCGCGCCATGGATCGCAAGCAAGCCGAGGCGATGATCGAAGGTTTGTACAGCGATCCTGAGGCGCAGTACGCGCACGTGATCGAGCTCGATGCCGCCGAAATCACACCGATGGTGGCCACGCCCGGCGATCCCGGAAACGGTAAGTTCATTCGCGAACTGAATACGCCAGTACCGGTTGAGCTGGCCTACGGCGGTACCTGCACTGCCGGCAAGAATGAAGACATGGATATGTACGCCCTGGTGCTAGCCGATGCGCTGAAGCAGGGCAAGCGGGTAGCGGATTCGTGCCAGCTCTACATCCAATTCGGCTCGCAGGAGACGCGCGAGTACTGTCTCCGCAAAGGCTATTTGGATATTTTCCAGAAGGCCGGCGCGCACGTGATCGAGCCGAGTTGCGGTGCCTGCATCAATGCCGGGCCGGGAGTGACCACGCGGCCGGATCAGGTCGTCATCAGTGCGCAGAACCGGAATTTCCCCGGGCGAAGCGGGCCGGGGCAGATGTATCTGGCGAGTCCGCTGACGGTGGCCGCGAGCGCGGTGGCGGGGTACATCGTGGAGTATGAGCCTAGCGAGAAGCGGGAGTTGGTCAGCCGTTAGGGTCCGCCCAGCGCTAAAGGCTCTTTCCCCAGCATGGCTGGTCTTTGGTTAGAAAGGTCGAAGGCTCAGACCCCTTGCCAGCCACTTTGTAAGGATCCGAAATCTTTACACCATTCTTCCTCGGGAACTTCAGGATCGCTTTGGATCCATTCCTGCAGCTTGCGAATATCAGCTGTCGTGATTTCGCGAGTGCGAACCCGGTCCTCGAGTTTCCTGCGTTTCCACGCAGGCAGGCCGGTCCAATTGATGCGTGCCATCAGTCTTCAAATTCAACGCCAAAAACCGAACGCTCGATGTGCACCCACTGTTTATGAGCCTTTTTTGTGTCTGATTCGGCCTGGAATCGTTCAATTGCGCGCTCCAGAGCAGGCCCTTGCAACTTCGATGCTTCCGAAGGAGCTTTCTTTCGACGGGCGGTCTTCTTGCTTAGGACGGCGTGAGAAGACTTGGGGTTGAGCTTGGTCTTGGCCATAAGTCCGTCTTGGTCCTAAGTCTACTACTGCATGAAAGCGCGGGATGGATTCTTAGCGTACGACTGCAAATAATTTGCCCATAATAAGGGTTTCCCTTATTATGGGTCCATGAACATCACGCTTTCGCTCGACGAAAAACTGGTCAAAGAAGTCCGCAAGATCGCCGTGGAGCGGGATACGACCCTGACCGGCCTGGTGCGCGATTACCTGCAGCGTCTGGCGAAGGAGGACGCGAGTTCAGGCCGCAAACGTCGCGAACTCGAAGCCCTGGAGCGTACCTTCCGGGAGTTTTCGGTCAAGGGTGGCAAGCGGAACTGGAAACGGGAAGACTTGTATGTCCGCTCCTGATTTTCTCGATACCAACGTCCTTGTCTACGCGTACGAGAGTGCCGATCCGCGAAAACAGAGGATCGCACAACAGATAATAAAAAGGGCGGTGGGCGGAGAAATGCTGCTTTCCAGCCAGGTGGCGGCGGAACTCGCTTCCACCCTCTTGCACAAGTTCTCTCCAAAAATGTCTCATCTCGCCGTGGGCAAAATATTGGATGCTCTCGCAGCGATCCGACTTGTCCAGGTTGACTTAGAGATGGTGCGCCGCGCGGTTGAGGCGCACGCTGCCTACGGCCTGCACTTTTACGATGGCATGATCGTGGCTGCGGCCGAGCGGGGCGGATGCGAGCGCATTTTGTCGGAAGACTTGAATCCCGGGCAAAAATATTTTGGAGTGTTGGTGGCGAATCCGTTCGTCTAAGTTGCTAGCGCCCGGAAGCGGTAACGATGGATGCAGAAAGTGCGCCTCTGAACCAGGAGAAGCGCTCGTTGGCTGGAATGTTTGCCGGCGCAGCCCGGCATCGAAGTAGCCTATACTGGGGTTGGCATTCTTGTTAGAATACCTGTTCTTTTAAGTCCCAGACCGCTTTAGGGAGACAAACGCTTTATGGCCTATGTGATTGCGGAACCGTGCATCAACACCAAAGACACCGCCTGCGTGGACGCTTGCCCGGTGGATTGCATTCATCCCAAGAAGGACGAAGAGGCCTTCGGCTCGGAGGAGATGCTTTACATCGATCCGGTGGAATGCATTGATTGCGGCGCCTGTGTGCCCGTGTGCCCGGTGTCGGCCATTTTCGTGCTCGACGATCTGCCGGAAAAGTGGAAGGCGTTTACCGAGCGCAATGCGCAGTATTACGGTCGGTAGGTTTTGTTGCAGATTCGCAAGCGGCGCGCGTCCAGGTATGGGCGCGCGCTTTTGCTTTTGGAGCAGCACTCAGCATTCAGCACTCAGCATTCAGCATTCAGTCAGGCGGGATGGTTTTAGCTGGCACCACGAACCCCGGATTACCGAATGCTGAGTGCTGAATGCTGCTTTCCGAGTGCTGCTTTCCGAGTGCCCCATGCCTCTCAAGGAATCCGAAGCGATCGTCCTCCGCACTTATCCGCTGCGCGAGGCGGACCTGCTGGTCACGTTGTTCACACGGCTGGAAGGCAAGGTGCGCGGCGTGGCGCGGTCGGCCAAGAAATCGAAGCGGCGCTTTGGCGGCGCGCTGGAGCCGCTGACTTACGTGCGCGCGTTCTATGCCGACCGTGAGGGACAAGAGCTGACGCAGTTGGATTCCTGCGAGGTGCTCGAGTCTCCGCTGGCAAGCGAGGTGAGCTATGCCCGTGCCGTGGCGTTGGGACATATAGCGGAGGTTCTCGATGAGCTGCTGCCAGACCGCGAGGCCAACGATGCGGTCTTTCGTCTGGCGTTGTCGGTGCTCGCGGGTCTGCGTGGCTCCGAGATCTGGCTGCCGGTCACATATTTTGATCTATGGATGACGCGGCTGATGGGCTATCTGCCCGATTTCTCGGAGTGCATGAGCTGCGGGCGCGCGCTGAACGGGAATCGCGCATTCTTCCACGCGCTTGCCGATGGGCTGGTCTGCGCCGATGACAAGCGGCTGGCATCGTCGGAGATGTCAGTTGAGTCGCGAGCCTTGGCGGCGCAGATGTTTCGTGCGCCGCTGGACAGTTTTGCGGGGACGCCCTGGCCGAAAGAGCGCGGCGCCGATTTGCGAAAGTTTCTGGTGCAGTCGCTGCAACGGCATATCGAGAAGAAATTGGTGACGGCGGGAATGTTGGAGAAGGCGGATTTTTCGTCCTAAGCTGGGTCGCGCCAGGATCGCGACGCGCGCTGAATCTCCTCGTGGCCGGGGTTAAGAGTCGCTAGCGTTTTGCTCCTCTCATTCGTGGCTTCTACTCGAAGCATCAGCCGGCGCACAGTAGTAGTACGCGCAAAGTAACGAAAACCTCCTGCCCAGCCGGCGCTAGAATGCCTGCATGAAAGCGATCTCATTGCGAACCCAGTTAGGCCTGGTGGGAGCGGGGTACGCCGGGGTGCTGGTGGTCGCGACCGGCCTGGTTTTTGCGCGCTATATGCAGTACGCCCTTCATCCCCAGGATGCCGCAGCCTATGGCACGATGTGGGGCTTCGGCGACTGGCTGCTCGCGCTTTTCATTGGTTTCATGTTACTGGTCCCGACATTCGTTCTGGCGCTGCTGGTCCGCCAGCAGGAGAGCGTCTACACCCGGTACGCCAACGTCATGCTCGGCCTGAGCCTGACCCTGCCGATTAGCGTGGGTTTGATGGCGATTCCGGCGGTAGGCCAGGGAAACACGATGCTGGGCGAAATCAGCATGTACCGCCTCCTCTGCTCGCCGGTCGTAATAATAGCCCTGATATTCAGCCGGTTGCTGGCAGGGTTTGGCAGGGCGAAACGGCTGACTCTCTATGCGCTGCTGATCGAGGCTGGGACTTTGGGCGTTGTCGTGGCGCTGATGGTTATATAGGGAGCAGATGTGTCGCTGGGTACACAAGGATTGAAAGACCCGGCAGACCGAATCAAGCTAAAGCGGTTTTAATATGTCTGACTATCAGGATCTCGACGGAAACCCCTCGCACTAGCTGACGGCTGGTGCCTCCTTCCATTACAATCAAGGGTCAATCTGCTGGGCCCTCGCGGTACTGATGGCAGAGCGCTCGTCCGGAATCTGTGAACTCAAGCCAAGCCAATCCGCCGACGTTTCAG
The DNA here is from genome assembly GCA_963735545.1 of uncultured Acidobacteriaceae bacterium. Classification (GTDB taxonomy): domain Bacteria; phylum Acidobacteriota; class Terriglobia; order Terriglobales; family Acidobacteriaceae; genus PALSA-270. Next base: position 211,928 of record CAVTLU010000021.1, read on the forward strand.
GAGCTTATCCTGCGCCTGCAGGCCTTTTGGGCGGAGCGCGGATGTGTGCTCCAGCAGCCTTACGACGTTGAAGTCGGGGCGGGGACGATGACTCCGGAAACTTTCCTGCGGGTGCTGGGGCCGAAGCCGTACAAAGTCGCCTACGTGCAGCCTTCGCGCCGCCCCGCTGACGGACGCTACGGAGAGAATCCCAACCGGCTGTTCAAGCATATGCAGTTGCAGGTGATCCTGAAGCCGCCGCCGGAAAATGTGCAGGAGCTTTATCTCGAGTCGATTGCCGCCATGGGCATTGACCTGCGCCAGCATGACATCAAGTTTGAAGAGGACAACTGGGAGTCGCCCACGCTGGGCGCCTGGGGCATCGGCTGGCAGGTGATGCTCGATGGCCTGGAGATCACGCAGTTCACCTACTTCCAGCAATGCGGCGGGGTGGATTTGGATCCGATATGCGCTGAGTTGACTTATGGGCTGGAGCGCATCGCGGCGTTTCTGCAGGATGTCGACTCGATTTACGACATCGTGTGGGCGCGCGATCCCAAGACCGGCGCGCCCACCACTTACCGCGATGTGCGCTTCGCCGACGAGTTGCAGTTCTCGGTTTACAACTTCGAGGCGGCGGACATCGAAAAAGCCTGGAAGCATTTCGAGTTGTGCGAAGCGGAATGCAAGGGTTTGCTGGAGCAGTATGCGTCGCTAATGAAAGGTGAAAATCCCCGCCCGGTCTCTCCAGAACAACGGAGAGACGAGGACGGGGCACCCAGATGCTGACAAGAAACGATTTCCCCTGCTCGGCGCGTACGATCTTTGCCTGAAGTGTTCGCACCTGTTCAATATTCTGGACGCTCGGGGTGCGATTTCGGTGACCGAGCGTGTAGGAGTGATTGCGCGGGTGCGGGCGCTGGCTGTGGGCATTGCGAAGGCTTGGGTGGATCAGCAGAGTGAAGCAGCGGCGTCGGAGGAAGAGCCCGCTGGGAAATTGGATCAGACGGTAGTGGCGTAGCGCCGCCATCTTGGCGGCGCGTACCCGCGTCTCGTGCGAGACACGCTCGGGACAGCCGGCCGGAGGCCGGCGCTACCAGAGACCGGCGCTACTCGATGAGACGCAGTAGAGACACTGATGCCAGACTTCTTACTTGAAATCGGTTGCGAAGAGATTCCCGCGCGGATGATCGACGCTGCCTCTCTGGAACTTCGCGAGCGCGTGCAGAAACTGCTGCAGCGCGAGCGGCTGGCGCCGGCAGGGGAAATCAGCTTTGTCGATACGCCGCGGCGCCTGGCTGTGCTGGCAGCGGACATTCCTGGCGCGCAGCCGGATATTACCGAACAAATTACCGGGCCGTCGGTGAGTGTTGCTTTCAAAGATGGTCAGCCGGCTCCAGCCGCGCACGCTTTTGCCCGCAAAGCCGGGATTGATGTGGGAAAGCTGGAAATAGTCACTACTCCCAAGGGCGAATACCTCGCGGCGAAGATCACCAAGAAAGGCCGCGCCGCCGGCGCGCTTTTGGCGGAGCTACTTCCCAAAGAAATTGACTCCATCTACTGGCCGAAAAATATGTACTGGCGCAAGCGGAGCGAAAGATTTGTGCGTCCGGTGCGCTGGCTGGTAGCCATGCTGGACGGCGAAGTGATTCCGCTGGAGTTCGACGGCGTGAGCGCGGGAAATCAATCTCGTGGCCACCGTTTGCTGGCGGACCGCGCCGTGCAGATTCCGCGTGCGGGCTCTGACTATCTTGCGGCCCTGGAGCAAGCCAAGGTCTTAAGCCGCGACGCACGGGAGAAAAAAATCCGCAAGGACCTGGACGCCGCCACCCGCACCATCTCCGGCGCGCGTTGGCGGGAAGATAAATCGCTGCTCGAGACGGTGGTCAATCTTACCGAGTGGCCGGCTGTCATTCTGGGCAGCTTCGATCCGGAATTCCTCGAGTTGCCCGAAGAAGTTCTGGTCACAGTGATGCGCGACCATCAGAAATATTTTGCCATCGAGGATGCGGCCGGTAGGTTGCTCCCGCATTTCCTCGCGGTTCTGAACACGGACGGCGATCCGCAGGGCATTATCCGGCACGGACACGAACGTGTGCTCCGCGCCCGTTTCAACGACGCACGCTTTTTCTGGCAGACCGACCAGAAACATCCGTTGCGTGAACGGGCGCTCTGGCTCAAGCAAGTCACCTTCCAGAAAGACCTGGGCAGCTATTACGAAAAGACCCGGCGGGTGCAGCGTTTGTGCAGTTGGCTGTCGCAGATCATCAAGCAGAACGGTATGGCTGTTCGCCCGGGAGTGGTTCACAAGGCTGCGTTGCTATCGAAGACCGACCTGACGACGGAACTGGTGAAGGAGTTTACCGAACTGCAAGGCATTGTGGGCGGGCTGTACGCCCGCATACAGGACCTGGATCGCGAGATGCCGGATGCCACGCGACGCGCCATCGCCGATGCGGTTTACGACCACTACAAACCGGAATCCATGGAAGACCAGGTTCCGCGTACCACAGAAGCGGCCTTGCTTTCGATCGGCGACAAGGCGGATAGCATCGCGGGAATGTTCGCACTGGGATTGCAGCCTACGGGATCGAAAGATCCGTTTGCCTTACGGCGGCAGGCCAATGGAATTGTGAGGACGATTGCGGAGCATGAACTGCCACTCAGCCTGAGCCAGTTGTTCGCCGACGCGCGCGAGGCCTACCGAGGGACCACGGCGGAGAAAAGATTTTCGGCTGCGATCGACTACACCGCCGCGGTCCGCGAGTTCTTCCGTGAGCGGCTGGAGTTCTACCTGCGCGACGCGCTGGGATTCAAGTATGATGTCGTCAACGCCGTGCTGGGCACGGGATCGGACGATGTAGTGGACGCAGTCGCCCGAGCGAAGGCGGTGACCGAAGTCCTGCAGGTGCCCGAGTTTCAAGCGGTGGTGGCCGCTTCCAAACGGATGCGCAACATCCTTAAACAAGCGAAAGAAAAAGGCCTGCGAACCGCCGGTGCTTTCGAGCTTCTGCCGGATACGGCCGACGAGGAAAAGGCGCTCGCGGCATACGTTGAGGTGAATGCACCCAAGATAGAAGCGCATCGCCAGACGAAAGAATATGGCGACGCCTTGCACCTGCTCTCGACGGCTCAGGAGCCAGTGGATCGATTTTTCGACAAGATCATGGTCATGGTCGATGACGAGCGAATCCGCGCCAACCGGCTGGCGCTGCTGCAAACGCTGCTTAAGGAATTTTCCACCATTGCCGATTTCTCCGCGATGGTGACGGAAGGCAAAGAATCCCCAACATTGAAATAGAAAAGGACTGAATTTATGGCAACAAGTACTGTCTCTGATGTGGAAATCCCGGCGGGTAAGCCGGGCACTAAGTACGTTTATTTCTTCGGCGGCGGCAAGGCCGATGGCAACGGCAAGATGAAGGACGACCTCGGCGGTAAAGGCGCCGGTCTGGCCGAGATGACCAATGCCGGATTGCCCGTGCCTCCTGGATTCACCATTCAGACCGAGGCTTGCCGGGAATATATGCGCTCCAACGGCGTGTCAGCGGAAGTCGACCGCCAGATGGAAGAATCGCTCAAGAACCTGGAAGACCTGCAGGGCCAGAAACTCGGCCAGGGCGAGAATCCGCTGCTGGTCAGCGTGCGTTCCGGCGCCAAGTTTTCCATGCCCGGCATGATGGATACGATTCTGAACCTAGGTCTGAATGACAAGAGCGTCGAGTCGCTGGCCAAGCGGAGCAATAATCCGCGCTTCGCCTACGATTCCTATCGCCGGCTGATTCAGATGTTCGGCAACGTAGTGCTGGAGATCCCGAAGTCTGCTTTCGACGAAGTTTTCGATCACAAGAAGAAGCAGAAAAAAGCCAAGCTCGACACCGACCTCGACGCCAAAGCACTGAAGGAAGTCATCGAAGACTACAAGAAAGTCGTGAAGAAGCACACCAAGCAGGACTTCCCGCAAGATCCGCATCAGCAGCTGGTTATGGCGCGCGACGCGGTGTTTCGCTCCTGGCAGAACGATCGCGCCAAACACTATCGCCGCATCAACAATATCGACGACATGCTCGGCACCGCGGTCAACGTGCAAGCCATGGTATACGGCAACCTGGGCGACACCAGCGGCACCGGCGTGGGCTTCACGCGTAACCCGGCGACCGGAACGAAAGAGTTCTACGGCGAGTTTCTGATGAACGCGCAGGGCGAAGATGTGGTTGCGGGCATTCGCACGCCGGTGCCGATTCTCGAACTGCAGAAAATTATGCCCCACGTGTACGACCAGTTGCGCGAGATCACCACCCGCCTGGAGAAGCATTATCGCGACATGCAGGACTTTGAGTTCACCATCCAGGACGGCAAGCTCTACATGCTGCAAACGCGCAACGGAAAGCGCACTGGTCTGGCTGCTGTGAACGTCGCCATCCAGATGGTCGAGGAGGGACTGATCACCAAGGAAGAAGCGATCTTCCGCGTGGAGCCGAACCAGCTTTACGACTTTCTGGTGCCACGGCTGGATGAAAAGAGTGCCAAGGTCGAAGTGCTGGCCACCGGCTTGCCGGCTTCGCCGGGCGCGGCCGTCGGCCAGATCGTTTTCACCGCTGACGAAGCGGTGGAAAAAGCCGGACACGGCGCCAAGAAGAACCCTGTCATCCTGGTGCGCGCCGAAACCACGCCGGAAGACATTCACGGCATGGAAGTCGCGGCAGCCATTCTGACTTCGCGTGGCGGCATGACCAGCCACGCCGCCGTGGTTACGCGCGGCATGGGCAAATGCTGCGTAGCGGGAGCGGGCGATATCGAAGTGGATGAAAAGGCCCGCGAGATGCGCGTCAAAGGCCAGGTATTCAAAGCCGGCGATTGGATTTCGCTCGATGGCACCACCGGCCGCGTCATCAAAGGCAAGCTCAACACACTGGAGCCCAAGGCCGACGATCCCGATCTGCTTGAAGTTCATGGCCTGGGCCGAACCATTCCGCAAGATCGGGGTTCGCGCCAACGCCGACATTCCTCGCGATGCCGTCCAGGCGCGGGCTTTCGGCGCCGAAGGCATCGGCCTCTGCCGCACCGAGCACATGTTCTTCGGCGAAAAGAAACTCCCGCACATGCGCGCCATGATCATGGCCCGCACCGAAAAGGAACGCCGCGCCGCGCTGAAGAAACTGCTGCCCTTGCAGCGCGCCGACTTCATCGGCGTCTTCAAGGCGATGGATGGCTTCCCGGTCACCATCCGCACCCTCGATCCTCCGCTGCACGAGTTCCTGCCGCGCCGCGAAGATTTGATGGTGGAGATTGCGGTGCTCGAAGCCACTAAGCCAAAGTCGCCAAAGCTGAAAGATCTACGCACCGTTCTGCGGCGCGTGGAAGAGCTGCATGAGTTCAATCCCATGCTCGGCCATCGCGGCTGCCGCTTGGGTATTACGTATCCCGAGATCACCGAAATGCAGGCTCGGGCCATCTTCGAAGCCGCGGTAACAGTAGCCAAGGCGGCGTGAAGGTTCATCCCGAAGTCATGATTCCGCTGACTGCGACCTTGAAGGAAATGGCCAATCAGGCGGCCATCGTTCATCGCGTGGCCCAGGAAGTCTTCAAAGAGAAGGGAACGAAGGTCGACTATCTTGTCGGCACGATGATCGAGTTCCCGCGTGCAGCGCTGGTTGCCGACGAGATCGCCAAGGAAGCACAGTTCTTTTCTTTCGGCACCAACGATCTGACGCAGACCACGTTCGGCTTCTCGCGTGACGACGTCAACAAGGTGCTGCCGACCTATCTTGCCGAGGGCATTCTGAAGCAGGATCCGTTCGCGGTGCTCGATCGCGAAGGAGTCGGACAGTTAGTGAAGATGGCGACCGAACGCGGACGCAAGACGCGCCCGAACCTAAAAGTGGGAATCTGCGGCGAGCATGGCGGCGAACCGTCGTCGGTCGAGTTCTGCCATCAAACCGGGCTAAACTACGTTTCGTGTTCGCCGTTCCGAGTGCTGACCGCCAGACTGGCGGCAGCCCAAGCCGCTGCAGCGGACAAGCTGAAAGTCGAAGGCGGAAGAACGAAGTAAGTGTGAAACTCGAGGGGCACAGAAGTTCGCAAGGGAACTATAGGCTTTTCCCTGTGAACCCTGTGCCTCCCTGTGGTTGTAAGCTATTGAACTTTCTGCAGCCGAGCAATTAGTTTCTGCGCAAGATTCTCTTCCGACTCTGACCACAACAGGCGCGCGTTCGCTCCAGAAGTCTTCTCCACAGCCGTAGTGAACTCGACCAGCCTCTGCACGTTGGCGCGGACGTTAGCTTCCGCAGTAGGTGTGAGCTGAACCGACTCCTGAACAAACGGCGCGTCCAGCCCAAAGTCCACCTGGATGTGACCAGCCTGCTGGTAAGTTTCTTCGTCGAACTGCAGGCCGTGAACGAGGAATTTCACCTTAGACGGTTGCAGCGTCCAGTGCTGGCCATCTTCGGTCGTCCAAAGATCCCAAAACGCCTCGAATGAATATGCATAATCCTCGTGAAGCATATCGGAGGCAATGAGCACGGCTGCCTCTGGAGTAGCGCCTGGCTGAAACCGCTGCTCGAAAATCGTAGGCTCATTCCAAGAAACCGGATGCAGCGAGAGGTAGGTGATCCCGGGCTGCTGCGCCGAAAACGGAAACTGCCGCATCACCGCCAGCACGTGCGGCAGCATGTCTTCGACGTCAAAGCTCGAGAACCAGAGGCTCAGATAGAGAGAGTCGGACATAGATGCTTGCAGCCACTGAATCGCGGCTGCAGTCTCATTGTAAATGTTGGCGGTGAAACTCAGGCGGTATCTCCCGCTTTCCCGTCTGCCGGGGCGAGGATAACCAGTCGGCGCCCCGGAGGCCTACTACTTCTTCGCAAGGCCGCCTTTTCTTGCATCGCCGGAATCAACGCCAAAGATTTCTTCCACTGCGAAACGGAAGACCTTCCCGATGGCGAGGGCCAAGGGAAGGCTGGGGTCGTATAACCCGCTCTCGATGGCGTAGACCGTCTGACGCGACACGTTGAGCCGGTCGCCGAATTCAACCTGCGTCCAGCCCCGCGCTTCACGCAGTTCGCGGACTCGGTTCTTCATCGCCAGACCGCCCGTAGCATCCAGAGATTCCAAGCCAAGGCCACTCCCCCGAATACCCACCACATCGAAATTCTCGGACGACCCGCAATTTCGAAGAGAGCATACGCGAGAGTCCACGCAAAAGCGAAAGCGCCCGCCACGGCAAAGCATTCGACCATGAGGCGGCGCAGCATCTCGTCGACGCGCCGGAAATCACGAAACACCACAATCGCTATCACCAATATGGCGGCCGCGGGCACCGCCATGAAGAACAAACGGGTGATTTCCGAACTCGCCGCGCGAGCTAGCGGAATGCAAAATCCTGAAGCCGTGAGGCAAAGTGCCAGCGCGGCCAAGTACTCAATCAGATAGCGCTTATTCCACTCCCGAAAAACTCCACCGTGATCAGCCATGAACCCTCCGATGTAAAGCGTCCTTTACATTAGCAGGTCCGAAACTCAATGTAAAGTTCCCTTTACATTTTATTTTGGGGCAGTTCTCTGTCTTGGTTCGATCGGGGATCGACCGTATGGAACTCACCATAGCAAGCCTGTGATAATGGAGGGGAACCAGGACGCAGGCAAGGTCGGCATGGTCACGATAAAGAAGAAAGGAATCCTGTGGTATTTGTTTCGGGGGCCCGTGTATCTCTACCATTGGGGCCTCGGCTGGCTGTTCGGGCACCGACTCTTATTGCTAACTCATACCGGCCGCCGTACCGGCCTGCGGCGTCAGACCGTCCTGGAAGTCGTCGAGTACCGTAAGGATGGTCCCGAGGTCGTGGTGGCGAACGGTTTCGGCCCTGATTGCGACTGGGTTCGCAACATTGAGGCAAAGGCAGACGAAGACGTGGATGTCGGATCGCGACATTTTGCGGCCTGTCATCGGTTTCTGGATGAAGGAGAAGCGATGAGAGTGATCCAAGGTTACGAGCACCGCAACCGGTTCATCGCTCCGGTCGTGCGCACCGGTTTTAGCTGGCTGCTCGGTTGGCCATATCGTGGCAGCGAAAATGATCGGAGACGACTGGTCGGGCAAATCCCCCTAATTGCGTTTCGTCCGCGCGCTTGAGACGCCCAAGTTCAAATGCGCCGAATAACAGCGGGAGACGCCCAGGAATTTGATTGAGCGTTTGTGTTCCCCGGCGCTCCCTTGTGCCCTCCGTGGTTTACAGTCTTGCATCGGACACTGGATTAGAGTCTCCGTGGTAAGTTGATTCTGGTTCTGCAGACTCGACCGGGACGGAGGATGCTAGAATGGCAAGTACTTGATTCCTCAGTAGTCCCCGTCGTCTAGCCTGGCCTAGGACATCGCCCTTTCACGGCGGTAACACGGGTTCAAATCCCGTCGGGGACGCCAGGCCCTTCACAATCATTTAACAGAATCTGTCCGTTTTCTTGCAGGCACAAAAGGGCACAGCTCGGAACAGAGTTTCCCCGGGCACGTTCTCCGATTGCCAGTGTTATGCCTAGACCGAGCTTTTCTCACATGCTGCTTGCAGTGGCGCCCAGGAGTTCTGCCTAAGGGAGAGTGGACGGCGCCGGCACATCTCCACGCACACTCGCTACCGCTCCGCAAGCCACCAAGTGCTGTTTCACCGTCTGAGATAACCGTCGTATCCCTTCTCGCACTTGTTCAGGGTTGGGTTTGGAGAAGTTCAACCGCATGTGACGGCCGCCATCGCAGTTGTCTTCGGGGTAGAAGCAACCGCCCGGAACGAAAGCCACGTTCTGTGCGAGTGCGGACCGCAACAGCTCCTGGCAATCCGATCCTTCCGGCAAAGTTACCCACAAGAACAGTCCTCCCTGGGGATGGGTCCAACGGACCTCAGATGGAAAAAACTCGTGCAAGGCCTCCAGCATGGCGTCGCGCCGCTCACAATAAACTTGGCGAATTCGCCGGACATGTTGGTCGAGAAATCCGTCGCGGGCGACCTCGTGAGTGACGTATTGAATGAAGGTGGATGTGTGCAAGTCTGCACCTTGCTTCAGCTGTACCAGCTTTCGAATCACGTCAACCGGCGCCACGACCCAGCCCAAACGAATGCCGGGCGCCAGCGTCTTTGAGAAGCTGCTCAAGTAAATGACGTTGCCGATGGAATAGCTGGCATCGCGCCGCAAGTTCTCCCGGTCCAGCACCACCAGCGGTGCCAGGTGCTCTCCTTCAAAGCGCAATTGGCCGTACGGGTCGTCTTCGATAATTGGAATGCCGTATTGGTCGGCGAGCAGCAACAACTCATGCCGCCGGCCCTCAGCTAGAGTGACCCCGGCCGGGTTCTGAAAATTGGGGAGGATATACATGAACTTTGGGCGAGCGCGTAGCGCAACTTCCAGGAGTTCAGTGCGCAGGCCATCCTCGTCGATTGGAACGGAAACATAGTGCGCGCCGTAGACGTTGAACGCCTGCAATGCGCCCAGATAGGTTGGCGCCTCCACCAGTACTCCGTCGCCGGGATTGATGAGCAACTTTCCGATCAGGTCCAGCGCCTGTTGTGATCCTGAGGTGATCAGCACATTCTCAGCCTTGGCGCGGATTCCATAGCGGGTGATGTGGCGGGCAATCATCTCGCGCAGAGGCACGTAGCCTTCGGTCGTACCGTACTGCAACGCTTCAGAGCCGTGCTCTTGCAAAACCGTATGGCAAGCCTCCTCGAAGCGTTCCAGAGGAAACAACTCGGGCGCCGGCAATCCGCCGGCAAAGGAGATAATTTCCGGCCGCTCGCTGACTTTCAGGAGTTCACGGATCGTCGAACTCTTAACACGCTGCGCATTCATCGCATATCGCGATTTCCAGATGGTTGACATCGTGTGTCTCCTGAACCCAGGTGCGGATCTCATTAACATGCGCGGCGACCGCTACGCCGCACTCCCGGTGTGCATTACCGGGCAAAGGCCATACCCAGGACTCAAGCTAAGTCTCCGGCAGGCCAGGCGCGGAAAAAGTGATGCGAATCACAAAGGGCGGTGATTCTTAATGACGAGACGTCTGTTTGTGCGTGCGATCACTGAAAACGGATGAAACTCCTGCTACAAATAAATTCAGGCTGGGCGTCTGCCCGGAAGATAAGCGCTCGACCTCTGCATCCATAGCGGGCGTGAGCGCGGGGACGCCCGGCACATTTTATTCTGTACCGATCCCATCACTTCGTCTGCGGCTGGAGCGATATCAGGTACTCGGTCAAAGCCTTGATGCGTTGCTTGCCTTTGCCCATGCTGCGGAATACCGGTCCCCAGACCGGCATCTCTCGAGAACCATGGGCGGCGAGCCTTTTGTCTCCGCTAATACGGCTGTAGACGCGGTCGTAGGGGAATTTCCCGCCATTACGCATGGCTAAGCTGGTTAAGTCGGGCGGTGCGACCTTGAGGATCGCGACCAGCGGACCGCCGCCTCTTCCGTCGGTTCCGTGGCAATCGGCGCAGTAGGCACGAAACATCTCCGAACCAGATGTCGGTGGGGTAATCGGGAGCGACATCTGCTTTGAAGTGCGTGTCTGCGAAGATAATTGAACGACAAAGGATAGGAAGGCAGAGATGAACAATCCTCGGAGCGGAGCGGGACTCATGTGCTCATCCTAGCGCTGAATGTTGGGTCCCTTCAATTCCGGGGAGCACAGCGAGCGCATCTGATAGGGCAAAAAGACCCGTGGCCGCGCCCGCCCTTTGCGACCCGGGCGCGCGAGGAAGCCGACGCCATCCTCGACGAAATGCTCTCAGCTTTTCTTCCCGGTCACGGCGAAGAACGCCGCTGCCTCCTGTTCCACGTTCTTGCTTCCGCAATTCGGGCAAACCGCTTTTCCAGCTTCGTGCTCTGCCAGGGTGAGCACCTCTTCAAACGGCTTGTGGCAATCGTTGCAGATGTAATCGTAAATCGGCATTGTGACCTCCAGAGAACTCCAGCCGTGGCCGTCGGCCGCAGCCATACTATTGGGGCAAGACTTCGATGGCAGTAACAGTTGCGTAGTGAATTACAGGTTCAAATTCCAACAACATTTTGTTTTGCGCATTGGGCTCCAGGCCGCTGATCTTTCTTAATAGCGGCCGATTCTCGCCAGCCTCATTCAAAATATTCAAATTGCGAATAATGGCAGTACCATTACAGTACACGTTGAACATTCGACTTTCGGATCGCCCACCGGCAGAGGCCGACTGAATGGACTCCCCTTGATTCGCGGCATGAACGCTCCGCTCGATGAAATGCAGAATCACGATGTACTTGCCGGGCGTCACCGGGATGGCATAGGAGAAGTGGCCCCAACGTTCGGTTTCATAAAGCTCGGGATCGTCCGTACCGCTGGCGGAATCCTCGCTGGCGGCAAGCTGGCCACCCTTAAAGTAGACATCCGAACTCCACCAGTGACTGTCGTTCGAATAGTAAGGCACGTCACGAGCCACGATGCGGACCGGCCGCATCTGTCCTCGCACACCTACCACAAGCTCAATGCCGGACACCATGGCTTTGCCGCCTGCCGCCGAGGAAAAACCCAAATGGAGAAATCCATCATCAGCGGGAACAATATCGGCAAAAACCTTTACATCGGCAGTTCTTGCGCCGCCGGAATCGGCAAGCACATCGAAGTTCGTCAGCAGTGGCGTGCCGTTGGCAGTGACATTCATGACGCGGCTGCCTTCGCCGCCGCCGCCGGTTTCCTCGGGCCCGTAGAAGGCCTCGGCGAAGTGCAGATGCAACTCGTAGATTCCGCGCTTTAGTGGGATATCGTAGGTGAAGTCACCCTGCCGGCTAGTCCGATAGATGGCAGAATCCAGCGTTCTCCAGATATGGCGAACCGGACTGCGAACCGGGGTTCCTCCGTTGAAGTACTTGTCGGCATTCCAGACTTTGCCGGAACGGTCCACGTAAGTACGAGTGACCCCGCAAAGAATGCGAAGCTCGTCTCCTACCGGAAGGCCGATGGCTGGCTCCGGCGCAGCCTGCCCAGCCGAAGAAGTGGAAATCGCACTGCGCATCCTTGATCGCTGCCACCCTACGAATGTGAGGGCCGTGACCACAAACATGATCGCGAACATGACTGGCCACAACCAGACCCGTATCTTGCGTGGGCCTTCTAGTCGCTTGCCAGTGACGTCGCTTGTTGGAGGCTTTGTCTCCGAAGCTCGGATCTGGGGCGCCTCCATCGAACTGCGTTCTTCAAAGACGGGAACGTACTGTCCAACCGGAATCGTGATGTGAATGGGATGGACAGCACCCTCATGGTCGTAGTACTCGGCTAGCCGCTTGCGCAGCCGGTTGGCCTGAACCCGAACAATCGAATCGCTGTCTTGATCAAATGACTCGCGGCGTCCGAAAACATCGACTGCCACGGAATACTCTTTTATTTGATCGCTCTCCCCCGCAAAGGATTTCTCGCAGAGATAGGAAAGTAAATGCGCCAGACCGGGTGAACGAGAAAAGAGCTGAGACCCAAGTACAAGGTTCAGTTCGTCGCGCTTGGCTTCCGTGTTGAGCGACTCTGCCGCAGTCGAAGGCATGGCTGCCTCCCCGATAACTCCCCGGCAATTGTCCTTATACACCTTTTCAGACGGATGTGCAGTGTGATCCAACACACGCAAGCCGCCTGAATATTACGTAACCCCGATGTAACCCCACGGAGTCGCAGCCAGAATCCGCCACGCCAGCGACGAATTATTCCCTCCAATCGATTCTCATGGTTGACTTGCCGGAGATTTCTACTCGGATGTTGTGCAGGTAACGGTTTCTGTAGCTAGTAAGTAGCAGCCGTAGCCTTGTTCCCTGCAATGACTTGGTTCATAAATGAGCCGTGGTGCGGAGAACCAATTACCGGCCGGAAAACCAATCTGGCAGGGAATGCTTCTTCGGGAAGGAAGTGGATTATGCGTCACCTCACACTCAAACTCGTGATCCTGCTGTTGGTACTGGGACCGGCAAAATATGGAATTGCCACCACCGACTCGCAGACTCCAAGGGTCGCGATGGATGCCATGACCGTTGCCCAACTGGAAGCGGCTGGTGACCAGGCCAGAAGTCAGAAGGACTATGAGCTTGCCATCAAGTACTTCGAAACAGCGTTGGGAAAAGATAGCAAGAATGTCGTCCTCTACAACAAGCTGGGCCTGGCGGAACTCAAAAATGACAATAAGCAGGGGGCGGTAGCGAACTTTCAGAAAGCGGTAAAACTCAACTCGAAATATGCCGATGCACTGAACAACTTGGGCGCGATTGAGTACATGCAGTCCAACTTCAAGTCGGCCACGAAGCACTTCAAGAAAGCTGTGGCGCTCGATGAAACACGTGCCACGTTCCATGTGAACCTGGGCGCCGCATGGTTCGGCCAGAAAAAGCTGGAGCGGGCAATCAACGAATATGCGCGGGCATTGGAACTTGACCCCGACGTGCTGACAACGCAAGCCAAGGCGGGCGTTGCCGCCCAGATCGCCACTCCAGAGGAACGGGCAAAGTACAACTACATGCTGGCGCGGATCTATGCCAAGCGCGGGAACGCAGAAGAATGCCTGCGCTGCCTGCGGATGGCGAAAGAACAGGGCTATCGGGACCTGGTGAATGTTTATAAAGACGAAGAATTTGCCGGACTGCGGCACGATGCAAGACTGGCGCAAGTCGTCCCACCTCCCGATCCAAAGTAGCGGGTTTGGGCGAAGCATGCAGTTAGCGGGGCTTCCATTCGTGGAGCCCCGCTTCTATTTGCCGACCAGGTCTAGCGCATGGGCGTTAGAGTGCGCGCTGATGTCATATGGCGGACGCTATTCCCCACTGCTCCGGGAAGATCCAGGAGTGATTCCAGTCACACTTGCTCGTGCCGCCGGTCATGGCCCGCCGCGTAAGCTCCGATCGACAATAACGGCGGATTGAAGTGAGGGAGGAGGCGGTGATGATGCTTGTCTACAAATTCGTCCGTCTCATCGAGGATCACTCTGACGCCTTGGCAAATAGTCTCCTGCACAAGGTTCAACGATCTTCCCATACCGAGGCTTACCACAAAGTTCCGCTCGACGAGTTGAAGCAGCGGGTCTACGAAATTTACCGCCATCTGGGCGAGTGGTTGCTCGACAAGAGTGAAGCAGATGTCGAGAAGCGCTACACGGAAATTGGCGCCCGCCGCGCTCAGCAGGGAGTGCCCCTCAGCGAGGTTATCTGGGCAATCATTCTGACCAAGGACAATCTCTGGGAATTCATTACCAACGAGCCCACCCCCGAGCATGCAGTGGAGATTTTTTCGAAACAAGAATTGCTGCAGCTGCTCGACCAGTTTTTTGACCGTGCGATTCATTCTGCTGCGGTGGGCTACGAATGGGCAATTGAAGAAAAAGACAAAGACAGAGAGCGGCACATGGTGGGCAAGGCCGGCTAGCGAGGTCGACGAAGATGGCATGGGAAAAGGAGTACGTGGGCAAGCTGCGCACTGCGGATGAAGCGTTACAGCACGTCCAATCCGGTATGCGGGTGTACATCCAGCCCGGTTGCGCTGAGCCGGAGACTCTGGTCGAAGCGTTAATGCGGCGCGGGCCGTCGGTTTATGACGTCGAAATTGTTCATATGATGACCGTAGGCTGTGCTCCGTACGTAGCCCCGGAAATGGTTGGCCACTTCCGTCACAACGCCATGTTCATTGGCAGCAACGTCCGCGATGCCATCAATGACGGCCGGGCCGACTATACGCCGATCTATCTAGGGGAGATCGAGCAACTGTTCGAGAGTGGCGCCATGCCGCTTGATGTGGCGCTGCTGCAGCTTTCTCCGCCCGACTCGCACGGTTTTTGCAGCTTTGGACTTGGCGTTGACACCTCGCTCACCGCCGCCAAGTGTGCGCGCTATGTGATCGGGCAGATCAACGATCAGATGCCGCGTACTTACGGTGACAGCTACATTCATGTGAGCAAGCTGAACGCCGTTGTAGAGTCGTCGCGCCCGCTGTGCGAGTTGAAGACGCCGAAGGTTACGGATGTGCACATCGCCATCGCCAGACATGTGGCCGGCCTGATCGACGATGGCGCCGTCATCCAGACCGGCATCGGCGGAATTCCCAACGCCGTACTCCCTTTTCTGATGGATCGAAAAGATTTGGGAGTGCACAGCGAACTGGTATCCGATGGAGTCATCCCCCTCGTCGAGGCCGGGGTGCTGACCGGCGCGCGCAAGAACTACAAGCCGCGCAAGATCATCGTCGGTTTCGTGCTGGGCACCAAAAAGATGTTCGAGTTTGTGGATAACAATCCGATTTTTGAGTTCCACCCCACCGCCTATACCAACCATCCGGCATTCATCGCCCGCAACGACAACATGGTGGCGATTAATTCGGCGTTGCAAATCGACCTTACCGGCCAGGTGTGCTCGGATTCAATTGGCAATCAGTTCTACAGTGGCATCGGCGGGCAAGTGGATTTCCTTCGCGGCGCCTCCTACTCCAAGGGCGGAAAGCCGATCATCGCGCTTTCCTCCACGGCAAAAGGCGACAGCGTTTCACGCATCGTCTCGATGTTGAGCCCGGGAGCAGGCGTGGTTACTTCGCGCGGCCTGGTGCGGTACGTGGTGACGGAATACGGGGTGGCATACCTTCACGGCAAGTCGATCCGGGAGCGAGCAAAGGCGTTGATTGAGATTGCCCATCCCAAATTCCGCAACGAACTATACGAATATTGCGAGAAGACTAAATGGTTGCAGCGGCCTCAGGGAGTCGAACTCGCATCGAGGTGAGCCATGGCAGGGCAGGCAAGGGGCAGAGTCACGATCAGCGAAGAAGAATGTAAGGGCTGCGGGCTTTGCATTGAATCCTGCCCGCCGGGCTGCCTCGTACTTTCGTCAGAGTTAAGTTCCTACGGCGTGCATCCCGCACGCTACATCGGGCATGACTGCACCGGCTGCGGGATTTGCTTTTATTGCTGTCCGGAGCCGGGCGCCATCACCGTCTATCGGCGGGTGCCGCCACCCAAAGTGGCCGGCGCCCCATCCGGAGGCCAACATGCGGCAGCTTTGTAAAGGCAACGTCGCGGTCGTCAAGGGCGCAATCCTCGCCGGATGCCGCGCCTATTACGGATATCCCATCACGCCCGCCAGCGAAATCGCCGAGGCCGCGGCGCTCTATTTGCCGCAGGTCGGCGGAACTTTCGTGCAGGCGGAAAGTGAAGTCGCCGCCATCAACATGGTGTACGGCGCAGCTGCGGCCGGGGCCCGCGTCATGACCGCCTCCTCCGGCCCCGGCCTCAGCTTGATGCAAGAGGGCATATCTTATCTCGCCGGCGCGGAACTGCCCTGCGTGATCGTGGACGTAATGCGCGGCGGCCCCGGACTGGGCAATATTGCTCCCGAGCAGAGCGATTACTTCGCCACCGTGAAAGGCGGCGGCCACGGGAACTACCGCAATCTGGTGCTGGCGCCGGCGTCGGTGCAGGAGATGGCAGAACTCACCGTGCTGGCCTTTGATCTTGCCGACAAATATCGCAACCCCGCGGTCGTGCTGGCCGACGGTTTTGTTGGACAAATGATGGAGCCGCTCGACCTTAAATATCGCGAAATCGTACCTCCCAAGAAACCGTGGGCGGTGAAGGGCACTCCGGAAACACGCGCCAACCTAGTGAGTTCCATCTATCTGGAGCCCGATGATCTCGAGGAGCATGAGCGCCGCTTGGAAGCGAAATACGTCCGCGCCCAAAGCGCCGAGCCGCGATTTGAACTATACCGAACCGAAGACGCCGAAGTGCTGGTCGTGGGATACGGCATCGTCTCCCGCGTTTTACGCTCGATGGTCGACAAGGCGCGCGCAGACGGATTGCCGGTTGGCCTGTTTCGCCCCATCACGCTGTGGCCGTTTCCGTCCATCGCTTTGGCCAGAGCGGCCGCTCACGTCTCTAATGTGCTGGCCGTGGAGTTAAGCAACGGTCAAATGCTCGAAGATGTCCGCCTGGCAACAAATGGCAAGAAGCACATCGATTTCTATGGGCGCGTTGGCGGGAATGTGCCGTCGGTAGAAGAGTTGCGCGCCCAGGTAGAACAGCGAATTTCTACGCGTGTCGACGTTTTCGCGCTGCGGGGTGCTTAGACGATTTATCTGGAGGCGCAATGGCCGATACCAATGAAGTCGCTTTGCTGGACGCCGAAGCCGGCGAGTATGCAACAGTTCATTCCAAGTCTCCCGTTTTCTACGACCTCTACGAACGCAAAGCCGATCTCAAGCTGCAAACCCACTATTGCCCAGGCTGCGGACACGGTATCGTACATAAGCTGATTGCTGAGGCTGTGCAGGAAATGGGAGTGCAGGACGACACCATCTTTGTCAGTCCCGTCGGTTGCTCTGTCTTCGCTTATTACTATTTCGATGTGGGCAATGTGCAGGTTGCACATGGCCGCGCTCCGGCTGCCGCTACCGGCATCAAGCGCTCGTGCCCGGACAAGATGGTGATTTCGTATCAGGGCGACGGAGACCTGGCCGCCATTGGGACCGCGGAGATTGTTCATGCCGCCAACCGTGGCGAGAACATCACAGTGTTCTTCGTCAACAACGGCATCTACGGAATGACAGGCGGACAAATGGCGCCGACCACTCTGGTGGGAGAAAAGAGCACCACATCGCCCTGGGGCCGCCGTCCGGCGAATGAAGGTTTCCCGCTGCACGTTTCCGAGTTGCTGGCCACGCTGGAAGCCCCGGCGTACATCGAGCGTGTTGCGCTTTGCGACAACAAGAACATCATGCGGGCGCGGCGGGCGATCCGCAAAGCGCTGGACATCCAGCGCGCCGGGCTGGGCTTTTCCTTTGTCGAGATTCTCTCGCCCTGCCCAACGATCTGGGCAAAAGAGCCGGTCGATGCGCGCAAGTGGATACTCGAGAAAATGGTTCCGGTATTTCCACTTTCTGTGTTTCGCGATCGTCAGACGCCGTTGCCGGCAAACAATTCGCCGGCGCAGCGGTCGCTAGTGGAAGTTCTGGAAATTGGCCAGGAGGTTGGACCGAGCCCAATCGAGTGCAAGCCTGCTTATCTACGTAAGAACCTCACGATCAACGTCGCGGGCTCCGGTGGGCAGGGCGTGCTGCTACTCGGCCAACTGCTCGCCGAGATGGGCATGCGCGAGGGCATTGAAGTGAGTTGGCTACCTTCTTATGGGCCGGAGATGCGTTCCGGCAGCGCTCACTGTTATGTCTCTCTCTCACGGGATCGTATTGGAACGCCGCTGACCGATCATCCCGATGTGCTGATCGCGATGAACGAATTCTCGCTGCGGAAATTTGCCTCCCAGGTGCCGCCCGATGGGCTCGTGCTTTACAACGGGCAGAGCTTGCCTGCCGATTTTTCAATCCCGGAGGCCCAGGTGCTTTGCATACCGGCGTCCGAAATTGCCGACAAGCTAGGCTCGGCGAAGGCTGCCAACGTCGTGATGATGGGCGCGCTGCTCGAGGAAACGCGCTGCCTCGGATCTACGACGGCCGTGCGACTGCTCGAAATGAAAGTGAAGAAAGCTGCTCTCTTGGAAATCGATCTTCGGGCCTTGACTGCTGGCCGGGATATTGTTGATCACCAGGTGAGCCTTGGTCCGGTCAGTCAGCCGGACGGTTTTGCCTAACCGCGATGAGGTGAGCACATTTCCGCGATAACGAGTTTTAGCAGGGAATTGCTGAAAAGGAGGATAAGGCTATGAGCACTGGCATCTTAACGCCTCCCGGAGTGAAAACCTGGGACGGCTACATTGAAACCGCATTGAATACTGTCAAAGCAAAGAACCCCGCCGAGCCGGAGTTTCACCAGGCGGTGCAGGAGGTATTCGAATCGCTGCGGCTGGTTTTGGCGAAGCATCCCGAGTACAGAGCAGCCCGAATGTTGGAACGGATTGTCGAGCCGGAGCGGGTCATCATGTTTCGCGTGCCCTGGTTTGACGATCAGGGAACGATTCATGTGAACCGCGGCTTCCGCATCGAAATGAATAGCGCGATCGGGCCTTATAAAGGCGGGCTGCGCTTCCATCCGTCGGTTACGTTGGGAATCCTGAAATTCTTGGCATTTGAGCAGGTGTTCAAGAACTCACTCACCACGTTGCCCATGGGCGGCGGCAAGGGCGGGTCGGACTTCGATCCTAAGGGCAAGAGTGACGAAGAAGTCATGCGGTTTTGCCAGAGCTTCATGACGGAGCTGTTCCGTCACATCGGGGCGGACACCGACGTTCCCGCCGGCGACATCGGCGTGGGTGGACGAGAAATCGGCTTCCTCTTCGGCCAATATAAGCGGCTGGCGAATAAATTTACCGGCGTGCTGACCGGTAAGGGCCTGAATTGGGGCGGTTCGCTGATTCGGCCGGAAGCGACTGGCTATGGCTGCGTGTACTTCGCCGCCGAAATGCTGAAGACGAAGAAAGACTCGCTCGAGGGCAAGCTCTGCCTGGTCTCCGGCAGCGGAAATGTCTCGCAATATACCGTCGAGAAACTTCTGGACCTCGGAGCGAAGCCGGTAACGATGTCGGATTCGGACGGCGTGCTCTATGATCCGGACGGAATCAATCGCGAGAAGCTGGCCTGGGTCATGGAGCTGAAGAATGTGCGTCGTGGCCGCATGCGAGAGTACGCGGATCAGTTCAAGAAGGCCATCTTCATACCAACCGACTTGAAGCTGGAGCACAATCCGCTGTGGAACATCAAAGCGGACTGCGCTTTCCCCAGCGCCACGCAGAATGAGATCACCGCGAAAGACGCGGCGAACCTGATTAAGAACGGGATAAAACTGGTCGCTGAAGGCGCGAACATGCCGAGCACGCTCGAAGCGACAAAGATGTTCCTGGATGCAGGGATCCTCTACGGACCTGCCAAAGCCGCCAACGCTGGCGGGGTAGCGACCTCAGGTCTCGAGATGGCGCAAAACAGCGCCCGCTTGAGCTGGACTCGCGAGGAAGTGGATGACCGTCTGCATAAAATCATGATCGCCATCCATCGAAGCTGCTACGAGACGGCGGAGCTTTACGGCACGGCAGGAAATCTGGTGAACGGCGCTAACATCGCAGGCTTCCTCAAAGTTGCTAATGCGATGCTGGATCAGGGGCTGGTGTAGGAACCTTGCTTGCTTGGGAAACGGTGCGGGGTGGAGCGTTTGTCCACCCCGCGCTCTCTTTAATTTTCAACCCGGGATTAGTCCATGAATGCGTTGCCTATTGCGAGTCCCAGATCGGATGCCGAAACGCGATTTGAAGGCTTCGAGAACCTGATGCCCTTCCGCGTGCAGGATATCCTTTTAGTTTCCAGCCTGTATGACTCTTTTATTCTGCGCGAAGACGGGCGCCTGAACGAGTTGTTGATCGGCGAATCTCTTGAACTGAATCTGCAGCAGATTCCCGGCATCACGCATGTATCCAGTTGCGCGGAGGCGGTAGAGCTTGCCTGCTCGCAGCCGCGCTTCAATTTGATCGTCACCAACCTCACGGTCGGGGAAACCAACGCTGCTGAGCTGGCGCGCGAGGTCAAAAGCCGGGGACTGGATGTGCCGGTGGTGGTCCTCGCGTACGACTATCGCGAGGTGAAAGACTTCGTCACTCGTCACCCGGTCACCGACATCGACCGCATTTTTCTGTGGCAAGGCAATGCGCGCATCCTCGTCGCCATCGTGAAGTACATCGAAGACAAGCGCAATGTTCTGCACGACACGCGAGCCATGGGCGTGCCGGTCATCCTGGTCGTCGAAGACAATATTCGTTATTATTCTTCGTTTCTGCCGGTTATTTATACGGAGTTGATCACACAGTCCCGGCGCGTGATGCAGGAAGGGCTGAACGTCGCGCACAAGTTGCTACGCATGCGAGCGCGGCCCAAGATCTTGCTGTGCTCGAGCTATGAGGAAGCGGCGCAGCAGGTGGAGACCTATCGCGACTATTTGTTTGGCGTGGTCTCGGACGTCGAATTTCCGTGTGAAGGCCGGCTCAATCCCGAAGCCGGCTTCGAGCTGGCGCACATGGTGCGAAATCTAGTTCCGGATGTGCCGGTCGTACTGCAGTCCAGCCGCAATAAATTCAAGGCGCGTGCGTGGGAGGAGGGATTTGCATTTCTAAAAAAACGCTCCCCGACGCTGCTGCGTGACCTGCGCCGCATCCTGACCGGGCAGTTCGGTTTTGGCGACTTTGTTTTTCGAACCCGCGGGGGCGTCGAAGTGGCGCGGGCCGGCGACTTGAACGCGCTCGAAGATCGCCTGCACACCGTGCCGGCTGAAAGCGTCGCCTTTCATGGACAGAGCAATCACTTTTCGCACTGGCTCGTGGCGAGAACCGAGTTTGAACTGGCACAAAAACTCAGGCCGCGCAGGGTCTCGGATTTCGCGACCTACGAGGAGATTCGTTGCGACCTGATCTCGTCGATTGCCGACTACCGCCGCGAGCAGAGCGGCGTATTGGTGGGCGACTTTCGAGCGGGCACGTTCAAGGCTGAAGACTCGTTTTTCCTCCGAATTGGCGGCGGCTCACTCGGCGGCAAAGCGCGCGGCTTGGCGTTTGTCCGGCACCTCCTCAACACCAGCCGGGTGGGAAACTATTTCCCCGGAGTGCGCATTGCCGTGCCGCCCGCAGTCGTGCTGGCGACCGATATCTTTGATCGATTCATGAGCGAAAACAATCTTCTGGATGTCGCAATCGGTTGTAGCGACGACGCGGAAATCGAACGTCGCTTTTTAGCGGCGACTATTCCGGTAGATGTACAGACGGATTTAGCAGCATTTCTCTCGGAGGTGCGTTGCCCGCTGGCAGTTCGTTCCTCAAGCTTGCTGGAGGACTCGCAATACCAGCCATTTACCGGCGTCTACGAGACTTTCATGCTGGGGAACCACCAGCCAGATACGAGCCTCGCCTACGCCAGCTCATGGAGGCGATCAAGCGCGTCTACGCTTCGACTTTCAGCCAGCGCGCCAAAGCCTACGTACGTCTGACGCCATATCGCCTGGAAGAAGAGAAAATGGCGGTCATCCTGCAAGCCGTCGTGGGCGCGGCGCACGGCCATCGCTTTTATCCCGAATGCTCGGGCGTGGTGCGCTCCCGCAATTACTACCCTGTTCCGCCCATGAACTCGTCGGATGGAATCGCAGCCGTGGCTCTGGGACTGGGCCGAGAAGTGGTTGGCGGGGGGAAGTGCCTTAGATTCTGTCCGCGCTATCCTCGGAATATCATTCAGTTCTCCTCCGTAGAGGACGTTCTGGCCAACTCTCAGACAGAATTCTGGGCGCTGGATCTGGAGCAGCCAGGCAAGAATGGCGATGCCGCTTCCAGCCTGCGAGAGGTACGGTTCGCGCTGGATGCGGCGGAATCCGACGGCACGTTGCACGCGGTGGGCTCCACTTACATCAAAGACAACCATGCCATCCACGACGGGTTGAGCCGTCACGGCGTGCGAGTTGTAACTTTCTCGCCAGTGCTCAAGCACAATATCTTCCCACTTGCTCAAATTCTCGAGCAGCTCATGAAGATTGGTGAGCAAGCTCTGGTGCGCCCGGTGGAGATCGAGTTTGCTGTCCGGTTGCCCGGCAGTGCGAAGGAAGCAACCGAATTTGGATTTCTACAGATACGCCCGCTCGTAGTTTCGCGGGGAAGACCTGAATTTCTCTCTCAGGATGTTGATGCCTCGCGGCTTCTATGCCACAGCAGCAAAGTGCTGGGCAACGGCCGCGTTCATGACTTGCACGATGCCGTGGTCGTCGACCTCCACCGCTTCGATCGTTCCCAAAGCCAGGAAGTCGTGCAAGCGATCAGTTATTTCAATGCGAAGTTGAGCCAGAAAGACGCACCGTATCTGCTGATTGGAGTCGGACGCTGGGGATCCGACGACCCCTGGCTCGGAATTCCCGTTGCCTGGGATCAGATCTCCGGAGCACGGGTGATTGTGGAGGCCGGGTTCCGCGATTTCCGCGTCGACCCGTCGCAAGGCAGCCATTTCTTTCAGAACCTGGTCGCATTGCAGGTCGGATATTTCACCGTCAATCCCGATCTCGGCGAGGGCTCGGTCGATTGGCAGTGGCTGGCTGAGCAGCCCGCGTTGGATGAACGGGGATGTGTTCGCCACCTGCATTTTGCGGCTCCTTTCGACGTGGTCATGGAGGGCGCAACCGGCAAGGGAATGATCTGCAAACCAGAATGCGCTAAGTGCGGAAACCGAGGCCGAGTTGCCTTGCTGTGACACTCCTCACCCGCATGCGTGCTTTACGTCACATCCTTCGCGGCGAGCAAGGAATTCCAATAGAGTCGTTGCGCGGACGACGGTCCCCCGCAACGCCGGTATCGGGAGTAGTCGAATGAAAGACGAAGAGTTACTCTGTTGTCCGTTACTTCGCGGGCTCGACGCCACACGCCGCGCAGAGTTGCTGGGCCTGTTGAATAACAGCAATCTCCGCGAGGAGTTGGAGAAGTGCCTGGCATCTCGGGCGCAGAGCGCGGGGGCAGCCCCAAAGCCCTGCGCATCACAGGCTGAGCCTATCCCGGCCCGGGACTTCCAGCGCGAGGTTCACTCATGGAATGCAGACGTTCCCATGTGGCGCAGAAGCCCGAAAGAGTAGCGCAGCGTTTACTATCGGTGAGCGCAGATTCAAGTCAGCCTCGCCGCAGCGCAGACAGAGGATCTTTCTACGCGTCCCGCGCTGCCGGCTCTCCCAGTATGCGTGGGGTTATAGCGAAACATCGGCCACACCGCTCTGAGTTGTGATCTCAACCAAGACAATCAACCCCCAATCAGCTTGCGTGCCCTTCAACACGCTTCGAGGTGATGCTGATCACAGTTTCCGCTTCCTAGTTCTACTAATGTCTAAGGCGTACAGCGGCTCAGCTCCCGCGCGTTAGTTGAGAGGATCCACCAAGGCTGCGGCGCCATGGCCCATCACCTCACCACCTGCACCTTCTGCGGAGTAGGCTGTGGGCTCTATTTGGAGACCGCTGGCAATCAGGTGGTGGGAGTTTATCCGAGCCGTTGCCATCCTACGAATGCTGGACGAATCTGCGTGCGCGGTTGGCATGTGCACGAGATCGCCGCTTCTCATGACCGGCTGACAACGCCTCTAGTCAAGAAGAACGGTCAATTTCAAGAGGTCGGCTGGGATGAGGCCCTCGGCTTTGTCGCCGCGCGATTGAAGGAGACTCGCCGGCGTTACGGACCCGACAGCCTGGCTTTTCTGAACTCGCCGCGTTGCTCGAACGAAGAATCCTATCTGCTGCAGAAGCTGGCGCGTGCCGTGATGGGCACCAATAACGTAGATCACGGGACCGGCGTATACGGTAATAACTCCGTCGATGTCCTTCTTGAGATGATTGGTGTCCCTGCCAGCACGAATTCCATTTCGGAGCTTGCCAGCAGCGAGGCAATTGTAGTGGATGGTGTGGACCTGGCCCGGCGGCTGCCCACCTTGGGCGGCGTTGTGCTTCGAGCCAAGCTCCACGGCTGCAAGCTCGTTGTGATCGGGACGCGCCGGCATCGTCTGGCCGAGAGCGCAGACATTTTTCTGCAAATCAAGCCGGGGACGGAAGCATTGCTTTATGGGGCGATGGCCAAGGTCATCGTCGACCGCGGGCTGATGGACTTGGCCTTCATTAGAAGCCGCTGCTGTGACTATGAGGATTTTGCCGCTTCCGCAGGGCAATACGATCTTTTGAACGCCGCCGATGCAGCCGGTGTTCCGGCGGAAC
Source organism: uncultured Acidobacteriaceae bacterium (assembly GCA_963735545.1). Classification (GTDB taxonomy): domain Bacteria; phylum Acidobacteriota; class Terriglobia; order Terriglobales; family Acidobacteriaceae; genus PALSA-270. Next base: position 236,579 of record CAVTLU010000021.1, read on the forward strand.
TGATAGAGTCCGCAGCGCTGACAATTGCTCGCGCGAAGTCGGCCTCCATCGTTTATTCCACCGGGATCGAAGCACGTACTCCGGACCATATTCGCGGAATCGTGGATCTGGTTCTACTCACCGGAAACCTGGGCAAGCCGGGGGCGGGTATCTTCGCGCTCAGTGAACAGAACAATCTGCAGGGTGTTTGCGATATGGGTATGCTACCGGATCGCCTGCCCGGATATCGGGCGATCGTCGATCCGGTCTGCCGCACCGTGTTTGAAGAGAGATGGGGATGCAGAGTTCCGAGTCAGCCTGGCCTAGGCGCACGCTCGCTTTTGGCGGGAGAAGACCACATCAAGGCGCTGTGGCTTTGTCGCTACGATCCGGTGAGCACCGCCGCGCTGGCCGACGCTGCCAGCTCGATTCGCCAATGTGAATTCGTAGTCGTCCAGCACTTATTCATGACCGAAACTGCTCGATATGCCGACGTTGTGCTGCCCACCACAGCATTCGGCGAAGAGCAGGTTTCTTTCACCAACACCGAACGGCGGATCCAGTTGGCCCAGAAGGTCGTTGAGCCGCCGGAGGGGCTGACGCCGGCATGGCAACAGATCATGCAGGTCGCGCGGCTTTTGGGAACGGAATGGAATTACCAGTCGGCGGCCGAGGTGATGGATGAAATCGGCGAAGTTGTGCCGTTCTATGGCGGCGCCACCTATGGGAACCTGGCGCGTGAGTACGGCCGCCAATGGCCGTGCACCACAGAGAATCCCCTGGGCACACCTTTCCTGTTTGCTCACAGGAACGGAGAGCCTCCGTTCAAGTTTGTACCGCTGCCCAAGCTTGCCAGGGAACCTGCACAGTCGCAAGAATTTCCCTTCACCCTGGTATTTGGTCACTCGCTATATTACTGGAACCAGAATGTGCTTGTCCGCCATAGCGAGACCCTTCAGCGCGAATACCGAGTCTTGCTGCTTGACTATCCGGAAGGTTTCGTCGAGATCGGCACCGATGACGCGAAAAAAATAGGGGTTCAGGACGGCGAGAAGATCCGGCTGCGCGCGGCAACCGCATCCGTTGTCTCGACCGCCCGAGTGACGCCGGAAGTGCGCAGCGGCACCATCTTTGTCCCTTACTTTGTCCGCGAAGTCGAAGACCAGATCCTAGGTGCCGGAGTAGAAGGAACGGTCCAAGTCCGCGTAGAGAAGGAGGCAGCATGAGAGCCCGCGTCCTCAACGCTGCCCACGTTCTGAAGATTGTGGACTTGCTGCGGCGAAAGGGATATGAGGTCATCGCTCCTTTCCGTGGCCGTGCCAATGACACCAGTTTCGATATTGTGACCGACCAGAATCGAGATCAGATTGAGCTTCATTTGCCGAACCCCTATTATCCGCCCAAGCGTTTCGTGTTTCCGCCGATCGAGCATTTGCTGAGAGTGCGGCGTAACAACGGCGACATCCAGATCGAGGCGAGTTATCAAGAACCCAAGCGAGCGATCTTCGGGATCCGCTCTTGTGACGTGGCCGGAATTTACCATCTGGACCGCTTCTATCTGGGACGGGAACACCGCGACATTTACTACGAAAAGCGGCGGGCGAATTTGTTCCTGGTCAATCTCGTCTGCACTGACCCCGATCGTGACATCAGTGAAGATTGCTTCTGCGTGTGCACAGACACTGGGCCAGCGGCCCACGAGCACTTCGACCTGCAACTGATGGACCTTGGCGCCGAATTCATGGCCGTAGCTGGCACCGCAGCTGGCGAGGCGCTTTTTGACGATCCGATCTTCAGGAAAGGCAGCGAAGCGCATGTGGCCAAGCGCCGCGCCATCCTGGACGACATACGCAAACGTTTTAAGCAAACCACGAGCTGGTTTTCGGCTACCGTCCGTTACATCTCGCAGGGGAAGGTTCTGGAGAAGACGTGGGAAGAAATCGGCAATCGCTGCCTGGAGTGTGGAGGTTGCACCTACGTGTGCCCGGCCTGCACTTGCTTTACGGTCAGCGATCGGCAGGTCGGACCATACGAGATTGAGCGTGTGCGGATATGGGATTCCTGCGCGCTGGATGGATTTACTCGCATGGCGGGCGGTTTCAATCCCCGCCGCGCGGTACACGACCGCCGCAATCGCCGCTTCTTCCGCAAGTTGGCGCACTACTTCATACAGCGGGAGCTGTCGATGGCATGCGTAGGCTGCGGGCGCTGCGTGCAAGTTTGCCATGGCGATATTGGAATGCCGAGCGTGGTGGAGATGATTCGCCGCGCCACGACCACCGAGGTGGATAAGAGTGAACCCGTCAGCCACTGAGAACGTTTATCTGCCGAAGACGGCGGTGCTCGACCGGATCGTGTGCGAGATTCCCGAGGTAAAGACGTTCTACTGGCATTTTCAGGATCAAGCCGAGCAAGAGGCGTTCAGCCACTTTCGGCCAGGTCAGTTCGCAGAAGTTTCATTATTTGGCGCCGGCGAGTTTCCCACGTCCCTGCCCCCCAGTCCAACGGAGCAGGAAACTTTCTTTACTGTGCGTCAGGTAGGAAGCTGTACATCCGCTCTGCATCACCTCAAACCCGGAGAAAAGTTTGCCGTCCGCGGACCTTATGGAAATGGCTTTCCCATGGAGCAGTACTACGGCAAGAACCTGGTTTTTGTCGCTGGCGGCATCGGGCTGATTCCTCTGCGTTCGTGCATTGTGTACGCGATCAATCATCGCGACAAATACCAACGCATCCAGATTTTTCACGGCGCCAAAACACCAAAGGAATTGATGTACGTCTCCAATCTACGGGAGTGGTCGGAGTCACCGGGAATCGAATGCCGCCTGACGGTGGACCGCGCGCAGGATGGCTGGTCTGGCAACGTAGGCGTGGTGGGCAGCCTGTTTAAGAGGCCCGGTGTACGCATCCCCGTGGAAAACGCCATGGCGTTCGTTTGCGGTCCTCCCGTCATGTTCCGCTTTGTGATCAAAGACCTTTTGGCGATGGGTTTCGAGGAGCGGAACATCGTCTCGACGCTGGAGCGCTACATGAAATGTGGCGTCGGCAAGTGCGGGCATTGTTGCATTGGCATGGCCTACGTCTGCGTCGATGGCCCGGTCTTCAACTATCAACAGATCAAGAAATTAGGGGAGGATATCTGATGGCGCAGCACGGTGCACAACTCGTGCCCTGGGAACATGCGAGGGTCTGCTTCCTCGGTCTTGGCAACACCGACTACGGCGACGACGGTTTCGGCGTGCGGCTCGCCAGCGAACTTATAAAGGCAGGTGTGCAAGACGTCGTGATTGGCGGCACTATGCCGGAGCAGAGCCTCGGGAAGATTGCGGCGCAGGAGTTCGATCATGTCGTGTTCCTTGACGCGACCGACTTCGAGGCACCCCCAGGAGCGGTAGTCGTTCTGGGAGCTCGGGAGATGCATATGCGATTCCCGCAGATATCCACTCACAAGATTTCTCTGGGCGTTCTGGCCGAACTGGCGGAGGTAAATGGAAGGACCAGGTGTTGGTTGCTGGGGGTGCAGCCCGAGTCGATCAGGCAATCCAGAACTCTGACTCCAACCGTTCAGGCGACGCTGGAGATCGTCAAAGAGCTGCTGCTGGACGCCAAGTCCTGCGAAGGGCTGGAACAGGCGGCGCAGGAAATGGAAGAGCACGTATGCTGAGTCCGGAACAAGCCGTGCTAGCCTCGATCCTTATCGGCATGAGTGGAGCGGTGCTGGTGCTTGCCGTCTCGCGCAGCAAGATGGCCGCAGGCTGGCTCGCCTTTCTGGTCACGGCGACGACTGGGGTTCTGCTCAGTTCAGCGGTTGTGAAAGTCCTGTTTTCCGGGCCGTCGCCCCATGCCGCCGAATTTTGGGCGATGCCGCAGATTGGTTTCGCCCTGCGCATTTATGTGGATGGGCTGACGGCCACTTTCCTGCTATTGGCGGTCATCATTGCGGTTCCCGCATCGTTTTACTCGATCCTTTATATGCAGCACTATCAGGACTACGGCGCAGGACGCTACTACCCGTATTTTCTGCTGTTCCTGGCGGCGATGTACGGTTTGCTCAGCACTACAGACATGATGTGGTTCTTTTTCATCTTCTGGCAGATGATGACGTTGCCCGGATATGCGCTGATCCGATACGAGGGCAAAAAGCCAGAAAATATTCGCGCGGCCAACAAGTATCTAGTCATGATGCAGATTGCGTGCGCCGCCACCATGGTCGGCGCGGAATTCCTCGCAGTGACCGGCGCCTCTGTGTATGGCAGCGCGCATCTCAGGTACGACTTCGATACGGTCAGCGCAAACCTGCCGATTTTGCTGAGTACAAGGCCGGTTGCGACCATGCTTGCTTTTGCGTTGTTCCTCATAGGATTCGGAATCAAGATGGGCATGTGGCCGTTCGGCCAGATCTGGCTTCCGGACGCGCATCCGGCTGCGCCTTCACCGGTGAGCGCCATGTTGTCCGGCGTGATGATCAAGACCGGTGTCTATGGCTTGATGCGTTATTTCTTGTGGCTGGTGCCGATCAGCGCAATAAAGGTCTATCCGCTGGCCCGGTGGGGAATGGTCATAGCCGTTCTGGGTGCGGTCACGCTTTTTACCGGCACTATGCAGGCGCTCAAGCAGGAACAGTCGAAGCGCTTGCTGGCCTTCCATAGTATTGGGCAGATCGGCTACATCTTGCTGGGCACGGGAGCTTGCATGGCATTGCTTCCCGCTGGACCCAATATGGCCGCGCTGGCAGCGATCGCTTTCTTCGGGGCCTTGCTGCATGTGCTGAATCACGGCATATTCAAGGGCCTGCTCTTCCTCAACGCTGGCTCCATGCTTCACGCCACCGGCACACAGGACTTGAACCAAATGGGCGGCCTCATGAAGTTCATGCCCTTGACCGCGATCACAGCGCTGGTTGCGTCGTTCTCGATTTCCGGCGTGCCGTTGTTCAATGGATTCGTAAGCAAGTGGGCCATCTATGTGGCGACGATTCAGGGAAGCGTGTCTGCTCGATATCTTGTGATCTGCGCAGTGATTGCTATTTTGACCAGCGTTTTGACTTTGGCTTCGTTCGTCAAATTCTTCGGCGTCAGTTTCCTTTGCCGTACCAGCGCCCTGGTGAAGGCGCAGGCCGCCGCCAAACCATTGGAGGTTCCCTGGATGATGCAGGTCCCGCAGATGATCCTCGCCGTCTTATGCATTTTGCTGGGCGTAGTACCGGTGCTTGGTTTCCGGCTGGTACAGCACGCGTTGGAGGCAAGCCGCCAGGGCTACGGCGCGGCGCTGGCGAACGCCATGATCGTGAGAACAGGACCGATCACTGGCGTCGCGGCACTCAACTCGACGGCAGTGTTCATGCCGGTGGTGGTCGCGTTGGTACTGGGCCTGCTATTCGCAATTGCCGCAGGGATCACGAAACTGGGAAGCGCCCCACGTCGCGCAGCAGTTCCGTGGCTGTGTGGATACGCGCGCGAAGCGGAGTGCAATCGTTATGTGGCACACAACTTCTATGGAGAAATTAAGCGCTACTTTGGCTGGTTGGGCGGCATGCCGCATTTGCGCGATCGCAGCTTGGTCAGGAGAGTGAAATGACTGTTTACGACAGACTCGAGCAGCTGCGGCAGAAATTCGGCGCGGCCATCCAAAGCAGCGATTTCCCCGCCGACAACCGCTTGTTTGTCCACGTCGAGCCGGCGGCGGTAAAGAGCATTTGCGAGTACATTTTCCGGGACCTCGACTCCCGCTACGTGATCAGCATTGGCACCGACGATCGTCCCTATTCGGGGAAGTTCCTGGTCGCGCACAATTTCGCTTTCGACAGGGACCACTTGCTATGCAGCGTGTTGGTCGAATTGCCTCCGGACAAGCCAAGCATCGACAGCATTTCCGAGGTTGTACCCGCGGCGAGTTGGGCGGAGCGCGAAATGCGGGACCTCGTGGGGATCGAGCCGGTTGGGCACAAGTATCTGAAGCGGCTTGTCCTGCCCGATGGCTGGCCGGAAGGAGTGCATCCGCTGCGAAAAGATGCGCGTTGGGATGACGTTCCCACCGGGTTCAGCGACGACCGCGAACTTACTTTCGACGATCCCCCGGAAGGCTGCATGGTTGTGCCCTTCGGCCCCTTCCATCCCACTCTCGATGAACCGGCACACTTCCGTCTTTATGTCGAGGGAGAAATGGTGCGCGGGTGCGAGTATCGCGGTTTCATGGCCCATCGGGGAATCGAAAAACTTGCCGAGTCGGTGATGAGCTACAACGATATTCCCATGCTCGCCGAGCGCATCTGCGGCATCTGCGGATGTGTGCACAGCGTCGCTTACACGCAGGCGGTCGAGTCCGCAGCGGCCCTCAAGCCACCGCCGCGCGCGGAGTACATCCGCACCATCATGCTGGAGATCGAGCGGCTGCACAGTCATCTACTTTGGACGGGGCTAGCCTGCCACATCCTTGGCTTTGACACGCTGTTCATGCAGAGCTTCCGCATTCGTGAGCCCCTGATGTGGATTGCGGAAAAGATCACCGGCAACCGCAAGACCTACGCCCTGTGCCTGATCGGCGGCGTGCGCTGGGACTTCACCCCGGAACTGAAGGCCGAGCTGCGCCAGACGCTCAACCAACTCGAAGCCGAATGGCGTCCCATCGTGGCCGCGGTCAGCGGCGACAAGAACATCCAAAGGCGTACGCGCGGTGTGGGTGTTGCGGACAAGAAATTGGTGAAGAACGCGGGTTTGGTTGGTCCGGTAGCGCGGGCCGCAGGCGTGGACATGGATTGCCGCCGCGATCATCCCTACGCCGCCTATGACCGAGTGGAGTTCGACGTGATCACCCAGAAAGATGGCGATGTGTGGTCGCGTCTGCTGGTGCGGCTGCAGGAAGTGTTCGAGTCCGTCCGCATCATTCGACAGTGTCTCGACACCATACCGGACGGGCCGTTGCAACTGGAAATCAAAGATGAATTGCCCACTGGCCGGATCGGGCTCTCGTCGATCGAAGCTCCGCGAGGAGAGAGCCATCATTTCGTCATCACCGGCGAGAACACTCGTCCCCGACGCTGGCGAGTGCGGGCGCCGACCTATCAGAACCTGCAGGGCGTCCCCACGATGATCAAAGATCAACAGATCGCCGATATGACCATTTCGCTCGGCAGCATCGACCCGTGTTTCTCCTGCACCGACCGCATGGAAACGATTGAGCTGCGCTCGGGTGCAGTAAAGGTGTGGTCACAAGAGGAATTGCTGAAGTTGACGCGAGCCAAGAAAGCGTAGAGAGATGAACGGTGGAATCACTTGGCCGATCTTGAGTGGTCTGCTGAACGTGACAGCGGTCCTGTTGCTTGCGCCGCTCTTTCAGGGGATCTTGCGCAAAATCACAGCGCGCATCCAGTCGCGCCAGGGGCCGCCGGTTTGGCAGCCTTATTTCGATTTGCTGAAATTGTTGGGCAAGGAAGACATTGAATCCGGTGAGAGTCCGCCGATGCAGCGCTTCGCGGCTTATCTTTCCCTGGCAACGGTATTAATCCTCGCTTGCCTTGTGCCCATGGGTTTCGCGGCGCCGATGAACGGCGCTGGAGACGTGATGCTGCTGATCTACCTCCTGACACTATCCGGAATCTGCACGCTGCTGGCGGGGCTCGCGGCGGGTTCCACCTATTCTCTGCTGGGGATCAGCCGGGAAATGATGAGTATGATTTCGCTGGAGCCGTTGCTCGTGGTCGCGCTGATTACCGGCGCTCTCCACGTACGCTCGTTGCGGCTCGATGTGGTGCTCAATGGCTCTCTGTATTCGACGACGGGCATCGCGTGGTCAGGACTGATTCTGTTGGGCGTCATGCTGCTGGCCTTCCAGGCTTTCGTGCAACGTGTTCCATTCGATATCTCGGAGGCCGAAACCGAACTGATGGAAGGTCCCCTGGTTGAATACTCGGGCCCGAAGCTCGCGCTGTTCAAGTACGCGCAGATGGGAAAACTAATCATTTACAGCGCCCTGTTCGCGTCGCTCTTCCTGCCGTGGGGTTCACATCTCGCTTTTCCGATTGGCTGGTTGCTCTTCTGGATAAAAGTACTTGGATTGGTGCTGGCGGTGACGCTGGTGGCGGCGACTCACGCACGCTATCGCATTGATCAAGCGATTCGCTATTTCGCGACTCTGCTGGCGGTGGCGGTGGTCGGTTTGGTTCTGGCGACTTATGGCTATTGAGAAGGCATGTTCATGTCGGTGTTGAGCAAAATCGAGGAAACGATAGCCTGCTTGAAAGCCGGCCGCGTCAGCCTGCCCTATCCTGCGTCTCCGCAGCCGGTGCCCAAGAAATTCCGGGGACGGCCTATTTTCGATGCTACCAAGTGCATCGGCTGTGGAGGCTGCGCCAACAACTGTCCCGCGCGCGAAATTCTGATATTCGACCTCTGCCAGGAAGTTCGCATTCTGAAGTACCTGGGCCGGCGCTGTACTTACTGCGGGCGCTGTGCGGACGTGTGTCCGGAAAAGGCCATCACTATGAGCCATGAGTTTGAGAATGCCACCAATAGCATCGGCGATCTGGGACAGCAACTAGATCTGTTCATGAGCACGTGCCAGAGGTGCGGGCGCTGCTTTAAGCCTCCGTCGGTGTTGGAGGAACTGAAGATGAAAGGTTATCGCTGCGACGACATGCGGAACGAGCGTTGGATCGATCGCTCCAAAGCCTATCTGGAGGGCGATGCCGTAGCGGATGACATTGCCATTGAAATGGACTGATTACCATGCTGGAGACTCTTTGCCAGAAAATGTTCGGCCGGTCGCTCTGGGTCTACCACGCCAACAGCGGTGGCTGTAATGGCTGCGATATTGAAGTGCTGAATGTTCTAACGCCTTACTACGACGTGGAGCGGTTTGGAATCAAGCTGGTCGGATCTCCCCGCCATGCCGACGTTATGCTCTGCCAGGGTCCGGCGATGCGCTCCACTGCGGCTGCGCTCAAGCGCGCCTATGAAGCTATGCCCGCACCGAAGCTGGTATTCGCCATCGGCTCTTGCGCGTGCGGAGGCGGGATTTGGTTTGATTCCTATTCCGTCCTTGGTCCAGTGGAAAAGATTATTCCGGTGAACTATTACATTCCGGGTTGTCCGCCGCGGCCGGAAGCCATCGTCTACGGCGTGGCCGTGGCGCTCGGTTTGGTGGATAAGAAGACATCACCCGTCGAATTCAAACAGTTGGAATTCCCCATCCCGCGCTACCACCCAGGCGATCTGCGCCCGCAAGGTGACCTGGTGGTTTACGCGCGATCGGAGAAGATTTAGAGCTGCTGTACTCGAAAGTAGGAGGTGTGTCATGCAAGTGAAAGACATCATGACCTCGAGGCCGAGTTATTGCACGCCGTATTGGACAGTCGAAGCCGTTGCCGCCCTGATGGACCACGCAGGCACCGGTATCGTGCCGGTGGTGGAAGAACTTTTTCATCGTAAGTTGATCGGAGTTGTAACCGATCGGGATCTCTGTCTCAGAGTGGTGGCGCCGGGAAGATATCCGGCACATATATGGGTTAGTGATTGTATGACGCCCTATCCGACCTGCTGCCATCCTGAAGACGATGTAGAAACCGCGCTGCAACTGATGGGCGACAAGCGAGTCCGGCGACTACCGGTTACCGACGAGAACATGCACCTGCAAGGGATGCTTTCGGTCAGTGATTTTATCCGCTGCGACTCGATCGATGCGGCAAAGCTTTCCACTGCTTTGAAGGAGATTTGCCAACGCAGCAGCATAGTTGGAGGTGATACGGCCCATGTTGCAAAAGCAGCCTAGAAGAAAGCCAAGCTGACCCGGCGATGCGTGAGGGAAGGCCGTGGGGTATTAATCTTTGCTTGGCGGCGGTGGTCACAGTCAGTTACCGACGCGGTTATAAACCACGGTCTGCAAGAAAGAGTGATCTCCATCCCTGTAAACGGACTACAAGCAGCCTATATAGGGATACGTGAGTTTTCTCTTCGTGATGTGCGAGATCGGGTAGAAATGGCGTTCAATCTTATCTCGAGGAGTTTTGTTATGAGCACCGCAAAAGTAATTCCCTTTGCTGAGGAATCCCCTGAAAGCACAACCGCTATGGAGAGGTATCGGGATGCCTACGATGTTGCAGACACTACGATTGACTTTGCCGAAACCATCAAGCTAGGAGGCATCTTTTTTGCCGGTATCATCTTAGTTTGCGCTCTGGTGGCCTTTCTATTGAACCCTGCAGGACGGTTCGCTTTTCCGGTGGTCTCCGCTTGGCTGGTTGCCGGCGCGGTCTTGGTGGTGTTGGCTTCTCACCTATGGAGCATGGTCTTTCGGGTACAGGCATGGTTGCTGCAGATCGCTATCGATTCGGCCGTCAACTCATCGCCCTTGCTGTCGAATGGGCAGCGCGCCTTGGTGATCTCCTGGTCGAATGAAACGGCCGCCGGAAAGTGCGCCACGAGAACATAGGGTTAGCGCAACGGGACAGGCCAAATGTGAGAGATTTGCCGTGAGGTCCTAATTCGATAACTCCTGCAGCACGAGGGCCGCGATGTCTTGCGTAGGCATCAATCTCGGCGCACTAACTGTGAAGGTGGTCCGGGCTGGTGCCAAGAATGCCACGGTCCTGGCCCATCAGGGGCGCCCCTTGGAGGTTCTTAAGCAGATTCTTGCGCTGCCAGAGTCCGCCGACGCTGAATATTTCGGCGTATCCGGCCAGCTAGGACACCTTTCTGAGTTCGCCGCCATTCAGCGCGCTCTGCGGGAAGTAAGAGGCGAGTTTGACGCTGTGGTTTCCTTAGGAGGCCCATGCGCCGGCGGACAAGCGGCAAGCGTACCGAATTGAAACCCCTGTGCGCGTCGGAAAGCCTTATAAAGAGATCATCCGAGTTACTCTGAAAGCGCAAACTGACGCGGTAATTATGGCGGTACGTGGCCGCACCAGCCTTGACCTCGCGGTGTTTGGCGACGACCCCACAGAGTCATCCAGTTGGGACCATGCCCGGTTCTGGCCGTTCATGTATGAGTCATTCGATGAAACCGGCAAAACCTTAAAGAGAGGCGGACGATTGAAGGACGCCATCCCCCGATCTTCAAGCTGTCTATCAAATGATTTTCATGACAATGGATCGCGCCGGTTACCCATCGGATCACGCCTCGTATCGAATTGCGCAATCTCGGGGTATATCGTTGACTGCGTAACCAGCTAACAGGTGAGGATGAATCGAAGGCCGTCGTTGGGGCGTGACTCGGGCCGACCGGCGGGACATCTCACGATTGATCTGAAACTACTGCGCGGCTTGCATCTTGAGATAATTTCCCAGGCCCACAACGACCGTCGATAGAATCAGCACTGCAAGGCCGAGCCCCACGAGGATTTCGGTGCGCCGGCTTGAGCCCTTCCATTCTTTCAGCAGCACTCCCCACAGCGTGGAAAAAATGATGATGCTCGCCATATGGAGTGTCCAACTGGAGAAATCATACTTCCCCATTTTCGTCTGGCCCATGCTGTAGAAGAAGAACTGGAAGTACCACATCAGTCCGGTAGAAATGGAAAGCAGGTAGTTGAACGTCAGGGTTCTGGAGTCCAGCCGCGCGGCACCGGCGGCAGCAGCGCCCAGCGAGGTCGCCGGGGAGAGCTTTTTCGAAGGCAACCCTAAATATTCGGAGGCGGTTCGATTGCGCACGATGAGCGACATGGACCAGATGAAATTGCTGGTGAAACCGCCCAACAGAACAACCACCAGGACCGGCAGATTCTGCCACAAATCAGCGCGGCCATTATCGCGTAGGTATGCCCTGGAAAGAGCTGCAATCGGCTTTCCAGCGGCCAGTCCATAGGCGAAACAGGCGCTCATAACTCCGGCGAAGATCGCAACGGTCAGGCCCTTGGCGAAATCAAATTCCTTGATAGTTCCTCTCTTGGCGTCGTGGCTGAGTTCCTGTTCTTTGCGGTGGCCCGCAATTCCGGTTAGCACGATGCCAGCCAAGCAAATTCCCACTCCGAGGAGTATGACTTGTCCCGATCGCTCGGCCGCAATGCTGCCCAGCTCGCCGGCGAACAGAGGAGGCATCAGCGTTCCGAACGCCGCGGTCAGGCCCAGAGCGATGGCGTAACCTAGCGACTGCCCCAGATAGCGAACCGAAAGACCAAAAGTCAGCCCACCAAAGCCCCACATGAAGCCCCAAAAGTAAGCCAGTACGATGCTTCGCGTAGGCGCCGCGTGCAGAATGGCAGGAAGACCCGGGACCAGAAGTAATCCGATGAGGATGGGGGCAACGATCCAGCTAATGACGCCTTGCAAAAGCCAATAAGTTTCCCATGCCCAGCGTTTAATCCCCCGGAAAGGGAGATAGCAACTACCCGACGAAAGACCGCCGAGCCAGTGGAAGACGACACCTAAAAGGGGATTTGGGCCCACGTGATATTTTTAGCAGCGGATAGGAACACTCAAAGGCCTGAACTCTAGCCGTCAACCGCTCTATCTGTCAATAGCTACGTAAATTCCCTATTGAAATTATGCTACTTCTGACGCACAATCACCTACGTCTCTATGCACTCACTTGAGAATGACTCGATACGCTATAGTCGCTGGGCATATTTGCGACGAGGCGTAACCCTTTGAAGCGGCCCGCTCCCAGGCGGCTCTATCTTATTCCCGTGCTCTCCAAGGCGCTCGATATTCTTGAGCTGCTGCAAAAGGAGCGCGGCCCGATTTCGCTGGAGGCAATGTACCAGCGCAGCCACATTTCCAAGACTACCATCTATCGCATTTTGAAGACCTTCGTGCACCGCGGTTACGTGGCGCAGTCCGAGGATGGGCTGTATCGCTTTATGGCCCGCCCCAAGAAGGCCCGCTTCGGCTTCGGCAGCCAGTCCGCGGAGATGCCATTTTCGCAGGAGGTTACCGAGAGTCTCAATGCCGCGGCCTCCGCGGCCGGTGTCGACCTGTTAGTCCTGGACAATCGCTATGACGCTTCCACCGCTTTGGCCAATGCCGATGAGTTTGTCCGGCAGCGTGTGGATCTGGTGATCGAATTCCAGATTGACCAGCGAGTCGCGCCAGTGATTGCGCACAAAATTGACGACGCCGGCATTCCGCTCATCGCGGTGGACATTCCGCATCCGCACTCCACATTTTTCGGCGTTGATAACTATCTCGTGGGCTTTGAGGCGGGCGAACATCTGGCGCAGCACGCCAAGCGAGCCTGGGGTGGCAAGGTGCGCTGGGTGTTTGGTTTGGACATCGAGGAAGCCGGTCCGCTGGTGCAGAGCCGAATTACCGGGGCGTTTGAGGGTATTCGATCCGTTCTGCCGTCCATTTCTGAAAGCAATCTGGTCCGCATGGACGGGCGCGGCATGAGGGACAAGAGCTATCGGCTGGTGTTCGACTTTCTGCGCCGCAATCCGCATGATCGGGGGATCTTGATTGCGGCCGCCACCGATACGAGCGCCCTGGGCGCGGTGCAGGCCATCACCGAGCTGAAGCTCGAAAAGCATGTCGCCATCGTGGGGCAGGACTGCATTCCCGAGGCCTTGGAAGAGATGAAGATCAGCGGCAGCCCCCTGATCGGCTCCGTGTCGCACGAAGCTCAGAGCTATGGGCCTCGGCTCATCCACCTTGGCTTGGCCTTGCTCGCCGGGCAGCGAGTTCCTCCCTATAACTATGTGGAACATCAGCTGGTTACGGCGACGTCGCTGCAGGTGGTCAGCAAAGCTTAGCCACCTAACCCGCAGTTTTTTAGATCACCGTAATTCCCAATAGAAATTGTTGCCCTATTGCATTCATGGAGTATGATATGTGTTTTGCTGGGGATAGCCAGACCAGCAAGCTGATCCTCTCCCCGAGTACGATGCTTTCATGAAAGTCAAAACCGCCCTGCGCTACTTGGAAGACCGTTGGGACGAACGTGCCGCGAGGGAGTTGGACGCGGTCGAGTTGCTGCGTTACCGCTCCAATCTTCTGGGCTCCGATCTGCGCATCACCAACTTCGGCGGGGGCAACACCAGTTCGAAGATTCGGCAACTCGATCCTTTGGATGGGACCGAGCGGGAAGTGCTTTGGATCAAGGGCAGCGGCGGCGACCTCGGAAGCATCCAGCGAACTGGGCTGGCGGCGCTCTATCTGGACAAACTGCGTGCCCTGGAGGCTCGCTATCGGGGCGTCGAGCACGAAGATGAAATGGTGGAGATGTATCCGCTCTGCGCCTTTGGCAAGAGCACGGTAGCAGCGTCGATCGATACTCCGCTACACGGATTTCTGCCCTTTCCACACATCGACCACCTGCATCCCGACTGGGGCATCGCGCTGGCCGCCTCCGCCAACGGGCGGGAGAAGATGGAAGGATTCAACCACGCCTTCGAGCACCGGCTAATTTGGCTTCCCTGGCAGCGTCCGGGCTTCGAATTGGCCATGATGCTGCGCCGCGCCGTGCAGGACGCCCCGGATTGCGATGGCGTGGTCCTGGGCGGACACGGGCTGTTTACCTGGGGCGAGACGCAGCGGGATTGTTATGAAAATACGATTTCGATCATCGACCAACTGGGGCAGTTCGTTTTGGATCATATCGAGGCCAAAGGCAAATCGCTTTTTGGCGGCCCGCGGTTCGAGGTGCTGCCCGAACGCTCCGCATTGGCGGTAGATATTTTTCCGTTCCTGCGCGGACGGGTTTCGACTTCCCGCCGCATGATCGGCCACTACACTGATCTTCCCGAGGTGCAGCAGTTTGTGAACTCGCAGGACGCGCAGGCGCTGGCGCACCTGGGCACGAGTTGTCCGGATCACTTTATCCGCACCAAAGTCCGCCCTTTATTCGTTCCGTGGCACCCTGGAGTCGATCTGCAGTCCCTGCGCGCGCAGATCGATTCGGCACTGGAACAATATCGCGCGGAGTATGCGAAGTACTACCAGTCCTTTGCCAAGCCGGACTCGCCGGCCATGCGGGACGCGAATCCGACGGTGGTTCTGATCCCGGGAATCGGCATGTTCAGCTTCGGCAAGAGTAAGACCGAAGCTCGGCTCGCCGGCGAATTTTATACAAACGCAATCCACGTGATGGAGGGCGCGACTGCTCTTGGCTCAGGAGAAACGCCCCGCGAATTGCCGCAGGCGGGCGCGGCCGCTCCCACCTCGGCGTTTGAAGTGCATTCCAACTACGTGGCTCTGCCTCTGGCGGAGGCTTTCGGCATAGAGTACTGGCAGCTGGAAGAAGCGAAACTCCGGCGCCAGCCTCCGGAGAAAGAATTGAGCCGCTACGTGGTTCTGGTGGTTGGAGGCGGCAGCGGCATCGGGCAGGCAGCGGCGCTTCTGGCCGCCGAACGCGGAGCGCATGTCGCGGTCGCGGATCGCGATCGCGAAGCCGCGCGATCGGTTGCTGACGCCGCGAAACACAAAGCGGGTAGAGAAGCCGCTGTCGCAGTCGCGGTCGACATCCAGAAGCGCGACGCCATTCGCGAGGCGATTCGCTCCGTGGTCGCTGCTTACGGCGGAATCGATGTGGTGGTGAATACTGCGGCGCTATTTCCTTCCTCGGCCAACGGAAAAATCACCGACCAGCAGTGGGCCCAAACCCTTGACGTGAATGTCACCGCCAACTATCTGCTGGCCGATGAACTGGCGGGGATTTTGCGGGAGCAGAACCTTGAGGCTTCCGTGGTGCTGACCAGTTCGGCGAATGCCGTCGTTCCCAAGCGCGGCAGCGAAGTTTACGATCTGAGCAAAGCGGCAGTCAGCCATCTGGTTCGCGAGTTGGCGGTTTCTCTGGCGCCAAAGGTCCGGGTCAACGGCATCAGTCCAGCGACGGTGATCAAGGGCTCGACTATGTTCCCCCGCGACCGGGTGATGGCCTCGCTCAGGAAATACGGCATTCCATTCGAAGAAACCTCAGGCGACGACGCCCTGCGCACGCTGCTGGCAAACTTCTACGCTGCGCGCACTCTTACTCACCAGGCGATCGATCCAAACGATTGTGCGGAAGCAATCTTATTTCTCGCCGGACCAAAATCGCGCTGCACCACCGGCCATCTGATTCCCGTGGATGGCGGGCTTGCCGAGGCTTTCCTGAGATGACCCGGCTCCCACAGCGCGACGCGAAGCCCGCCTTGGTCGCGGTTGATTTGGGGGCTGAAAGCTGCCGCGTTTCCCTGCTGCGATGGGTCGATGATCAGCCGGAAATTCAGTTGGTACACCGTTTTCCTAACGCGCCGGTGCAGGAGCAAGGCACTCTTCGCTGGGACATACGCCGCATCTGCGACGGCGTGGAGGAAGGCCTGCGGGCATGCGCCGACCTCGCGCCCGAGGGCATCGCCGCCATCGGCGTGGACGGTTGGGCGGTGGACTATGTGCGCCTGGATCCCGGGGGGCATCCCATCGCGAATCCTTTTTGCTATCGCGATGAAAGAACTACGGCGGCACTCAAGGAAGTTCACGCGCGCATTTCCGCCGACCGGCTTTACGGTCTCACGGGCGTACAGATCGTCACATTGAACACGCTGTATCAGCTCTATGCGGATGGGTCGCAGGGCAGCGAGCAGAGCGCTCCGTGGGTAAACCTGCCGGAGTTCATGCTGCACCACCTGGGCGGCAAACGGGTTGCCGAGTACACCAACGCCACGCACTCGCAAATGCTAGCGGTCCGCGACCGGGCGTGGTGCGAGGAGATTTTTGCCGCGGCAGGCCTGGACGTGAAGGCCGCACCCCCAGTGGTTTCGCCGGGAACGGACGTGGGACGGCTGGAAGGCGCACTGGCATGGCTGCCCGCGCTGCGCGATACCAGATTGATCGCACCGGCCTGTCACGATACGGCGTCGGCGGTCGCGGGAATTTCTGCTCGAGGCGACGACTGGGCTTTCATCAGTTCCGGGACCTGGTCGCTGGTGGGCTGCGTGCTCGATTCTCCCTGCCTCAGCGAAGACGCGACAGCGAAGCAACTTCAGCAACGAAGGCGGAGTCGGCGGCAAAATCAATTTCCTCAAGAATGTGAACGGCATGTGGCTGCTGCAGCAGTGCATGCAACATTGGCAGTCGCAAGGCCAATCCTGGACGCTGGACGATTTGCTTAAGGAATGCGCGAGTCTTCCCGCTCCTCCTTGCGTCTTCGATGTGGACGATCCCACGCTGCTGCTTCCAGGAAACATGCCGGCGCGAATCAATGCGCAACTTGCACGGGCAGGGCATTCGGCGATCTCGGACGAACCGGCGATGGCGAATTTGATCCTGCACAGTTTGGCTGCGCGCTACGCCACTGTGCTTGGAAATTTAGCCAATATCACAGGGCGGTGTCTTAAGCGTATCTGCGTGGTCGGCGGAGGAAGCAAGAATGGCCTGCTGAACCGGCTTACCGAGCAAGCCACCGGCCTCGAGGTGGTGCTCGGCCCGGCTGAGAGTGCGACCGTAGGAAATTTTGCCATCCAGCTTGCCTCTCTTGCTGGAGATTACACCGCCGATACTGGCGTGATCGCCTCGGTCGTAGCAGACTGGGCGGGCAGGCTGGAAGCCGCGGCCATGGCGCCGGCGCAAATTGAGTCTGCGCTCAGCCGCTAGGGTTGAGGAGGAAAGGTACTAAAGGCGATCAGGATGACGGATAAGCTCGAAGCACTCATCTATCCCGCGCTGGATGCTTTAAAAATCGAGGTGCCCTCCTGGGGATTTGCCAATACGGGGACGCGTTTTGGAAAGTTCATGCAACCGGCCGCCGCCGTTACCCTCGAAGATAAAGTCAGCGATGCGGGCCTGGTGCACGGGTTGACCGGCGCCTCTCCCACCGTCGCTCTGCACATACAGTGGGACTTGCCCAACGGACTGAAGGACATTGCGCAGATTCGCGAGCTGGAAGAAAAATACGGAGTGCGCGCCGGCTCGATCAATCCCAATGTTTTTCAGGACCAGGAATACAAATACGGTTCGGTTGGGAACCCCGACGCCGCGATTCGGCGGCGCGCCGTCGATCACATTTTGGATTGCGTCGCCATCGCGGACGCTCTCGGCTGCCGCGATATTTCTCCCTGGTTCGCCGATGGTTCGAACTATCCGGGAACGCAGAGCATCCGCGACCGCATCGCCTGGTTTGAGGCGGCACTGAAGGAAGTTCATCAGCGCCTGAATCCGAAGCAACGTCTGCTGATCGAGTACAAACCATTCGAGCCGGCGTTTTATCACACCGACATTGCGGATTGGGGAATGGCTTTTCTGCTGGCCAAGGAAGCGGGCCCACAAGCCTTCGTTTTGGTCGATACCGGCCACCACTACCAGGCGCAGAACATCGAACAGATCGTGGCCTGGCTCCTGCATCATCGCATGATTGGCGGATTTCATTTCAACGACCGCCGCTATGCCGACGACGATCTGACTCTTGGATCCATCGATCCCTATCAGGTCTTCCGCATCTTTCACGAGATTCATACCTACGAATGGCAGACGGGCGCTCCCGCGGATTTGGCCTACATGCTCGACCAGAGTCACAATCTGAAGGGCAAAATCGAGGCCGTGATTCAGAGCGTATGCACTGCCCAGGAGCTTTGCGCCAAAGCCGCTACCGTGGATCATGAGCGCCTGGAGAAGCTGCAGCAGGAGTGCAATTTGGTAGAAGCGGAGGAGTGCCTGCGGGGCGCGTTCTGGAACGATGTCCGTCCTATTCTGCGCGAATGGCGGAAAAGCCACGGCCTTCCCGAAGAGCCGCTGCAAGCGTTCCGCGAGAGCGGCTATCTGGAGCGCATTACTGCCGAACGGCGGGAGCGCAATGCCGAGTCAGTCACCAGCTACGCGTAAGGAGCAGAAAATCATGATCGACTGCGGGAATCGAAGCACTCCCGCATCGCAAAGAACGCTTCCTTCGGGCGATAATCGCTGTCGAAGGGCAAGGACCGCTGCGGGCGGTTGGGCTGCTTTCTCTTGTGGGTTGGGCCGCCATTGAGCCAGGTGTGCCGATCGCTCACGCCCCAAGTGAGCACGGCTTTTACGGCGGGCTCGGCTAGTGCCGTGGTCAGATAGTCGCGATAGACAGCCGCGATAGCGTGGTCGCGTTGCGCAACATCGTCAAAAGGCAAGTCATCCTCATTGACATCCAGTTCGGTCAAATAAATCTCAAGCCCCAGGCCACGCGCGCTGGCCATGAACTCGCGAAGTCCCTTGCCGAACTTGTATGGCGATCCCGCTTTGATGTGCGACTGGATTCCTACCGCGTGCAGCGGCACATTGGCCGCCTTCATGTGGCGCAACAGTTGCAGAACCAAGCCACGCTTTTGCTCCTGTTCATCGTTGTCGTATTCGATTCCATAATCGTTGTAGGTGAGCCGCGCCTGCGGATCAGCCTGGCGCGCGGTGCGAAAGGCGATATCGATGTATTCCGGCCCCAGCAACTCGAACCAGAGAGACTTCCGCAGCCCATCTTCGCGCCCATCTTTCGGAAGGACGGCTTCATTCACTACGTCCCAGGAGTGAATCTTGCCTTGATAGCGGCCACCCACAGTCATGATGTGGTCAGTCAAGAACTGCCGCGCATTTTCCTTGGTCAGCGTGGTGGCGAACCAATCCGGTATGGACTCATGCCACACAAAATTGTGCCCGCGAACTTTCATCTGGTGCTGTTCGGCGAAGGCTACCAACTCATCGGCTTGATCGAACGAGAATCGATCCGGCGCGGGCCGCAGTGGCTTCCACTTCATGGCATTTTCTGCCACCAGCATGTCGTATTGCTCGGCCAGAACGCGCGCGAAGTCCGGTTCGGTGCGCAGCAACTGCACCGGCACCGCGGCCCCGGCGAACAATCCCTGCGCTTCGGCGTGTGTCTTCAAGGAACCACGGCCGGTAACATTGCCAGTGGGACTTCCGGCGCCGTTGTGCACTCGGTGAGTGCAGCCGGTAAGACTTGCTGCCGCCAAGCCTGCTCCTAGCTGCAATCCCCCGGAAAGTAATCCGCGTCGCGTGAGCATTTCGGTTCACCTGCTTACTGCAACAGCCTACATCACCCGTCTTCCTGAGATGTGATAACTGCAATGGAACGAAGGGCGTCCTCGCCCGTCAGACCGCGGGCCTGTGCCCTGACGCGCGAGGCGCCCGTCGTTCCATTGTTGATCTACAGAAGAAAGCAGTGCAGACGTTTGTCTGCACTGCTTCCAAACTCCCTCGGACCCTAGAAGAGAACCTTGAATGAGAGTTGTCCAATGCGCGGATCGAAGGTGACCAGGCCGTTGGACGTAGTGCTGGTGATGCGTCCGAAGCTTCCTCCCAGAGTGGTTGCCGGATCGCCGAAGTTTGGGTGGTTCAGCATATTGAAGAATTCGGCGCGGAATTCGGCTTTCCAGCGCTCGGTAAAGTTGAAGTGACGCATCAGGCTGGCGTCCCAATCGGTGAACTGCGGTCCGTAGAACGCGCCTTTCTGGACATTGCCGTACCTCAGCGGCAGAGCCGGGTTTGCGATATTGGTTAGGGGGTTGTTGGTGAACACGCTGGGATTCAGGAAGCCTTTGCACAAGCCAGTCACAGTCGCGCATGCCTGATTGCCATAGGCATTCCCGCCCAAAAACACGGCCCGGTCGCGCATCTGTCCGGTTTTGGAATTGTCGGAAGAGCTGGAGACGATGGTCAGCGGGTCGCCGCTCCGGAACTGAATGATGCCGTTGGCCTGCCAGTCGTTGAGGATGTAACGGAGAGGCCCCCAGCTATTGCTTACCTTGGGCAGCTCCCACACGTAGGAAATCGCAAGAACGTGGCGGTGATCGAAATCAGATGGCCCGTAATCTAAGCGCTTGAAGTTCGGTTCATAAGTGGGGAGCACATAGGAATTGTTGGCTCCGATCGCGGTCACGCTCGCGTTATACGGCAGATTGTCGAGAGCTTTCGACCAGGTGTAGTTGACCAAAAGTGACATTCCGCGGCGGAGGCGTTCCTCGAAGGTCGCCTGCAGAGAGTTGTAGTTCGTGTTTCCGCTGTATTGAGCCTCGGTAATCTGCTGCGAGTACGCCGAAGCATAAACCCGAGGCGCGGCGCCCGTGACCGGGTTGAAGACCGTCGGATTGAGTTCGATGGGAAGCCAAAGATGGTTGCCACGCGAGCCGACGTAGGCCAGCCGGAAAAGCGTGCTGCTGGTGACCTGCTGTTCAATCGCCAGGTTCCAGTTGTAGATGCGTGGAACTTCAAACTCGTGGTAAGGATCAAACGTCAGGAAAGGTTGAGCCGGGAACGGAGCCGTGTTCGGCGGCGGTTGCGGCGCGGGAAATGGATTGACAGTATTCCCGTAAGGGTTGCTGAAGTTGCCGGGCGCAGGCGTCAAACCTACCTGAGTCACGAAGGGTGAGCCGTTCGAATAGATGTTATTGAATACGCTGCTTAAGCGCGTGTCATAAAATATGCCGCCGCCGCCGCGCACGCTGGTTTTCCCGTCCCCACGCACATCCCAGGCAAAGCCGACTCGGGGCATGAAGTCGGTCATCACCTTGCGGATGCCGTCGCGCAACATGCCGGGATCGCCGGGGAAGAGCAGTCCAATCGGCGCATTGGGGAATTGCGTCGAGTGAGTACCCGCCGCAAACGCAGTGGGACTGAATGCGCCCATCCGGTTCTTGGCTTCGTGCCACGGGAAGAAGGGCTCGTAGCGCAGGCCGTAGCTCAGGGTGAGCCTGCGATTGAGCTTCCAGCTGTCTTGTCCGTAGAAACCGAAAAACTTGCCGCGGGTGTTGAAGTATTGCCCCGAGGCCTGTTGGAAGGTATTCACATAGCCAAGCAGGAATCCGGCCACCGCATTGCCGACATTCGAGCCCGTGAACTGAAAAATTCCTGGTTGACGGAACAAGTTATTCAGGTCTACGCGGCTGAGTTCGCCGTGGAAGCCGAAGGCGAGGTCGTGGGTGCCTTTCACCCAATGAATATCGTCACTGGCCGTGTAGTTCATTCTGTGGAAAGTGGCTGCCGGGTTGTCGCCAATATTGAAACCCTGACTGCCAGTTACCTGAATCTGATTGATCTGCTTGAGCGCGGGCTGCCAGATATTTACCCCGAGATCGGCAACGCTGATGCCTCCCGCAACCGCAACGGGGCCGCGCGCGGAGTTGTCGCGCTGGTAATTAAAGATGAAGTTATTCAGCAGCCGGTCAGAGAAAACGTGGGTTTCTGAGAATAGAACATTCTGATAGTTGATCGTAGCCTGATCGGAATAGGTCAGCAGGTTGGTGGGATCGTTCACCGCACCGTTGTGGAACCGGTCGTAAAAATAGCGCACATTCAGTTTATCTTTTTGACCGATCTCTTGATCGAACCGCCCGATGGCTTCATCCAAATTCTGCCTGGTCGGCTTGCGGAAGAAAATAGCTCCCGTAGCGTCTCCCTTGGGGAGATGATTCAATAACGCCAGAGAAGATGCGTTGTAGTCCGCGGGGTTGACGGTGCTGACGCCGGCCGTGTTAGCTGTCGCGGTACATGGATAGGTAACGTTGGTAAACGGATTTTTGATGCATCCCGCCAGGTTAGGTACGTTGAAGACGCCATTCAACTGCGCCTGGGTGGGCACAAACGCCGCGCTGTCGCTGAGCGGGCTGTTGCGTATAACCGTCCGCTGATAGCCGCCGAAAAAGAATGAATGCGGCGTCGAAATTCCGGGCAGTTTGATCGGTCCACCTATTGTGCCTCCAAACTGATTTCTCTTAAGAGGATCCACCGCTTTGCCTGGACTAAAGTAGTTCGGGGCGTTGAAGTACCCATTGCGGACATACTCGAACACGTCGCCGTGCAGACTGTTGGTTCCGCTCTTGGTCACGATGTTGACCACGCCGCCGGCATTCTGGCCGTATTCGGCATTGTAATTACTGGTCTGAACGCTGAACTCCTGCAGGGCATCCGGAAAGGGGAAGGGCGCGTTCACATTCGTATATTCGTCGACGTTATTGCCGCCATCCAGCATGTAGGTGGTCTGGCCGACTCGAGTGCCGTTAGCTGTGATAGTCACCGCAACCGGAAATGTCTTGGTGAGTCCTTGGTCGGCCTGGGCATTGGGTGCGATAACAACGCCCGCAACCAAAGTAGTGAGCGATGCGGCGTTCCGGCCGTTCAGCGGAAGATCGTTGATTCGCCTTTGGTCCACCACCTGAGAAATGGTCGCAGAACTCGTATCCACCTGGGTCGCATTGCCTTCGACGGTGACAATCTCGGAGGCTTTGCCGACCTTGAGGCTGACATTTATCGTGACTGACGCGTCAGCCTGCAATACGACGCCGTTCTGCGCGAACGTTCCAAAGCCGGCACTGGTGGCGGACAGGTTATATTCCGCCGGCCGCAGGGAGGGGAAAACGTAAGCGCCTTCGCCGCCGGTAGTCGTGACCGTCGTTTCGCCGGTGGACACCTGCGTCAGCGTAATCTTTGCACCCTGCACCGCCGCTCCGGCGGGGTCGGCCACAATTCCGGAGATCTTTCCATAACCCTGAGCTGCGGCCCCTTGGGCAGCCAGCATCACAATTGCGCTCAAAACGGTGAGACACAGCGCATGCCAAATGCGGCCATTGGCGCGTAGACGCAGCAGTGATTCGCGGAGATTTAGACTCGCGCTCATAACGATACCCCCAAATTTGAGAAGCTCACGCCCCAGTTGACAGTGCTGATTTGAAATTACTTACCCATTGAAACGCGAGTGATGCTAGGATATGGCGCTTGCGATTGTCAAGCTCAATCTTTCTTGCAGTTTGCGGGGTCGGAAATCGTTCAACGTCCTGATAAACTTTGGGGCGGTTAGTGGGCTTTCCGCTCCATACCAGACTTCACACTGACTATCCAGGGAGAAAATGTGTTCCCCAATGGAATGACGCGAAAGGACTTCCTTCTTGCCGTTTGCGCTACCGGAATCGGATCGGTCCTCGGCTCCTCGCCGCTCGCGCTTCCGGCGCTTGCCGGGGAGTCGAAGGATCGTTCCGCATCCCGGCCAGATGGGCCCACGCCGGGCGCTTACGACGTTCAGGCCTTCGGCGCCAAGGCGGACGGGAAGACTGTCGACACTCCCGCCATCAATCGAGCCATTGCAACCGCAGCCTCGGCTGGTGGCGGCACGGTCTATTTCCGCGCGGGAACTTACCTCTGCTACTCCGTTCATTTGGCTAGCTCGGTTTCGCTTTATCTCGACGCCGGCGCCGTGATTCTTGCCGCCGATGTTCCTCCCGAAGGAACGGCCACGGGAGGCTATGATCCCGCCGGTCCGCCGCAGCCCTGGGAAAGGTTCCAGGACTTCGGCCACAACCACTGGCGAAACAGTCTTCTCTGGGGCGAGGACCTTCATGATGTCGGCATCTACGGTCCGGGGCTGATTTGGGGCAAGGGTTTGAGTCGGGGCGAAAAGAACGAGCTACCTCATGCTGAGAGTCCGGGCGTGGGGAACAAAGGCATCGCGCTGAAGAATTGCCGCAACGTTATTTTTCGCGACTTCTCCATGCTGGCATGCGGACACTTTGCCATGCTGCTTACCGCCGTGGACAACCTCAACATAGACGGCATCAAGATCGATACCAACCGCGACGGGATCGACATCGACTGCTGCAAGAATGTTCACGTCTCCAACTGCACGGTGAACTCGCCCTGGGACGACGCCATTTGTCCCAAGAGTTCATTCGCTCTGGGATATGCGCGAGCCACGGAGAATGTCACTATCAGCAACTGCTACGTGACCGGGATCTACGACTACGGCACGCTTCTGGATGGGACATTCAAACGCATGCAGTACCCGCTCGGCTCCCGCCCACCGGTTGGCCGCATCAAGTGCGGGACGGAATCAAACGGAGGGTTCAAAAACATCACAATTTCCGATTGCGTCTTTGAAAGCTGCCGTGGCTTGGCGCTGGAGACCGTAGATGGCGCACTGATCGAAGACATCACCATCAGCAATCTGACCATGCGAGGAGTGGTGCATTCGCCCTTGTTCCTTCGGCTGGGAACCCGCATGCGAGGGCCGGAGGGTGTGGCTCCCGGGGTCCTGAGGCGAGTTATCATGAGCAACATCGTGAGTTCGAACGCGGTAGCGGAATACCCGTCCATAATTAGTGGTGTGCCCGGCAGTCCGGTCGAAGACCTGAAGATCTCCGACGTGTACCTTCACCAATTGGGCGGCGGCACAAAGGAATGGGCTGCGCTGCAGCCACCCGAGGCGGCAAACGGTTATCCGGAGGCGACCATGTTTGGGACTTTGCCGGCGCGAGGGTTTTTTATCCGGCATGCGCGCAACCTCGAATTCAGCAACATCGAGATTGCCACGTCGAACTCCGATGAGCGTCCGGCGTTTTGGATGCAGGACGTGGAAGGAGTGGACCTGTTTCGCCTGAAAGCCGGCAGGAACACCGTTGCCTATGCGCTGCACGACGTAAAGGATTTTCGCAGCTTTGGCAGCCCGGATTTTGCCGACATAAAATGAGGACGCGGTAAGCGACCGATGAAGCGACGCGAATTCCTCACGAAATCCGGACTCTTGGTTGGCGGCCTGCCGTTATTGCGATGGCAAGGCGCGCTCGGCCAGTCTGCGGTTGCGGCGGCTGAACCCGGCCAAAAACCCGAGCCTCGTATTTCCTTTGAAACCAGCGATTCGCAATATCAGACGACCTACAAGCGCGCCCTGGATGTTCTGGCCCACAACACGACCACCGTTTCCGGCTATGCTCACCCGGTACTGATCGAAGGCAGCAGCTACAGTGGAATCTGGCTGGAGTGTGCCCCGCAAGAGGGGCTGGTGTATTCCGTCATTCGTCCTGACGTCGCCCGCAACAATCATCTGGCATTTTTCGCGCTGCAGCGTGAGGACGGGCAAATTCCATGCTGGAGCCGAACCACAGCCACCGGCTTCGCACAGATTCAAATGGTGGTTCCGATCGCCGCGACCGCGTGGGAACTCTCGCAGGAAACCGGAGATAGCGAGCTTTTGGAAAAAGCCTACGGCGCATGCGGCCGCTGGGACGCGTGGCTTCGCAGCTACCGGGACACGCGGCATACGGGCTTATGCGAAGGCTTTTGCACCTGGGATACCGGCCACGACAACAGCCCGCGCTGGGCCGGATTGCCTAACCGTTGCCCCGACGGGGATGCGCGCAAATGTCCTCCGGTTCCCACGCTGCCTCGGTTGTGTCCCGATCTTTCGGCGACAGTTTACGGCGGACGCGTTGCCCTGGCAGCGATGGCTGCGGCTCTGGGCAAGACTTCCGAGGCGGATCGTTGGCTGGCAGATGCTGCCACGATTCGTACTGCGATCCTGGACAAACTCTACTCACCCGGAGACGCTTCGTTCTACGATCTCGATGCTCAAGGCCGCGTCATTCGCATTCGTGGTGATGTGATCAGCCGAGTATTGGGAGAACATGTGGTAGATCAAAAGCTGTTCGAGACGATCTACCGACGCCAGATACATAATCCGGCGGCGTTCTGGGCGCCCTACCCTCTGCCTTCGATTGCGCTCAACGATCCCGCGTTCGTGCGTCCGATTCCGCGAAACTCCTGGGGAGGGGCTTCGCAGGCATTGACCGCATTGCGCGCCCCGCGCTGGATGGAGTATTACGGTAAGCCCGCCGATCTCGCGCACCTGATGCAGCAATGGATCGCCGCCATTCGTCGCGCAGGCAAATTCCTGCAACAAATGGACCCGCGCGACGGCATATTCACGGCTGACACCGGAGATTATTCTCCAGCCGCGCTGGTGTTTATGGATTTCACGTGGAGGCTCGCTGGAGTCCGGTCAGTTGGGGATCAATTTGGAGTGGAACGTTCGTCCGCCCCGAGCGCACGTCCGATCCAGCTATCGGCTGCGGCTATCGCCAGCGAACGTTGCCGAACTCAAGTATGTCTCCGGGCGCGCCGAGCTCTCGCTAAATGGAAAAGTTCTGTGCACTACGAAAAGCACGGTTCGTCTTGTAACTGCCCAGGACGGAGACTTTCGAAGCGCCGTAGGCATTGCTCCGAAAAGGACTACTGTGGTGCTGGAGCACACTGCACATCACAAACGCGCCTTTTCAATCGAACCGAATAGCAGCGTGAACTTGAACTCTACTTAGACAAGCATCCATCATCACATTATTGAATCGTCCATAATTTTGACGGATAGCGAGCGGAAGGGCAGAGGCGAATGGAAACCAAATCAGTCGAACAACTCGAGCGAAATACAGACCCCCGCAATGCCGAACCGCTGCCGGAGAATCAACTCCAGGCTGCGGTCGACCGCGCGATGGCTGCCACGCCGTTCATCGATATGCACACTCATCTTTTTCCTCCAGCGTTCGGGAAGCTGGGATTGTGGGGAATCGATGAATTGGTTACTTATCATTATTTAGAGGCGGAACTGTTCCGGTTTTCCTCCATCCAGCCGGAAGAATACTGGCAGCTTCCGAAGACCAAGCAAGCCGACATCATCTGGAAGACTCTGTTCGTAGAAAACACTCCATTGTCTGAGGCCACGCGCGGAGTGGTCGCGGTGCTCAAAGCTTTTGGCCTGCCGACCGATGCCGGCGACTTAACCGTGGCACGAGAGTTCTTTCAGGAGCAAACGCTTGAACAACATGCTCCGCGAGTTTTGAAGATGGCCGGCCTGAGCAGCGTGGTGATGACCAACGATCCTCTCGATCCGGCGGAAGCAGCCGCCTGGAAGAGGAGCAGCGCGGCCGATCCGCAATTTCAGTCGGTACTGCGTCTGGATCGCATCGTGAGGAATTGGCCGGCGAACTGGCAGTCGCTGGCCAGCCAAGGCTATGACGTGGACGAGGCCGCGTCGGGAAAATCAATCGCAGAGATTCGCAGGTTTCTCGCAGAGTGGCATGGCCGCATGCATCCGGTGTACATGGCCATCTCTCTGCCTGACACTTTCGTGTTCCCCGATGACACGCTGCAGAGCAAAATCCTGCGCGAAGCAGTGCTGCCCTCATGCCGCGAGTTGAACCTGCCGCTGTCGCTCATGATCGGTGTGCGTTATCAGGTCAACCCTCGACTACGCCTGGCCGGCGACGGCGTGGGAAGAGCAGACCTTCGTGCCCTGGAGAACCTGTGCCGTGACTATCCCGACAACCGGTTTCTGGTGAGCATACTCAGCCGGGAGAATCAGCACGAACTCTGCATCTACGCCAGAAAATTCAGCAACCTGATGCCGTTTGGATGCTGGTGGTTTCTGAACAATCCATCGATCGTGGAGGAGATCACACGCGAACGCTTGGAAGTTCTAGGTACCAGCTTCATTCCGCAACACTCCGATGCGCGTGTGCTGGAGCAGGTTATTTACAAGTGGAGAAACACGCGCTTAACCATCGGCCCCATTCTGACCGAGTCCTATCGACGGCTTTCACGGGACGGCCGCGGCGTAACGCGGCAGGATGTCGAACGCGATGTCAATCGTCTGTTCCATTCGAACTTTGAGTCGTGGACCGCGTAGCCTCGGACGAATAGTTGCGTGGTTCTTTGCTCCTGATTATCACGTTGCAGATCACCGTTTTGGCCCCATTTTGTTGATCGCAGGCTTCGGGATGTACGCGGGCCGGGCCACCGCGTACATTTCTCTTGCAATTTGCTCAAACAGTCCGTCTTTGTAAAGATCGAAATGGCTGCGACCTTCCATGTAAGTAAAGCTAGCCTTACCTCCCAGGTCTTTGATCGTCTGCTCGAGCAGTTTCGCAGATTCGTTCAGGTAAATCGTATCCGCGGTGCCTACCGTTAGATGGATTTTGCCGTCGAGCAAGGGACCGATCTTCTTCCAGTCGTGGCGCAAGAGAACGGCGATGTCATAGTGTTGCTCCCAATAGTCTGCAACTTCAGGATCGATGCGTCCGGTATCCCGATCGAACAGCGGCATCGGGCGGCCGTCTTTGCCACGCGGACTGAATACCCAGTCGAACGACGCGAGTTGTCCGCTGTAGTCGCCCAACACGCGTTCCTGGCTGGCGAGGTCTTCGACGGATTGAACATCCTTGCCGCCCATCCGAATCAGCATCCGCACACTGCCGTCGTCGTGACGATAGAAGTTTTCCACCGGGCGCCGGGTGAGATCGATGCGGGTAAAGCTGCGAAAATCGCTGGGGTCGGGAGCGGTCGGCCAGGCGCCGCCGAACATTTCCGGATGGGTGACTTGCACCCAAAGCGCCGCCCAGCCTCCGGAGGAGTGCCCGGTAAGAAAGCGTCCGCTGGGTTTCGCGTCCATACGATATTTCTTTTCCAGGTAAGGAATGAGTTCAGTGGTGAGCGCTTTTCCCCAGGGGCCGTTGTTCACCGAATCGGCAAACTCGTGAGTGCCGGTCGGAAAAGCCTCGACCAGCAGCACCCAGATCATTTCCGGGATCTTCT
Source organism: uncultured Acidobacteriaceae bacterium (assembly GCA_963735545.1). Lineage (GTDB taxonomy): Bacteria > Acidobacteriota > Terriglobia > Terriglobales > Acidobacteriaceae > PALSA-270. The sequence continues at coordinate 265,786 of CAVTLU010000021.1, forward strand.
TTTCATCCGTCAACTTGTCTAGGCCCAGAGCCGTGTGTTCGACCATCACCCTGAGGTCTCCACCAAAGCCGTGAGTTTCGTAGACCGTGGGATAACGATTTTTTCCGGCACTGTAACTGGGGGGAGGACGATGGCGCCGCGCATGTGAATCGGGCGTCCCCAAAACTTGGACAACGCCGGACTTACGAAATCCAGCAATTCGGTGCGGGGCGGGACCTGCAGCGGCGGATCAGTTTTCCGTTCTGTTAGGGTGAGCGAGATGACGTCGCCGGAAGCCGGATTGAAGGCCTGCTCCCCAATGGCGCTCTGCAAATCGCCGTCGGTGACACTATAGTCGTAGGCAAAGTCGTGATTGATGTCGAGAACCGCCTTCATTCGGTACCTTCCCACGGGAGCGGCGCAGAATTTGTCGGGATAGGCCAACTCGTCAGGGTCAAATTCAGCGGGTGACTGCGGCGTGAGATCGTGAACCTCTTTTGCCGCCACCCATACGTCATGAGCATCCGTGCCGTAGGTCGGGGCGAGCTTATTCGCAGGCCCGGGCTGGTCGGACATCATCACAATCAGCCGGCCGGAGAGCGGCTCACCCGCCAATTCCGGGGCGACAGCAATCCTGAATATGGGATGTTGAGCGGCGGGACATGTGGCACCGTTCAGCGAATTGGAAAGCGCAACAATCGTGAGGAGAATTAGCGCTGCGAATAGTTTGTCAGTAGTACGGCGCAAAGCAGGCTCCTTGGAATCTAGGGTGTCAATTTTCCGCTGGCCAGATAGTTCTGCGCGGGTATGCCGAAAGCATCCGCCACGCGGGTGAAGAACGCGAATAGTGCGGCGATGTAAACGGCCTCCGCGATCTGCTCCTCTTTCCAGCCCGCATTTCGCAGCTTGTCAACATCATCGCCGGTGGATTTGTAGGCTGCTTCGGTAATCAGTCTCACATACTGCAGCAAAACGCGTTCTGCCGAAGTGAGGTCCGCCTCGTCGAGTTTGCCCTCGAGAATCGCCGCAACGCATTGATCGGTGGCTCCCTGAACCCGCAGGAAGTAAGCGTGGCTGTCCAGTCAATACGGGCACCGGTTTAAATACGAAACATAGCTCGCGATCATCTCTTTGTGGCGGCGCGAGAGATGGCCCTCGGAAAAATGGACGATGTTCCCCATCTCGATCACGCTGCGCAGGAAATCGGGGCGCGATCCGAAACACTTCAGGATGCCGGGAACTTGCGTCCGGCCGGAACCGGCGCGCCAGAAATCGTAAGCTGCGGCAGTATCGCCAGTGGCTTCGTTGTCCTCGATGATCCTGATCTTCGTGGCGGGTTTGGCCGCGGGCGCCTCGGTGCCCCTCGCCGGAATCTTTGCGCTACTTTCGTCGTTGGTCGGCATGGACTACCCCTCTTCTGGAAGTTGCATATCTGATCGCGCGGGCTCGGTCGCAGTCACCGCGCCAGTTCTGTGGCGGAAAACCTCATACACCGGCAGTCCCGCAAGCACGACGATGACGCCCATCAAGGCTCCTCGCGGAGACCGCACCGCGACCAAAACCAGCATCAGCGCCACCAGCGCCAGGAAGGCAACCGGCGTGAACGGATATCCCGGAGTCAAGACTACCGATTCCGCCGCTTGCTGCCGACGCAAAATGAATAGCCCGGCCACGGTGAGGCCGAGAAAGAGCACCACGATGAAAATGGCGTAAGAGATGATTTGCTCAAAACTGCCGATCAAAACCAGTAAAGAAGCGATCGAACCCTGAATCAAGATGGCGTTCGCGGGAGTGCCAAAGCGAGGATGGGTATGCGCGATCGCCTTCAGAAAGAGGCCATCCTGCGCCATCGCGTAATAAACTCTCGGCGCAAACATGATGAGCGCCGCTAGGCTTCCGATCAGGCAGGTGATGACGATCGCAGCGAATATGATTCCGCCAAGCGGCCCAAACAAGACCTCTCCCGCTTGCGCGACGAAGGTTTGGTCGGAGGTCACTTTATCCAACGGCACCAGGTACAAAAAGACGGCGCTCACCACAATGTAAACCGTTGTGACCGCCAGCACTCCCAACAGCAGGGCCCGTGGCAGAGTGCGGCCGGGATCGCGAACCTCACCGGCGATCTTGCCGACATCCCACCACCCACCAAAAGAGAAGAACGCGCCTACAACTCCCACGCCCAGCGCGGGAGCCAGCGGCAACGAGCCCGGGCGCTGCGCCACAAACGGCGTGAAGTTCGACCACGAGCCTAGGCGGAAGACCAGAGCCCAGACCGTCAAACACACGAGCACTCCGAGCTTGAGCCATGTGGTCCATCGCAGGAAGGCCGCGCTCGTTCGAATGCTGAAAATATTCATCAGGCACAACGCCCAAATGACGGCGATTCCAACGCACTTGATGGCAAGCGGAGACAGAGGTACGATGTATGCGAAGTATCCGCCCAAACCGGTTGCCAGCGAGGCTGTGATTGCCGGATCCATGACCAGCAGGGACATCCATCCAAACAAAAAAGCCAGGCGGGGTCCGTACGCCTCTTTCAAATAGACATAAGGTCCCCCGGCGCGCGGGAAGCGGCCGGCGAGTTCGCCATAGCAAAGCGCGCCGCTCATGGTCGTCGCTCCAACCGCAAGCCAGACAACCAACAACCAAAAGGGAGAGCCCAGCGCCTTGGCCATTCCGGCCGGAGTGAGGAAGATGCCGACGGCAATGATCCCGCCAATTATTGCGGCCGTGGTCGAGCCCAGGCCCAACTCGCGCCGCAAACCCTGCGCGGTAGCTGAACTCGGCAATGTAGCAGTACCCACCAGTTAAGAATTCCGTACGAGATGTGAATTAGGGGTTGCGACCCGCAGCGATCTTCTGGTGCCACAAACTAATTGGGGGTGTCGGTAAGAACAATAGTACAAAACGACTAGATGCCGCCGCGATGAATGGCGGAGCCGGCATGAAAGCGTGTGGATATCGAGGCTTCCACTTGTGATTTAGGATATATCCGCATAGCTAAGGTGCGCGGGCATCCTGAAAATGCGAAATCCGTATTCATAGTCTGGAGTTTGGGAATTATGGCTAATCTCGGTTTTGTCGGTTTGGGGGCGATGGGCAGCCAAATGGTGGCCCGGCTGCTCAGCAAGGGACACACTCGTGGACGTCCTCACTCATAGCGCAGTGGCGTCTCCCATGATCCAGTACCGCGGTCGGTTTGTCCTGCAACAGCCGCCCGAGGCTTGGTTCGACGTCAACATGATGCAGAAGGACATGCTGCGAGCGCTGGAGTGGGCCGGCAACCCGACGTCCCGTTACCCGCGACTGCCGTCACCAACGAATTTCTAACCGCGGCTCGCGGCATGGGCCTGGAGAAACAGGACTTTGCCGTGGTGTTTGATGTGTTGGCCCGAATGTCGGGAGTTGCCCAATGAACAGTGCAACCGAGTTCGCGACTGGCATTGGAGCCGGTTTTCCCGCTGAACGCCAACAGGTTCTCCAGCATCTCAGGAGTGGCATTATTGGGACGTGCACTGCAACAATCCCGTAACAAACCGATGTCCGCCTCTTTGGGATGAGAGAAGATATTCCCTAGCTCAAAGTAGGATTCTCCATTAATTCCGAAAAGGCCTTGGATTTGCGCGTGCGATGATTTATTGTGGCCAGCGCGTAAGGATCGAGAGACGAACCGAACCGGAAGATTACCCTGTTACTCCGAGATCGGCGGGCGGCGCCCCCGCGGTTCTTCGGAGCCCGGCCTCGCGAACTACTGAGTAGCCGGGGCGACCTTCTGTTCCTTAGCGTCGCTCAGGATCGTTGTAATATGTCACGTGCGTTCGAGAGGTTCCTGCCATGAAATCTCTTCGTCGTGTGTCCGCTTACTTCTTAGCGATACTCCTCCTCACCGGTTCTGATCTCTTAGCCCATGCGTGGGGCGCCACTCTGCCGGCATCGCCCGCATCCCAGGCGGCGCCAGCGCATTCTGCCGATGCGGCGACGACTGTTATTCCAGGTCCTCTGCGCTCGTTCTTGCGCATGGCCGGCATCAGCCAGAAGGTGTCATCGGAAGAGGTCGTCCCCTTGCTGGCTCGCAACGTATTTGCTCAGGGCTATGAGGGCTCCCAAGACAAAGGGCACCCCACGGAGTTTCTGATCCTGCTGGCTCGCTATGTGCAGCAGGCCAAAGAACTAGCGGTGCTGGCTGGTCCCGAGAGCGTTCTTCGCGTTCCCGGTTGCGAGCAATCCAAGGCTCTGCTGGAAGTCCTCGGCTATCGACTGCGGCAAGAGTGTGGACAGGGCACTACCGCCCTGGAGACTGCCGATCCCGACAGAGCTTTTCTCACCATCGATTCCGGGTTCCCGTTAGCGGAACTAGAACGGGATCTCCAGCAGGGCAAGCCGTTCGTGTACGCCTACCCCGCGTCCGTCGTACCCATCCTTTTTGGCGACGGCGACTGGAACGTTAAAGAGAACAACGGCCAAGATTTTATTGACCGGCTATTGCACGACCGTGGCCTGGCCCGCCTGTATTGGGCGATGGCAAAGATGGATGCCGAGACCCAAGCGGCGTTGCGGCAAGCCCCGGGTTTGAAGAAACTTGCTCCCTACGCCGCTGTTCTGGATTTTTATGGAAGTTACATCTGCGTTCGCTCGGGACGCGTGGTTGTGCCGGGCGGCGCCAACGCGGAACCCGGCTGGAAGGATTTGGTAGGGGCGAGCCCGGACTCGCCGGGAGAATTCATCCCGCGCTTGCTGGCGAAGGATCGAGGATGGCTGTCCGCTTATTTCGATGTGCTGTCCCGGGTGAATACGACGCAGCAAGCGCACTTCACCGAAGCTCGCCGCCTGCGGCGCGATTACGAAGCGCTCAAAGAGCATGACGCTTCCCCTGACCCCGCGCGACCGGTGTTTCGCCCGGACCCAGGCCTCTTGCTGCTGGTGACTCGGATGCGCTGGGACTCCGACGGAGATCCCCACGTGCCGGGAAATCTGGAGGTATGGAAGCACCTCCTCCGCCAGAAAACCGAATCCCGGCTGGTGCGGGAGTGGGGCGGGCGAGCCAACCACTGGAACCACCCAGATCAGTTACTGGAAGCAATGTTTGCGCTTTCGCGATTGCAGACCGATGCCGGGCCGCTACAGGTTTATCTCACGCTGAATGAATTGGACGGTACCCGGCGCCTGGAGCATCGCTTGCGGCCCGAGACAGTTGCCTTGCTGGCCGAAAAGTTCCCGCAGTTTAGCGACCAGTATCTTGTTTTTTCCGAGTTCTCCGCTTTGAACGACGCCTCGATCACCGACTTTCTCAAGACGGCAGTAAGTTTGGACCGCATTACCAACCAGACTCTGCGAGGCAACGCTCTGGGGACCTTTCAGGCAAATGTTGGAATCTGGCAAATCCTGGCCCGCCAGGGACAGATCCCCGCCGACCAATGGAACGAATCCTGGCAACGCACGATCAAGCCCTTTGCCAATGTGGCTTCCGCCCCTCAGCTCTTCGACGCCGGCCGTGACTCACTGCGAGTGCTATTGCTGGCCGCCACCGGCAAGCCCAACGCTTCGCAGGACGAAATCGTCGATTTGCTGGCTGGTCCTCACCAGGTTGACGGGGAAGATCAGCGCATGCACAAAGAACTGGCTAACCGAATGCGCGCGGTCCTGGACGGACAGCGTCTGGTCTCTCTCGATGCGCTGCTGGCGCTGGGCGACGGTATGCACTCCGTAGAGCAGGTGAAAGCCGACAGCGACGCACTGCTCGCGCTGGCGGGAGAGTTGCGCGAATTCGAGATGCCGCGGGCAATTTTCAGCACCAATGAGAGATACGAATGGGGACCCGGCGTCTACGACAACCGCCACACCGAGCTGCAGATGAAAACGGATCTGGCCAAGATCATCAAGGCGCCGGGTTCTGCCGAGCGGTTGGCGGAGGCGCGCGGTCATCTTGCCCCGTTCTTGAGAGACACGCTGGTAGGACTGAATTACGCCTACTACGAGCCGCCGGGCGCTCAGATGCTCCACAACAATCCGCTTTTCGTGCGCTCGCATGACTTCGCGGGAGAAACGGTTACCGGGATCGATCGAGTCTGGCAGGCTCCGCAGTTGTTCGGCGTCGGTTCTCCGGCTGGCGGAGGCGCGCATTTGGTGGGATCGCTGGCCGACTTACCGTATGCTCTGGCCACCGCAGAACAGGATTTCATTACCCCGGAGAATGTACAGGCCCTGATCTGGCAGGAGATGGTGCCCGGCCTGCTGGCCAGTGCGATCGTGCCCCGATGGTGGGGCGTAAGCCAAAATGAACTTCACGCCGTCGCCCTTTATCAGCGTGCGGGCGAGGAATTATTAACCGCGGCTGCTAAAGATGAATCATTGCGGAATGAGGTGATTGAGATACTTTCCAGGCGCATGGTTCCCCAGAGATCACAGCGCGTGGAGCAGGAATTGCGTGCTGGCCGCGTGGCCGAGTTGCTTCCTCAACTCGCGCCGGCGGACACCTTCTACCTGACGGCTGAGTTCCGGCGAAAATATCCTGACCAGAGCGATGACTGGGGAGCCGCGGGTAAGGAGCTGGAGAGCTTGGCTCAACGTTACCCGAAGGAAATAAGCTGGGAGCGTGTTTCCCGGGATTTCGGCGTGCCTCATCCTGTATTAGCGCAGAGTTATGCGCGTGAGCTGCTGAATCTGGAACCCTTTCCAGCTTTTATGGGCTACTCGAGCCGGCTGCTGGCTGAGTCGTGGGATTCGAATAACCTGTACTGGGCCCGTTTGGCGGACGAGCAAGGCTATTCGCCGGCGATGCTCAACCGTCTGGTTCCAGAGTTGACCCGCCGCATGGTGGAGAAGATTTTCGCCACCGACTTCGAAGATTGGCCGGCGCTGCTGCGCGCGGCCCGCGAAACCGGGGACGAATTTCGCCAGGGCAAGATTGCCGCACTCCCCGCGAGTGGGCTGGTTGTTGCCCGGCATAGTGCCGTCACCCAGTGACGATCAGTACCGCGGAACGACGGGCATTTCGCCCACACGGACCGCAGTGAGCGATGGGGAGAGGAAGCTATGGCAAAACGATACGCTCCATCCTGTCTGGTTTTTCTTGGGCTGCTCTTTGGTTCCGGAACCCTGGGTCCCGGAACCAGGAGCAGCGCGCAGAAGGATGAAACCCGTTTTCATGTGGTAGTCGGCCTGGTGCAGTTGAACGTCGCCGTGACCGACAGCAAGAACAACTACGTCACCGGGCTTAAGCCTTCGGATTTCGCGGTCGCCGAGGACGGCATTCCGCAAAAAATCGCCACTTTTGGAGAAGGCGATGCGCCAACTCGCCGCTTGCTTGACGTGACGGAGGCGGATAGCCAGCCGCAGAGCGGGTCTGCCGCCGAACCGGCGCGGTCACAGGGTTTGTCCGCAACCGGCCAAGCCGAGACGTTTAGCTCAGCGACGGCCGGCGCCAATGTTTTTATCCTCTTCGATACCAGCAATTATATGTACCGCGGTTTTGTTTTTGCACAGGATGCAATTTCCGATTTCGTTCGTTCCCTGGAAAACGTCGACAAGGTGGCTTTTTATTCTTATAGCCGCAACCTTTCGCGCGCCGCCCTGTTGACTTCCGACCGGGCGCAGGTCGTCCGCGGCGTCCGCACGACGGTGGCAGGAGACGACGCTGCGCTCTATAACTCCCTGCTATTGACGGTTCGGGATGCGACTCAGTTCGTGGGAAGAAAAGTAGTGGTGGTATTTTCCAACGGCCCGGACAATGCCAGCATGGTGCCGCCGGAGGATGTTGCCGAACTGGCGCAATCAGCCGGGATTCCGATCTACATGATCAGCACCCGGGAAGCCAGGCTGGAACCCGTGTCCACCGCGGTATTTGAGCGCATGACGGCGGCCACCGGGGGCAAAGCTTATTTTGCCAAGAATTGGCGGGATGAGCGGCAGGCGTTTGCCTCGATCCGCGATGACCTGGGTCATCTCTATTCGCTGAGCTACTATCCGAAGCCGAATCCCAATAGTGGCTGGCGCGCGATCACCGTCAAGCTGGCGAATGATCGCCAACGCAAGTACCGCATTCGCACTCGAGATGGATATCGACCCCAGCCAGCGCGTCTCTCCTCGGAGAATGCAAACACACCGCTGACCGAGGCCGTTCCCCAGTAAACGCCTCGGATGTTGCAAGAACGCGGTCACTGCAACGCGAAGCCCTTAGCCGGCTCCCTCGCGCCCGTGCCAGTACATGTCCCAGCCGAGATAGCGTGTGGTGGCCTCGTGGACTGCCGGCGCCACGGACGACAAATTCGCGGCCACATGATGCTCGAATCCCTTTTCGCAAATGAAGTGCAACAGCTTCTGCAGGTTGGGGATTTCAACTACGCCTGCGCCGCCGAATGTGTTCAGCGGATCGTCGGTAAACCGGCCTTCGCCGACGTAGCCCCGCATCTTGCCGGCGGTGTCGTCGGTTGAAAAACGCGCGAAGCTCATCTTGACGGGCTTGATGATTCCGACACATGTGCCGAAGGTATTCTCCTTGCCCACCGTGCCCGCGATGATTTCCTGGAAGTCCATCTTCACCGAACGGAAGAAATGCTTGGGCAGGTTGGAACAGTGAAAGCAGACCGCCTTGTTCGGGTCCGCTCCATAGTTGTTATTCCAGTCGAGCAGCGCCGACGGAGTTTCCGAAGCCAGCCGTAGCGCGTGCATTCCCAGCACGCCGCAGATATCGACCTCGCAAGCGCTGGACAGCAGGCTATCGCTCATCATGCTCATGACGGTGCAGGGCACTACGCCGAGATTTTCTTCGATCGAAGTCCAGCATTGCACTGCGCTGATGGCAACCTCGGTGGCCGCCATCCATTGATCGACGACGGCTCCCAGCTTTGCCATCTTCATCAGCGCCGCTTGGGGGACGCCGCTGGAGTCCACATATTGCTGTATGGACGCCAGCTTGGATTGCGCCAGATCGTCGCTGTCTTTCATGCGCTCGATTCGGCCAAGCACTTCGGAGAGGTCGAGGGTTTCGATGGAAACTCCCTGTGACTCCAGAATCTTCTCGCTGTAGCGCACGGTGTTGAAGGCTGTGGGGCGGGCGCCAATCGCGCCGACTCGCAGGTTGCGGAAGCCGTTTACCACGCGGCAGACGGCGGCGAACCACTGCAAGTCTTTGGCGAACTCCGGCGAATCGGGGCTCTCGGTGTGCAGCGTGGTCAGAGAGTAGGGAATGCCATACTGCCGCAGGTTGTTGCACGCCGACATCTTGCCGCAGAAGCTGTCGCGGCGCGCAGCGATGGTCATTTGTTTGGGGTCATCGGGGGTCGCCTGAATCAATACCGGGATTCGCAGATCGGCCCACCGCAGAGTGTCGGCAATCGCTCTTTCCTCGCCGAAATTCGGAAGCGTGACGACGATCCCATCCAGGCGCTCGCGGTTGCGCTTAAATAGCTCAGCGCAGCGATGCGATTCTTCGCGCGTCTCCACGGCCCCGTACTTGCTCTCCTCGGGCGTAAGCGCGACTACATCTATATCCGCGGCCTGCAGGACGCGTAGCATCTCTTCGTGGCCGCTTTTGGCCAGGTGATCGGGAAAGAATCCGCGGTTGCCCACAATCAGGCCCATCGTCATTTTCTTATTCGGCATCGATTCCTCATGTGAAAATTTGCGTGATCCGGCTGGCCCTACGTCTTGTGGATAGTTATTTCGCTTTATCCGGCTGGCCGTAATAGGCCTTGCTGCCGTGCTTTCTCAGGTAATGCTTGTCGTGTAACTCGCGCGAAATCGGTTCCGCGGCAGAAGCGATTCCAACCGTGTAATACGCCATTCTGGCTACGGATTCCAGGATCACGGCATAGTGCGCAGCCTCACCCGGCGTGCTTCCCCAGCAAAAAGGAGCGTGTCCGGCCACCAGCACAGCGGGAATGCGGTCGGTCCCCAGTTGGTCGAACAAGCGGCATATGGCCAGTCCTGTGTTTTTCTCGTAACTGTCCGCTATTTCTTCCGGCCGCAAGGACGGAGTCACCGGAACCGGTCCGTGAAAGTAATCCGCATGCGTGGTTCCGAAGCAGGGAATCGCACGGCCAGCCTGCGCCCACGCCGTGGCGAACTCAGAGTGCGTATGAGCGACCCCGCCCACCTGCGCAAAGCGCTTATAGATTTCCAGATGGGTCGGCAGATCGGAAGATGGGCGCAGATTGCCTTCGACGACTCGGCCATCTAAATCGCTAATTACGATATTCTCGGCGGACATGGTTTCATAGGACACGCCGCTCGGCTTGATGGCCACCAGTCCTTCGCTTCGCGAGATACCGCTTGCGTTTCCGAAGGTAAAAAGCACCAGCCCTCGGCGAACCAATTCAAGGTTCGCGTCGAGGACCTCACGGCGTAGGCTCTCCAAAAGCATGGGGTTTTAAGACGCTGCTGCTTGATGGTGTGGATAAGAGTAGACGTATTCTCAATCCAGCGTCAACTGATGACCGCAGAGAGCACGGAGGATCACAAGAGGGTGCTCGAATTCCTCTGTGACCTCTGTGTTTCTCTGTGGTTCTTGTGGTTGATAGAGTTCTTTAACTTACGCGCGCCGGCCGGGCGTCGTCGTCGAGGTAAATCTGTACAACACGCTGAGCTGCGCTTCGGCCAGAGAATGCACTTTGAAAGGAATGACTCAGGCTTTGGTTCCCGGAGTTCTTCTTCTTGCGCCCTTGCAGGAGTCCCTCGATCTCCCGGGTTAGCCCCTTTAACCTCTCGCGGTCTTGCTCCTCGCAAGCCCGTTCGCACAGTTCCCGCAAGCGTTTGGCGTAATCATCGTTGGCGGTTAATGCAATACGGCCCAAATGAACACCCCCAAAAAAGCCACGGCAGCGCAGAGGGTTACTGCGGCGACATCGGCATGCTCCAGGTTCGCCCGAATGTCAGTGATGTGTCGATGCATGATAAGAGCATAGATCATCCCAGGATGGCGTTAAAGTCTCATCCGTAACCGCGCGAATGTTACGACTAAGCATGATTTCGCCTCGAACTTGCTTACGGAACTCGCACAAACTGCACACAAACAGGGGAGGATATTGTGACGGATTGATCGGATGCAGTGAGCCTCCCCGTTTCTGCGTCAATGCGAAAACTCACAACCGAATTGGAGTTCTGGTTGGCGACGAGCAACCATGTTCCCGCAAAATCAATGGCAAAGTTGCGTGGCGTCTTGCCTCCTGTGGATACAAACTCGACGGACTTGAGCGTGCCTTTTGCTTGGTCAACCGCAAAAACCGCAATGCTGTCATTTCCTCGGTTCGATGCATAAAGAAACTTTCCGGAGGGATGAATTCGTATTTCCGCTGCCGCGCTCTTCACTGCAAAGCCTTTGGGCAGCGTGGAGATCGTCTGCAATTGGCGTAGGCCACCGCTTTCTGACTCGTATGCAAACACCGTCACCGTCGACCGCAACTCACTTATTAAGTAGAGGAACCTGCCTCTCGGGCCGAAAGCTAAGTGGCGCGGACCTGATCCCGGAGCGATTTTGACGGCGTGCGGACTTCCCAGTGTTCCTTTAGCTGCGTCGAAAGGATAGACAATCAGCTCATCCAACCCCAGATCGGCGACGATGGCGAAGCGGTTGTCGGGCGACATCTCGATCGCGTGCGCATGCGGTCCCAGTTGACGCTCTGGATCGACGCTGGAACCCGTGTGCTGGACAAATGCCGACGCTTCACCCAGCCGGCCATCGGTATGAACCGGAAGCACAGCCACGCTGCCCCGGGTGTAGTTCGCTACCAGAACATATTGTCCGGTTCGATCCATCGTCACGTGGGCCGGCCCCTCATCGCCCGAGGACACCACATCGAGCAATGACAACTTGCCGGTTTGCCTATCGATGGCAAAAGCGCTCACCGTGCCCGTGGGATGTTCGTCGTGGCTCAGGACTTCGTTCGCGGCGTACAGAAATCTCCGGCTAGGGTCTACGATGAGGAAAGAGGGTTCCGCAGTTTCTGCTGCCAGCCCGAGCGAGGTCAACTGGCCGGTTGCCGGGTCGAAGCGATAGCCGTAGATCCCCAGACTGCCGTGGTCAGTGTAGGTTCCAACGTAGACGAGGGATTTTTCCGCGGTTGCCGTTTGGGCAGAGCAAACTAGGGTTAGAAGCGACAGAACCAAAAGGAGGGATAATAGGGGCCGCGCCGTTTTCGCGTCTCCATGAAGCCTTTGCAGCTTTAAAAGTTCCATCGAACCCAGCCCCCATTTCGTAATTTTCAATTTGTGCTTCTACTGCGGCTCCGGAATCGCTTCCATGCGCCCCAATAAGAATATGTATCCTGAGATTCCCATTAGCAGGATGACGGTCGCCGTCACAAATGCCGATGCAAATGAGTGAGTAGCGGCCACAATGTATCCAGTGACGATGGGTGCGGAAATAGCTCCGAGTTGTCCGCTAAAGTTGACGATACCGCCCACTGTGCCGACACTCTCACGCGGCGCAATCAAAGAGGGCACCGTCCATGCTACCGGCGCTGCTGCCGCGAGACCGCCCAGTGCAATGCTAATCCAAAACAACGCGGCGACCGGACTGTGTGGGTTCGCCGCGCCGAGAATTCCCAGCCCCAAACTCATGCCTCCCACCAATACTGCCTGGCGAACCAGATTCGCATCGTATCCCCGCCTGATCAGCGCGTCTACCAGCCATCCCCCGGCGGCCAAATCCGTGAATGTTGCAAACAGCCACGGAACGCTGGTGTAGAGAACCGAGCGCAGCAAGTCGATGTGAAGCGAAAGCGAAAGATAGCTCGGAAGCCAGGTCAAGAGCAAAAAGAAAGTGTAGTTGTAAGCTCCCCAACCGAGCGCCAAGCCATACACTTTTCGTTGCCGCAACAAATAGCCTAATGTCGCTTGGCCTTGCGCCTTTACTCCTTCGGGCTGGGCTCCACCCAACGCAATGAACTGCCTCTCCACCTTGGAGAGCCCTTGATCCTCACTAGGATTTCGATAGACCCAATAAAACAGAACGAAATAGACAAGACTGATAAACCCGGTCGCCGCAAAACTCCAACGCCAACCGAAGTGCAGCAGCAGCAATCCTAGAAAGGGCACTCCGACCCCTGTGGAGAGCTTGGCGGCCGCGTCTGTGATCGCGGTTGCCAGGCTGCGCTCGCGTTCTGGAAACCAGTAGCCGATGGCCTTGGCATTCGCCGGGAAGGTGGGAGCTTCGCCTATGCCCAGGAGAAATCTTGCCGCGATAAATCCTCCCACGCCAGTGGACAGCGCTCCGCCGAACGAAGCAATACTCCACAAGAGCGTGCTGATGCGGCCGATCCTGCGCACTCCGAAACGATCGAGCAATACTCCTACCGGCATCTGCATTAAAGCGTAGGTCCAACTGAAGGAACTCGACAGGTAACCGAACGCAACCGTGGATATGCCAAACGCCGTGTGCAGCGCGGCCTGCGAAACCGACAAATTCACCCGATCGAAAAATGCCACCACCACGCCGAAAGCCAGGAGGAATGCGATCCGCCATCGTCTGCGGGGAATGCCGCGAAGGCCGGGGTCAGTTTTTAGAGATGACATGCTTGGTCGACAGCACGTGGGGACAGCCGCCCTCGGCTGTCAGCGGAGCGAAGCTCCGCACCCGGTTGACGAGCTGTGCTCGTCGGACAGCCGAGGGCGGCTGTCCCTTCGCAGGCTCCTACTTCCATTTGCCCGAACCTTCCACAATCGTGATGTAGCGATCCACGGGTAAACCGGTAAATCGTTCTACAGCGCCGCTGGGCTGCGGCCACTTCACTTCCAACCAGTCGATCGCGGTCCGTTTTCCTATGCCCAGGACCAGGCGCGGATCATGGGAGGAAAGGAAGCTGCCGCCTCCAACCCTCATCCGGCTTCGTTTGAGGTCTCCGGCAGAGTAGGTAACCCGCGCGCCGACCGCGTCCCGGTTCGCCTTCGTTCCCACCAGTCGTACTCCGAGCCAATGATTTAGCTTGCCGATATTGTTGCGTAGCAGCAGCGGCGCGCCGTCATTGACCGAAATCAGCAAATCCACGGCGCCGTCGTTGTTGAAGTCTCCCAGCGCCAGACCACGCGCCGAAAAAGACTTCTTAAAAACTGGCCCGCTTTGATCGCTGACGTTTGTGAACCGGCCTCCACTGTTCTGAAACAGCAAAAGCGGCTCCTCATACTTCACTTCGTTGGAAAACTCCTCCACCAGATCGTCCGGAAAGCCGTTGGCGAGAATCAGGTCCATATCCCCATCGTTGTCGTAGTCGAAGAACTTCAGCCCCCAGCCGCTCATCCAACGAGTCGCGACGCCGATGCCTAGGGGCATCGACTGATCGTCGAAAGTCTCGTCGTGATTATTCTGGTAGAGCGAAAAAATCTCCTCATCAATGTTAGCGACGAAAAGATCCATCCATCCGTCCTGGTTGAAGTCCGCGGAATCCACTCCCATGCCGGAGCGCGCATGGCCCTCGGCGCTGTAACCCACACCCGCCGGGAACCCGGCTTCCTCAAAGCGGCCATTGCCGCGATTCATGAAGAGAAAATTCGCTACGGTATCGTTGGCGACGAAGAGATCCATGCGGCCGTCATTGTTGACGTCGGTCGCGACCACGCCCCAGGCTTTGCCAAGCGACGCGGCGATGCCTGACTGCTTGCTGACGTCGGTGAACGTTCCGTCGCCGTTGTTGTGAAATAGCCAACTGCTCGTAGGCGGAAAGATGCGGGGAATGCAATAGTGCGGTTTGCCGTCTTTGGCGATACCGCAGGGTGTCGACTTATCCCACGCCACAAAGTGGCAGACAAAAAGATCCAGCCGACCGTCGTTGTCGTAGTCGAACCACACTGCACTCGAAGCCCATCCCGGCGTGCCGAGGCCGGCCTTCGCAGTTACATCGGTAAATGTGCCGTCTCCATTGTTGTGGTACAGAATGCTGCGGCCGTACTGCGTAACGTAAAGATCCGGGAAGCCGTCGCCGTCGTAGTCGCCCACGGCCACGCCCATACCGTAGCCGCCTGCCGCCACACCGGCCTTCTCCGTCACATCGGTGAAGGTGCCGTCGCGGTTGTTCCGGTAGAGAGCATTGCGCAACGGCTGACTGGGGGTATAGAAATCCGACTTCCCGCTATTGACGAGGTAAATGTCCATCCAGCCGTCGTTATCGTAGTCGAGGAAAGCGCAGCCTGCGCCTGTGGTTTCGGGCAAGTATTTCGACGCCGATTTTCCAGCGGTGTGAACCCAGCGAATGCCGCTCACGGCCGGTGGGACTTCTTCGAAGACGTCCACCGTTGCGGGCAGAGCGGCGAGCCAGCGAGAGAGTCCGCTGAATGCGACACTCCCTGCCAATCCCTGGAGAAATCGGCGGCGGGGAAAAGCGAATGGTTGTCGGCCCGGCATCCGCAAAGCCATCCTTTGTATCACACTCGAAACCATAGCATGAGCATTCCGGGCAGGAGTTTTTCTTTGCGCCCTTTGCGTTTCGCAAAGAAATCTGCAAACGGCGGCAAAGTTGCCAGATCACCTAAGTTTCACAACGGTGTCGCAGGAGTATCTCCGGTTGGCGTCAACACCGTGCTAAGATTTTTGCGCGGACGTTCACCTTTATGATGCCAGGCTCACGAGTCGCGCGCGGCAGTGTTCTTGCCATCGCCCCCGTGTTGTTGCTCGTCCTCAGTTTGGCGGCGCAGGATTCGGCTCCCGCGCAGCCCACCGCCCCACAGACCGAAGCCGCCCCGCCAAGCGCCGACGACCTCGCGGCGAAAGCCGCCGCCGCCCGTGACGCGGGCCACTCCGACGAGGCCATTGGCCTGTATCGAGAAGCTCTCAAACTCCGCCCCACCTGGGACGAAGGCTGGTGGTACGTCGCAACCTTGTCGTACGACGCCGAGCGGTACAGTGACGCTATTCCTGCCTTCAAAAGCTTTCTTCAGATTAATCCCAACGCCGGCGCCGGGTGGAATTTTCTCGGCCTTTGTGAATTCGAGACTAAAGATTACAAGAACGCCTTCCTCGACCTGCAGAAGGGCCAGGATCTGGGCTTCGAGGACACTGGCGGTGCGATGAAGGTTGCGAAGTATCACATCGCGCTCTTGTACAACTTGAATGGTCAGTTCGACAAAGCCACTTCGTTGCTGACCTCGGATTTCGGCCAGGGGACGCTGCCGGATCAGATCAAAACAGTCCTCGGAATGGCCATGTTGCGGGTTCCATTGTTGCCCGATCAGGTTGATCCCTCCAAGGACGCTTTGCTGCACGCGGCTGGTGAAACTGCCGCATTCCTCGCCGCCAGCAATTTTGACCGGGCATTCCAGTCTTTTCAGCAGATGTTGCAGGATTTTCCCGACACACCCTATCTGCAGTATGCCTATGCTTCGGCCTTGATCACGGTATCGCGCGACGGCGACGCCGCGGTCCACCTGCGCGCCGAAGCTCACCTCACTCCGGATAGCGCCCTCCCTCACATCGGACTGGCGTTGGTGGAGATGCGCGCGAACGCTCCAGAGGAAGCGTTGCACGAAGCCGAACACGCGGTGAAGCTTGCGCCTCAATCTGCCGCCGCTCACAACGTCTTGGGCCAGGTTTTAAAGGCGATGGGAAAGAAGTCGCGGGCCGACAAGGAACTCGACGCTGCCGGCAAGCTCCAGCCCGAACGCCCGGAAGTGGAGGCCGGCCAGGTTCGTTTCTACTCCCGCAACTCCGTGCGCGGGGACATTGCCCCGGCTCTGGAGAAAGACTCGAGCGTCGCAAGCGCAAGCCAGTCAGCCAGTTTCGAGGAACTCTCCCAGCGCGCCGCCGCCGCGCAGCAGGCCGGCAAGATCGAAGAGGCTATCGCCGTTTATCAAAGTGCCCTCCAGCTTCGGCCGGACTGGCAGGATGGCTTACATTACCTGGGAGCTTTACAGTACGGCTCAGGTCACTATCCGGAAGCCATCTCCACCTTCAAGACCTTAGTGGAGGTAAATCCGAAGATGGGGTTGGCATGGGCACTGCTGGGCTTGTGCGAGTTTGAGACCCAGGACTACAAAAATGCTCTGACGCACATGAAACATGGGCAGGACCTGGGCATTTTCGATAATCCGCAGGCCACCAGCTATGCCAACTATCACCTCGCGCTGTTGCTGGACTGGAACGGTGAATTTGACCGGGCGACTAACTTGCTGATCCCACAGGTGGGAAACGGCTACTTCGACGAGGAGAGCAAGACGGCAATGGGCCTGGCGCTGCTGCGGATCGCGCGCTTGCCCAGTCAGTTGGACGCTTCCCAAATCACACTTGTCCGCACGGCTGGCGAAGTCGCGGCTCTGTTGAGCCAGAGCAAATACGATCCCGCGTTCCAGATGTTCGATCAGATGCTAAAGGACTATCCCAACACGCCATACTTGCACTACGCCTACGGAGCGGCTCTGGCTTCGATTTCGCGCTATGAAGAAGCGCAAACGCAGTTGCGTGAAGAAACCCACGCGAACCCGCAGAACGTTCTGGCTTACACTCGCCTGACTTCCATCGCATTGCAGTTGCATCACGCGGAAGAAGCTCTGTCCTCCGCCGACCGCGCGGTGCAAATCGCTCCGCAATTGGCCGAGGCGCATTACGGCAGGGGGCGGGCACTTCTGGAGCTTGGCAAGCCCGAACTGGCCATTGCAGAACTCAACACCGCGGATAAGTTGGCTCCCAACAGCCCCGAGGTTCATTTCAACCTGGCGCGCGCTTATGCCAAGGCCAGGCAGCCCGAGCAAGCGGAGCACGAGCGCGCCATTTTTGCGCACTTGAATGCTCTTGCTGAGCGCCGCAAGAGCATGACAGGAAGCCAGTCCTACGGAGACGCCCACAACCGCGGTGACCTGGGCGTGCCAGATGAAGTGAAGGCCGGTTCGCAACCGACTCCGGAATAACCGGTCACACGCAAGGGTTTTCTCCGCGAACTCCGCGGAAGTTCTCCGCGTCCTCCGCGATTTAAGATTTCGGTTTTGAATTCTGGTACAACCGACTTGACGCGTAGCACTCCCGAATGGTCTGCTGTCGTTGAACCCCCACGAAAGGCACGCGGCGACCGAAAGACATGAAAATCTGCGTTCTAGGACTTGACTGCGCCGCCCCCGAAATTGTTTTTGGCGACGAACGGCTGGTGAATCTTCGCCGCTTGATGGCCGGCGGCGTGTACGGACGCCTGAAAAGCGTGATTCCGCCGATTACCGTTCCCGCCTGGATGTGCATGAGCACCAGCCAGGATCCCGGATCGCTCGGCGTCTACGGATTCCGCAACCGCAGCGACCATTCCTACGACAAGCTGGCCTTCGCCAACTCGGCTTCGATCAAGGCGCCGGCCATTTGGGATGAACTTGCACGCGAAGGCAAGAAGTCCATCATTGTCGGCGTGCCACCCAATTATCCGCCGCGCCGTGTGAACGGCATCAGCATCGGCTGCTTCCTCACTCCGGATACGGTGAAAAACGATTTCACCTATCCGCCGGGAATCAAGAGCAAAGATTACGGAACTCGTAGGCGAGTATCCCACCGACGTCAAGAATTTCCGCACCGACCGCAAAGACTGGCTGAAGGAGCAGACGTTCGCGATGAATCGCAAGCAGTGGCAAGTGGTGCGCTGGCTGCTGAAGGAACAGGAATGGGACTATTTTCACTTCGTGGACATCGGCCTGGACCGCATGCACCACGGCTTCTGGAATTTCTACGATCCGAAGCACGTTCAGTTCGAGCCGGGGAACCCTTACCAGAACGCGATTCCCGAGTACTACTCACTGCTTGACGAGCAGATCGGCGAGGCGCTGAAGTTGCTGCCCTCGGACACGATCGTGCTGATCGTCTCTGACCACGGCGCGCAGCGCCTCGATGGTGGTTTCGCCATCAACGAATGGCTGATTCGCGAAGGTTTGCTGGTGCTGAATGAGTATCCAACCGCACTCACTCCGTTCGACAAGCTCAATGTGAATTGGAGCAAGACGAAAGTATGGAGCGAAGGCGGGTACTACGCGCGAGTGTTCTTCAACGTGCAAGGCCGAGAGCCGCAAGGCGTGATTCCGGCAGCGGAGTACGAATCTTTTCAGAACGAGATGAAGTCCCGCCTCGAAGCCCTGACCGACGACAAAGGCCAGCCCATGAATTCGCCGGTCTTCAGGCCGAAAGAACTCTACCGCAGCGTGCGCAACATCGCGCCTGACTTGATCGTCCACTTTGGCAGCCTGTATTGGCGCTCGATCGGCACGGTCGGCCATCCGACCATTCACGTTCAGGAAAACGACACTGGCCCCGACGGTTGCAACCACGCGCAGTACGGCATGTTCATTCTCTCCGCCGCCAACTGCTCGCTGAAGGGGGAATATGAGGGCGCCAATCTGCTCGATATCGCGCCCACGTTGCTGCATCTCGCGGGCTACGAAATCCCGTCGAGCATGCAAGGCCGCTCGCTGGTGGCGGCCGCGGAGCGAATAACTCTGTGATCCCCTGTGACCCCTGTGGTTCAGGGTTTTCTTCCGCTCTCACTCGCCGTCGCTGGCTAGATGAACTGCGTTAAAATGACACCGCCCATGAGAGTTTTCCATTTCGCCGTCCTCGCAAGCCTCCTGGGAGTTGGCATTGGCTGCGGCGGCGGCAGCATCGGCCCTACTCCCACTCTGCCGCCTCCGAGGAAGGTCGATGCCACCATACAAATCGCTAGTGCGGTAACAGGCCACCTCGACCTGGCCATGTCCACCTCGTTCCAGCCGGCCGAGTGGGACTATCAGCTCTTCAATAATTTCCCCACCACCACTACGCCACTGGGAAATCTTGAATCGCAGCACATTCGCCTGCAACCGGTATCGCAGGGAGTGCCGCAGAAAGCGGACCAGACTTGGGATTTCACCAAGCTCGACGCAATTCTGAATCCCGTCATCACCGTCGCCGACAAGAGTCCTGAGCTGCAAATCGCTACCGCTCCTCTTTGGATGGATGACACCAACGGCACTTTGCTGCCCGCCCACTATTCCGACTTTGCGGCTTATTCCGCCAACCTGGTCAAGTACTACAACACCGGAGGCTTCCAGGATTCCGGCGGCGTTACGCATGTCCATTCACCATCTACGCCGGTTACCTATTGGGGCATTTTCAACGAGCCGAACATTAACGGGTTATCCGCAACTCAGTACACGCAGCTCTATAACCTGACCGTGCCCGTCATGCAAATTGCTGACTCAACCCTGAAGTATGTGGCGGTAGAACTCTCCGACTTTGGCAACGAAGAACAAAAGATGCTGCCCACATTTGTGAGCGGCGTGAACGCTCAGGTGGATGTCGTCGCCACACATTTCTATTCCACCTGCAATCAGAAGGATTCGGACCTGCAACTTTTCAGCACCGTGCCTGGTTTCGCCACTGGCGTGCAGTACATTTACTCGCAGCTGGCCACGAAGCCGGCGCTGGCCGGCGTTCCGGTCTGGATCACCGAAAATAACGTCAACGCCGACTATGACAAAGGAAACGGGATCAGCGCCTGCAATGGCACTGCCTTCGTCCGCGACAATCGTGGCTCCAGCGCCTTCTTCGCCGCCTGGCGTCCGCTGGTGTTTTCGCGTCTGGGAAAAGTTGGCGCGCACGCGCTGTATCACTGGGATTTCGCCGCGGACGCGGAGTTTGGCGAATTCGACGATACCACCGGAAAGCCGCGCCTTAGCTACTGGGTGGACTACTGGCTGGCCCGCATGTTCCCCTCGCCCCCGGGCGCCAACCTCCTGCAATTGAGCAATAGCGACAGCAACGAGATCGAAGTGCTGGCCGTGCGCAATCCCGACAACAGCGTGACAGTAATGGTCGCCAACTATGCGATCACCGCCACCTCGGACAACAACGGCTCCGGCGCTCCCCGCAACATCTCGGTGGATACGAGCTCGTTGGGCACATTCAGCAATGCCAGTTTGCTCGTGATTGACGCGGCCACGGATACGGCCAACGGCCCCAACCCCAGTACGATCTCGACGGCCTCGCCGATCCAGTTAACGCTCAACGGCTATGGCGTTGCCTTCATCAAACTCAACTAGAAAAACCAGGCATGGCCCGGAACGACAAGTTGATTGAGTACGGGCTGTGCATCAGTATTGTGTGAAGGCGGTTTTCAATATCAGACGCGTCCAGTTGAAACAGTACGATACAATCACCGTTCGGATACAGACGGTTGCAGCAATGTACCTTCGTTTCGTTACAACTCGAATTGACGAAGACTCCCACAAGCAGCAAGGCGTGTTTGTGGCGTCTTACGCCCTATTGGATTCGGGTGACCTTGGGCATGACGAGTGGAAGCGCGTACGAGAAATTCTTGACTGGTTCAATGATAATTTGCCACACCCTCCGAAGAAGTTCGCGCCGGGTTCAAATCGAGCGCGGAGACTAGCATTCGGAACGTCTGGGAACTAGTCCACGCGCTGCGACAACACGGGCATTACGTGGAAGTTCACAAATGCCGACGATTAGGCAACATTCTGTACGAAGACAAACTCCAGGCTGCAGCGTTCCCTTCAAAATTGGATAGCAGGATAAGCGTCCAGTGAAATGACGCGCACGATTAAACATCGCGCCCTGGTCTACTTCTTAGAATTATTCTGCTGCGTGTCCTGATTCTTCTTCTTATGAAAAAATCCTCCAATTTTGCCGAACACGGATTTCTTCTGAGGTTGGCTCGGCTGCTTTTGCACGCTTTTCACTTGGGCCACGGGAGTCGAACTCTTCGCGCCTGCCTTCGATTGTAAACTCGACTTCAGCTTCGCTCCCAGCTTCTGCCCCAACTGGCCGCCCAGTTGGCCTTTCAGCGTTCCCCCAACGTCGGGGACGAACGTCGGATTCGAAGTCGTCCCGCGAATAAAGAACGCGACCGCCGTCCCTTTGTCGCCCAGGCCCGCCAGCTTGGTGAGTTCACTCGCGACTGCTCCCGTGAGGTTCGCAGTCATCTGAAAGTCGAGCGCTCCTCCGGGGCTGATGGTTCCCTTGCCGGTCAGAGTCCCCAAGGCGGGTACAGTCAGATTGACGTTGTCTCCGCGAATGCCCTCCGGAGCAATCCGCGCATCCGTACTGAAATTCTGAATCGATGTGTCGGTGGCCGAGATTGAGCCGCTGAGCTTTGAGACTGCAGACATCTTCGACCCCAAATCAAAGCCCGCCAGCCGCGAATTCGAAAGCCGGATCGGCCCGGCAATCACCGGCCCATCCGCCGGTCCGTTGATAGTTAGATTGGCGGAAAGCGTTCCGCCGTTCAGCGACGAACCTGTCGGCAGCACCACGCCGAGCGCGGGCAACATGGCCTCCAGATCATTCACCGGCATAGCCTGGGCGCTGAGCTTCATGGTCAGCAGCATCGTCGATCCCTGCGCCTGGTAGGTGCCGGTCAACTGGGCCATCGCCTTGCCCATGCTGATGTCGCCTTCCGTGAGCGTGCCTCCCACCGATTGCAGTTGGTGTTCGACCGCGTATTTCAGTTCAACCGGCCGCCCCGCCGGCGATCCGTTCTGCACCAGCTTCAGTTTCTCGGCGTGCAAAGTTCCGTTGGTACGCAAAAGCTGGCCATCGGAAACCGCCGTGCTATCGAAATCAGCGATGCCGGAGAGACCAGGAAAAAGATCTCCGAATCCTGAAGCGGCAAGGTCGAGCCGCTTGACATGCAGCTGCGCATCCACGGGAGTGAGCGAGGTGTCGGAGGAGTTGATTGGACCCATCTTTCCGTCGACCTTCAACTCTCCGCCGCCCGGGAAACTGGCGGAGAAAGTGAACGGGAACTCTGCCGTGAAAGAAAAGTCCCGGACGGCGATACTCACGTTGTCGTAAACGTGAATCTTGGGCGAGTTGGCGCGGCCGATCTTTACCTGGCCGTCTTTGATATCGAGTTTCTTTACCGCCAAGTTTGCCGTCGCCGACGAACTCGCGCCCGGCGCTGGAGCGGGCTCAGAGCTGGAACTTCCTCCCAGGCTGGAGAAGTTCCATTTCCCAGTCTCGGCGCGCATCAAGGTGATCTCCGGCCGATCCAGCGTCAGATCCGTAATGTGCAGCGCCCGTGAAAAAATAAGCGGCAGCAGTTCGACGCCCACCTTCAGCGACTGGGCCCGAATGAACGGCTCGGAGCTGAATGCCGGATCGTCGGCGACCGACAACTCCTGCGCCGAAACCCTTCCGCCAAACAACGAGAAATCCAGATTCCCGACCTTTACCTCGCGCCCCAGAGCGGTTGAAAGCTCCGACTCCAGCTTGGGCCGAAAGCTGTTGACGTTGATTCCGAACGGGAGCGCAATCAGCGCCACCACGATGACACTGAGCACGATCCCGACGATTTTCAGCGCGCGCTTCACGATGGCCTAGCATGCTACCCCATTTCTTGTTGGGTGTGAATCCGGTGGCAACGGCTTGCGGAATACTAGGAAGGCACCTTCACCCATCGCCGTTCACGGGCGCTCTCCGCAATCACATCACACAAAACCATCTCTTCATGCCCGGTGGCAAACGTAGGAAAGCTCCGCGCCCCAGCGAGGTCCCCAGCCGCGATGTACGCGTAGAAATCCTTGAACAATTGAGCGAACGTATCCGGATAGCCTTCCTGATGGCCACCCGGATAGGCCGAGTAGCCGCGGGCCTCAGGGTTCATCAGCGCCGGGTCTTTCATCAGGTTCTGATTCGGCGTGTCGCGGTGCCCGATCCACAGCGTGTTCGGCGATTCGGAATTCCATGCCAGCGACCCCTCCGACCCATCCACCTCAAACCACAGCCGAGCCTTGCGTCCGGCGCTCACTTGCGAAACATTCATCACTCCGCGTAAGGCCCCTTCGAAGTGCAGAAGAATAGCAGCGTAATCATCGGTCGTGATTTTCACCTCATCGAACTCCCCGCCGGTCCGCTTTTTGAACGTCTCCACTTTGCCGCGAGGCCGCTGCCGCACTGGAATCACGGTGTGCAGATCGGCGCATAACTCCGTTACTTTGCGTCCCGTGATCCACGTCATCAGATCGAGCCAATGCGTACCGATGTCCGACACTACGCGCAGGCTACCGCCCAGATGCGGCTCCAGACGCCAATTCCAATCCGAGGGATGCACCAGCCAGTCTTGCAGAAAGCTGCCATGCACCAGCCAAGGCTCGCCGATCAGGCCGCGTTCTACCATCGCCCGCGCCTCCTGGCAGAGCGGATAATAGCGCAGGTTGTAGGCCACACCGCCGACGCGTTTATGCTTGCGCTCCAGCTCAACCATGGATGCACTTTCCGTGACATCCATGGCCACCGGCTTCTCGCACAACACATGTTTGCCTGCCCGCATGGCAGCCTCAGCCTGCTGCAGGTGCACGTGATTCGGAGTGCAGATGTGAATCACATTAACGCTGTCATCCGCCACCAATTCGTCCAGCGACTGGTAAGCGCGATCCAAACGCAGCACCTTACAAGTTTCATTGGTCCGTTCGGGTGCGCTACCTAGAATCCCCTGCACAGGGATTCCCTGGCGCCGCAGCGCCTCGACATGCGCCCGCCCCACAAAGCCAACACCGATCACCGCAGCTCGCAAGTTTTTCAAGGTTCCCCTGTGCTTCCCTGTGTCCCCTGTGGTCAAGTCTCGCTCTATCCCACGTGCACATGCTGCGGCGCGGACTTCACCACCATCAGCGCCTGTTCTAGGTCAGCGATCAGATCATCCACGTTCTCAATTCCCACCGAGAGCCGGATCAACTGTTCCGTCACTCCCATCTTCTGCCGCTGCTCCGCCGAAATCATGGCGTGCGAGGTGAGCACGGGAATGCTGACCAGAGAATCAACTCCACCCAAGCTAGGAGCCAAAGTGAACAGAGTGAGCGCCTCCGACACACGGCAGGCATCCTCGCCGCTGCCGTCCACCTCAAAGCTCAAAACTCCGCCGCCGCCGCGCATCTGATCCATGGCCAGCGACCGTTGCGGATGGCCATCGAGAAACGGATAATTCACGCGCCGCACCTTGGGATGCCGCGCCAGGAACTGAGCAACCCGCAAGGCACTTTCATTCTGCCGCTGCACCCGCACCGCCAGTGTTTTGATGCCACGCAGGAGCAGCCATGCGGCATGCGGGTCCATCGTCCCGCCCAGCACGGTACGGGTTTCGTGAATCTTATCGATCAGATCCTGCCTGCCGGCCACAATGCCGCAGATCAGATCGGAATGCCCGGCAAAATATTTCGTGCCCGAGTGCATAGTCAGGTCAATTCCAAAATCCGCGGGCCGCTGATTGATCGGCGTAGCAAATGTGCTGTCGATCAGCGTAGTAATGCCATGTTTTTTAGCCAACGCAGACACTTTCACCAAGTCAACCACCCGCACCGTGGGATTGGTGGGCGACTCCAGATAGAGCAGCTTGGTATTCGGCCGAATCGCCCGTGCGTGCTGCTCGTATTCGGTCGTATCGACAAACGTCGTTTCCACGCCGAGCTTCGGCAGCCAGGCGCTGAAAAACTTGGTCGCGCCTCCATAAATATCGCGCTGGGCCACGACGTGATCGCCACTCTTCAGCAATGCAAACGCCGACGTCGTAATCGCGTTCATCCCGGAAGCGAACAGCAATGCGGCGTCGGTACCTTCCAGTTCAGCGATGGCCGCTTCCGCCACGGTGTGGGTTGGATTGCCATAGCGCGTGTAGAACATGTCCGTGCTCGTGGCCCGCACTTGCTGCTGGCTGTCGGTGACCTCAAATGTCGAAGTCTGATAAATAGGCGTGGCCAGCGGCCCATTTTTCTTGCTAAGGTCCGTGCCGCCGCGCACGGCTTCGGTTTCCTGCCTATGCTGATGCCGTTTCATACGCACTCCTGGCTCAATCTTACGATCCCTCGGGCGGGACCGTCCAAGACTACCGTTCGGCCGGAAACACGGCAAGAGCGGTCGGGATACCAGACTGCTCCCGCGCGGCAGGAAAAGCTGTGCAACCTACAACCATCCGATAAACTCAAAAGGCCGGTTCGCAACTCTCCGCGACGGTCTGACTCCCAAGCACAGGAGGAAGAATTGACCCCGAAAACTGATGATCCAACCACCCGGCGTGATTTCTTGAAAGGAATAGCCGCTGTGTCGGCTGTGTCTGGTCTAGCTGGGCAGCTGACCGCGGAGGTGCAGACGAAAGGTGCAAGTCCGGTGGCCGGTGCGGCCAGGTTCAACGGGATTCAAATGGGACCGGACACCTTGCTGGATGAAGGTTTTGACCACGCGTTGGATTTGATTCAGGAAACCGCCGGCATCAATTGCGTGATGGTATACACGCACACCTATCAGACCGATCTGCGAAAGCCGCTGGAGATTTTGGCGCCGGACCATGGCGTTCCACCGCGCGACGGGCGCAACCGTAAGCTGCCTGCGGTATGGGTTAAGCACCACGAGGAATATTTCAAAAATACTTATCTGCGCCATCAAAAGGTGGGTGCGAGCTTCGAATATAGCGATCGCGATCTGCTCAAAGAGGTGCTTGAGCCTTGCCGGAAGCGCGGCATGAAGTTGTATGCGCGCATCCTGGAAGGGTCGGGACCGCTGGCGGCGCAGAGGATTGAAGGCTACTCGAAGGTGGTTACGTGCGACGTCTACGGACAGCCGACCAATGTTGCCTGCTGGAATCATCCTGAGTATCGCGCCTGGTGGAACGACACGGTCGAAGATATGTTCCGCAGTTACGAACTCGACGGTTTGCAGTGGGGGGCGGAGCGCATGGGGCCGCTGATCAATGTCATCCTTCCGTGGAGCGACGACCCGCCAACCTGCTTTTGCGAATTCTGCCAGGCCCGTGGGAAAGAGCAGGGAATCGATGTGGAACGCGCACGCCAGGGTTTTGAGAATCTCTTCGTCTATGTGCGCGGGGTGATGGCCGGGAAACTGAAGCCTGCCGACGGAGTGTTCGCAGGCTTCCTGCGAATTTTGATGCGCCATCCAGAGATTCTGGCCTGGGAGTATCAGTACCGCCTGGCGCGCGAAGAGGTGATGCAAGGCATTTATCGCACGGTGAAGAGTGTGCGTCCGGAAACGCCGGTGGGATGGCACGTGGACCACGAGCCGACGAGTTGGGACATGATCTATCGCGCGGAGATGAGTTACGCGGAAATGGCGCCGTACTCCGACTTCATCAAGATCATTGCCTACCATGATGTCCTGGGGCCGCGCATTCGCTGGTGGTATCTCGACCGCCTGCAGAAGACAATTCTGGGCGAGGTTCCGCTCGAAGAATCGTTGGACCTCTATTACGATCTGTTCGGCTACGACAAGCAGAAGGAGCCAAAGCTCAACCAACTCGAGAACCGCGGATTTTCTCCAGACTACGTTTACCGGGTGAGCAAACGGAGCGTGGCTTCGGCTGAGGGCAAAGCCAAAATCTACACGGGAGTAGGGTTTGATGTGCCGTGGAATGGCAAGCCTTTTCCCTCGCACCCAGAGAAGGTGTACGAGGCGGTGATTAAGTCGTTTGAGGCCGGGGCGGCCGGCATCGTGGTATCGCGCGACTATGCGGAGATGCGTGTGGCGAATTTGAAGGCGGTGGGGAGAGCCATGAAGGAGGTTGGGGGTTAAGATCCCTCTTTAGTGGAGCGACGGGCATCCCCGCCCGTCAGACCACCTGCCTGCGCCCTTGATGGGCAGGGACGCCCGTCAGCGATTCGCGTGGGTTGCGCGAATTAGGCGCCAAATCTTTCCGCCGCGCGGGCTTTCGCCTTGGCGGCTTCTTCTTCGCGGTTCTTTGGCGGTGCGGTGGTTTCAAGTGAGCGAAGAAGGCGGGCGGAGACAGCGGCCACTTCGTCCACCGCAGCCAGAAAGGCGCCTTCGTTGGCTTTGGATGGTTTCGTGAAGCCGCTGATTTTTCTTACAAACTGCAGCGAGGCGGCGCGCACCTCTTCTTCAGTGACCGGAGGGTCAAAGTTGAAAAGAGTCTTGATGTTTCGGCACACGGTGTGACCTCAAGAGTGAATCGACTTCTGGAGTCGAGGGTCTGCAGCTTTCATTTTAATTGAGCGGGATCGAGTGCGGCGGGAGTTGCAGTGTCGCTTTGGCGCCCGGTATGGGCATACTCGCGAGAAAAGACGGCAATCCCACCCTAGTCGCAGAAACCGCGACTAGGATGGGCCACACCCTCGATATTATTTCGCTGTCCCGCTGGAATCGGAGGCTAGCTGATCGAGGCCGTTCTTCAGCAGACTGACCTCCACGCGATTGCCGCGAGTGGGCTTGGCTCCGTCTTCCGCCGCAGCGGGCACGTCACCCATGCCAACCACGTACACGCGATAGGCCGGGATCTCGTGGTTGAGCACGAGGTAACGAACGACCGAGTCCGCCATTTTGCGCGACGCGGCAATTCCCGCCTGACCACGGCTGGTAGAGAAGCCTTGCACTTCCAGCACGTACCCGTGCTGCGATTTCAAGCCGGTGGCCATTTCGTCGAGCGCATCCTTAGCTTGCTTACTCAACACGCTCTGTCCGGCATGGAAACGAATCACAGTCTGCGCGGCGGCCTTGTACTGGTCGACGTTCCCCACGACAGTCTCCACCGTGGGCAGGCGAGTACCCAGCGTGCTTGCGGTCTGCTGCGCCAACTGAGCCTTGTTGGTGGCATCGAGGGTATGCTGGTCGGCTTCATTCACTTTGGCAGAAGCCAATTGAATGCCTTGCTGGGCGCGGCTATCCACGTTACGAATTTGCTGCGCGTTGGCGGCGGTCAGGGAATCGAGTTCACTGACCCGGTCCTGGGTCGCCTGAAGATGCCGTTTTACGTAGGCTTTGCTCGCGAAGGGATGCAGAATAAGCCATCCCAGGCCGGGCTCATCGCCATCCCAGAAGTCGTGAGGCTTTGGCCCGAGCGGCTCTTTGCCGGTGGCGGTCGGCGCAGCGGAAGACGCTTGATTGGCCGAAGCCGGCTGTGAACTTGAATTGGATTGCGCACACACGGGAAGCGCAAGTACGGCTGACAAGAGCAGTGGTATTAGTATGCGATTGTTCATTTAGGTTTCCTTCCGATTGTGGAGCGGTGGGCCGCCCCACCTGCCAAGCCGCACTGGCAGCGGCATAGGCTGAATCAACCACTTAAGATAACACCCCGTAACGCCAGCGCTGCCTGTGGAAATCTAACGTGCTGTCCTAATTCCAACCTGAAACACTACCCACATCTCGGGCAGTGGTGGCGCCTCTAAGTTAGGTTCTGGTTCACGGGCGCAGGGTTGTCCAGCTGAAGGGACCAACAGGGCTTTTTCCACAAGCAACGCTGTCCACCGGAAGGCCCTCTGAAACCGTTGTGTACAGTGTTTACCCGATTGTCCGTCATTTCCCTTTCCTATATTGTACCGGTAAGCCGTCCGTGGTAGCGACCGCCCCCTGCAAGATTTGGCCTCGGCCAGCGAATCTGCCCAAGGCTTTGTGGGGGAGGCGTGACACACAAAATCCTATTGATCGACGACAATGAGATCATTCGCCGAACCATTCGTTTCTGGATCGAGCAAAAAACAGATTGGGTGGTGTGCGGCGAAGCGGAGAACGGCGCGATAGGTGTGAAACGGGTCGAGGAGCTTCGGCCCGACATTGTACTTTTAGACTACGCGATGCCCGTGATGAACGGACTCGAGGCGGCGCGGCGCATCACCCGCATTATTCCCAACATTGTGATGGTGATGTTTACCATGTACACGGGAGATCAACTGCTGAAGGACGCCGAAGGGGTCGGAATCCGGCGGGTCATCTCGAAATCGGAGGGTGCGGCAGATCTGGTTCCTTCGATAAGAGCCTTGCTCGCACCCTCCGCAGCTTGACATGTCACTTTTAACTATCGCCGGCACGCTGCTTCAGCTGGCTTTTCGCGGTTCGTCTCGCTCTTTTTCCAGGGCCATCTGACCCTCCTCCCGCTTCGCCAGCCTGATGGAAGACTCCAGCACTTCTTCGCGGCGTTGACGAATCCTGTCTTCAAACGTAGTCCAGTTGAGGGCAGGCCCACTTGCCGAAATATCCATAGCGGCTTCCGACCAAACGGGCGTAATCGGTTCTCCGCTATCCTCGTCGGCGGCAGACGGGAAAGTTCCTGCGCCGGATCCGATTTGCTGCATAGTGGTGGGAGTGATGTTGCGATCGGTTGCAACACGGTGCATCACCGGACCCTCCGCCCATTTCGACCGGTAGCGGTTTTCGTAGTCTGTCCACTTTTGTTCTGAGGTCACGACGGTGTGGTCAAAAGGGGGAAAACTTTCGATTTGCCTCTTGCTGAGGTCCACCAGATAGTCATCCTTATGTTGCGGGGAAGGACGGAACTTGTCCGGCGGTACGATGAATTTATGACTGGACAGCCAGCCTCCGGTATCCACGATGACGTAGACGATAGAGCATGTGGCGTGGTCGAAGATCACATCGTCGATCTCACCTAATTTTTCATCATTTGGTCCGTAAACCTTCGAACCGCGGATGTCGCTGGCTGATTCCTCTGGATCAGGAAATCGGTAACTTCCTAAAGTGCCATAGCGGGCCATTTCTCCTCCTAGGATTGGTTTGTGGTTCTCATTCTGTGATTTCTTGACAGCTCTGTGAGGTTGTATCTGCGTTCGCGCCGAAGGGTCTCATCCGCAGGCAAAGTGTCGGCCAAGCGAGGTTGTTCCGTCCTAAACAAAGAAAGCTCCTCAGGCCTGCGGAGCGGCCCAAGGGGCTGCTCCGCAGGCCTGAGGAGTGCTGTGCACGGGGGACAAAGCTTCTACTTACAGGAATCGCTGACCATCTTCACGGACGTAACCTTCAGATGTCCGTATTCAGAATCGTCCTTCTTCATGCCGCTGTCGGCTGCCATGTCCTTGGCGTCTTCCTTCATGTTGTGAAGCTTGGCGTTGGAAACCACACCCGTAGCTTCGATGGTATGGCCGACGTGACTGGCAAGAGCTACTTTTGTGCTCTTCACCTCCCAGGTGCTGCCGTCATTGCCGGTCAACATGAACTCATCCGCGCTGTCGCCCTTGGTGAGGCAACCGGTAATTGTTCTTACCGTCGCCTTGGACTTCGGGGTGCTGGTGGTGTCTTGCCCGATCGCCCACGAGGCTGAGAAGCAAACCAGAATCAAACTCAAAAGCAACGTGTTCAGTTTCATTTCTTTTCTCCTTGGCTGCTGGAAGTTGTTGACACCATGGCGCCGGCGCTGCATTGCGCCCTGAAATCTAGAGCCGTCCCGCCACGGCGAGGATTACGACGATCAGCAATACGAGACCCAGCCCGCCACTTGGGTAGTAGCCCCAGCCGGTGCTATACGGCCATGTGGGAAGCGCGCCTAGCAACAGCAAGATCAAGATGACGAGCAGTATGGTTCGCATTGCGTCTCCTTGAGGGTATGTGCCCTGGGAACGGACTGGCGGCAGAACTAGTTCTTTCTGGCGCCGGCTTGGCCGCCGCTCTCCGAATCAAGCTCTGCGTCGCTTGCAGGAGGCTTCTTTACCGCGTCCTTCACTTTGCCCCAGGCGTTTTGAACTTTTCCTTCCGCCTGTTTAGCGGCGCCTTCAATCTGGGCGTCCTCATTGCCAGTCCACTCGCCAGCCTGGCGCTGTACTCGGCCTGCTATGTCTTTCACTTTGCCCTTTACGCGGTCCTTGTCCATAGATAGCCTCCGAGTGCAACGCTATTCGAAGCCGGAAGCGCGTGCCATACGGCGAAGTTTGTACTCCGGTCAGCAATGCGATGTAGAGCGCCCTACCTTTTTCACCGGGCTGCGGTATAAAGGTGGGTCAGGGACCTTCATCCCTGTTTATTGCATGACCTTCTCACGCAGTGCGCGGATCGTGGCTGGTTTTGTCGCGCTCGCGATCGTCATGGTGGCTGTTTCTAGCCTTCTGCTTTTCTCCTCGCCCGCCGAAGAAAAGCGCGTCTCGATTTATTCGACCGTGGCCAACTATTCCTTGCCGGTGAACGAGCGCAATGGCCGCGACTACGCCGGCCTGCTCGAAGCGCTCGAGCCTCTGGGACACGTAACCGCCACCACGGTCGGCGATCGTTGGAGGCTGCGTTACAACAGCGTGGAAGCCGAGTTCGTGGTTGACCAAACCCGTGTCCGGGTTCGCGGCGCTAATCTCGATCTCCCGGCCGCGTTTCTGCTGGAACATGGCCGTGGCCTGGTTCCGCTCTCTGCCTTGGGTGTAGTGATGTCGCGCATCCTGGGTGGACCGGTGGCCTTCCATGAGGCTTCGCGGCGCGTGTTTGTGGGCAACGTCGCCGTCCATTTCACGGCCCAGGTAAGCAAAGCTGCGGGAAGCACATTGGTGATGAACTTTACGGCTCCGGTGAATCCTATGATCGCGACCGAGCCGGGAAAATTGCGCATGGTGTTCAGCCACGAACCGCTGGTACCGCCGGGTTCGCCAGTGCTCACTTTCGACAGCAAGACGATCCCTTCTGCAAAATACGAGGAGGACAACGGCGAGGCTGCGATCACCGTGAGCGGGACGGCTCCGCTGTTTGCCAGCTTCAGCAACGGCGGGAAGACCATCACTATCGCGGCGGCTGAGCAGCCGTCGGCGCAGGCTGGTTCGTCAGCCCCGGCGCCGGCCTCGTCGCAGGCCGCCACTGCGGCTTCAGCGGGAGCTTCAGCCGTCTCTACCAGCGGAGGATCTGCCAATCCCGCGACCGGTGTGCCTGTCACATACTTCGCCGTAGTGGACGCAAGCCACGGCGGCAGTGAACGCGGCGCGGCGTTGAGCAATCAACTGGCGGAAAAGGACGTCACCCTGGCCTTCGCCCGTTTGCTCCGCCGCGAACTTGAGGCGCGAGGACTGGCAACCTTGGTGCTGCGCGATGGCGACAACACGCTTACTCTCGACCAGCGGGCAAGCCTCGCCAACGTGGCGCATCCAGTGATCTACCTTTGCCTGCATGCTTCGTCCGAGGGTCACGGCGTGCGCCTGTACACCGCGCTCATGCCTCCCGGCGGGGCGAGCAGCGGGCCCTTGCTAGACTGGGACACAGCGCAGTCTTCCTTTCTTCCTGCCAGCCAGGCGGCCGCGGCCGGCCTGGGGTCGGAACTGCAGCGAAGGCAAATTCCAGTGCGGGTGCTGGTGGCGCCTTTGCGTCCGCTGAACAACATCGCCGCGGTTGCGGTGGCGATAGAAATCGCGCCGCCGGAGGGGAGCGGAACTCTCGCTTCGAATACGTACCAGGAATTGGTGGCCGGAGGCGTCGCGGCAGGCGTGCTTGTCGTGCGAGACAAGCTCGGGGCTGGGCTGAGGGCCGAACTGGGGCAAGAAAGATGACGCCGCGCACATTGATCATCGCCGTCGCGGTCATGCTGGTTGCCGTGCTGGGCATGGGAGCATACGCCTGGCACATGCGGGCTCGTGTGCCTGCGGAAGCCTCCACTCTCTACACGCAGCCGATCGCGCCGCCAACTTCAGGGCCGCCGGAGTCGGTTACGCTGTACGTGGCCTACGACGACCCCGGGGTTCTGCTGCCGCAGCGCGCCAACATTCCTCTGCCAGAAAATAGTCAGCAACGCGCCCAGCAATTGCTGCGGGCGCTATTGAGCGTTTATCTCGACAAGTCTTCGCCCCATCCCTTAGGAGCAGGTTCGGAAATTCGCGACGTTTATCTCGTGGATCCCGGCCTCGCGGTAGTCGATCTGAACGCTGACTTCGCCAACACCCACCGCTCCGGCGTGCTGGTCGAGGAACTCACCATCGCTTCCCTGGTGCAGACGTTGTCCGCCAACATCCCTGGAATCGTGCGCGTGAAATTTCTGGTAGATGGCGCTGAGCGCGACACGCTGGCAGGGCATGCGGACTTGTCGAATGCTTACGACGTGGCGAATGTGGGCCAGATGGTGAGTGGGCTACAGGCTTCGCAGTAGATTTGCAGTTACTCGCAATTCGACGGAAGCATTCGGAAACCGTTTGCGGCATCGGCAGTTTGGGCCGAGGTGCGGGCTGCCGCTTTCATTTACAATCGCCGTCTATGTTCTACCGCTCGGATAATCGTACGCCCGCTCAGATGCGCCCGGTCAACATTCTTCCCGACTACATCAAGACTGCGGAAGGATCTGTCCTCATCGAGGTGGGGAACACGCGGGTGATTTGCACCGCCTCAATTGAGGAAACGGTGCCTCCATTCAGGCGTAATAGCGGCAAGGGATGGATTTCGAGCGAGTACAGCATGCTGCCCCGCGCCACGCTCACGCGCACGCCGCGCGAGGTAAATAAAGGCCGTCCGAGTGGGCGCACCCATGAAATCCAGCGCCTGATCGGGCGCTCGCTGCGCGCGGTTACGGATCTCGAACGGCTAGGCGAACGGACTATCTGGATTGACTGTGATGTGATTCAGGCCGACGGCGGCACCCGCACCGCTTCCATCACTGGCGCTTTCGTCGCCCTGGGCTTAGCGCTGCAAAAACTGGTGGAGGCTGGGACTCTGAGCGCCGCCCCGGTGCGCGACTTTGTGGCCGCGGTTAGCGTGGGGATCGTGGATGGGGAAATTCTGCTCGATCTTTGCTATGAGGAAGATTCCCGCGCCGATGTAGATATGAACTTCGTGATGACCGCCGGGCACAAGTTCGTCGAAGTGCAAGCCACGGCCGAGCACCAGGTCTTCGATGATCAGCAACTGGCCAAGATGATTGCCTTCGCCAGCCAGGGTGTGCAGGCGCTGATCGCCAAGCAGCAAGGGGTGTTGAACAAGTTGACGCTAAGGCAGTAGCCGGAGTGCCAAACCGTCTTCACTTCACAGCCAAGCCGAAGAAGCAGGCTCCGTCTCAACAGCAAAGAGAAACCTCGACAGCAGGAACCAGGATCGATCGCGCTCCCAATGCCCGGCTTTTTCGTGGGAACTACTGAATCGAACTTGCGACCTCTGAGAAAACGGTGTTGGATTTGGTGCCGATGAGCCGGATGGTGCCGACTACGATCACCAGAATCACCGCCAACATCACAGCGTATTCCGCAATATCCTGTCCCTGCTCTTCTCGCCACAACCTGCAGAGAATGTTACGCATACTTCCTCCACGGGGCAAAGCCCCTATCATGGACCGTAGTCCGATCCGGTGCACACTACACACTTTGCGGCCAGAGCCTTTTTTGGGCGCCCAGCGAGCCTACTCTCGCCAGACTTCTCGGTCGTGAACATCTGACCTGCGGCTTGGGGGGAACGGCCAAGTTACTCTTAATTGAGTCACTCGCAAGCCGAGAGAAAAGAAGTCTCGCACCGACAAGCCCGAGTTGTCAAATCGAATCCGGCGATGCAGCGAACTCAGCGCAGCGATTTTGCCAGCGGCGCGAACCCCGGGCGATGAAACCAGCTGAAGAAACTAGCACACCACCCAACGGGTTTGGGCTGGCGGAAACCCGCAGCCAGAACTATTATGTCGTCCGCACCCGATTCCTCAACAGACTTAGGAGCGCCATGCGTCGTTCTCTGCTCATTGGTTTCATTACCGTCCTCATATTTGGGACCGTCAGCGAGGCCCAGCAGCTTGCTTCGACTTCCTCTTCGTCTTCAGCGGCGACGGTTGTCCTGGCCGAGCCCGGCTTGCCAGCGGTCGACACCGCTGTGGCCTTGCAAGCCGAACTCTCCGCGGCGCTCCCCAATGCCCGCTTTGTGAACGCCGAGCAATTGTCTGACGCACTCGCAGCGCCCACAGCCAGGCTGTTGGTGGTTTCCGGGTCGGCCTTTCCGGAACAGGCTTGGCCTGCGATTTACGGATTCCTTCAACGAGGCGGAAATCTCCTGGCGCTCGGTGGGCGGCCGTTTGCGCAAGCCGCCTATCGCGACGGTACTAAATGGGCGCTCCGGCCAGAGCGCAATGCATTCGCCAAGAAGCTATTGATCAACGACTACACGGAAACTCCGGGTTCGAGCAGCCTGCAATTTGAGGCCAATCAGGACTATGCCCAATTGGCTATACCGAAGTTCGAGTGGGCGCGTGCCTGGAGCCTGGTGGTCAAGCTCAGCGGCCAGGATATGTATCCGCGCGGCGGTTCGACCGGCAGCCTGGACACGACATTTCATGCGCTGGCTTGGGGATCGGCGGACGGGCACCGGCTCTCCGCGCCGTTGGTGGAGTTGGATCACTTCCAGAACAACTTTGTGGGCGGGCGGTGGGAAATTGTGTCAGCCGATCTCGCGTCGGGATTCTTCGCATCTTCCGCCGGGCAGAAGCTGGTTTCGGTTCTAGCGCAGCGTGCCTTGGAAGGGGCTCAGGACTTCAGCGTGCGTCCGCACTGGGCGCTGTTTTTGCCGGGAGAGCCGCTCACTTTTCAATTGACCATGCGCCAGTTCAGCGGGTCGCCGCAACCGGTGCGGCTGGAACTGACGGTCTCCCCGGAGCAAGGCGAGACCACACAGAAAAGATTCGATCTGACTCCCGGCCAGTTTCCCTTTATCACCGATATCAACCTTCCTGCCGCCGGAGAGAAGGGCTTTCACGTGGTGACGGCGCGTCTGTTGCAAGGGGACACAGTGCGCGGCATCTATCGCACAGGGTTCTGGATTCGCGATCTGGACTATCTCAACTCGGGCCCGCGGGTCACCATCAATCACGATTTTTTCGAAGTCGATGGCCGGACCATGCCGATCGTCGGCAGCACGCACATGGCCAGCGACGTTCAGCGTGATTTCTTTATGCTTCCCAATCCCTACGTCTGGGACCAGGATTTCGCCGACATGCAGCGCAACGGCGTGAACATGGTCCGCACCGGATGGTGGTCAGCCTGGGATCAGGTGATGAAAGAGACCGGCGTGATGCATGAAGAATCGCTGCGTGCCATCGAGGCCTACCTCATGACCGCGCGCCGCCACAATATGCCGGTTCAGTTCAATCTTTTCGCCTTCATTCCGGATGTATTCGGCGGGGAGAATCCCTACCTCGACCCGGAAGCGGTGCGGCGGCAGAGGACTTTTGTCGCTGCGGTGGCGGAGCGCTTTAGGAATGTGCCGTGGCTCATCTACGACCTTATCAATGAGCCCAGTTTCGATAAGCCGACGCACCTTTGGGCGACGCGCGCCAATGGCGACCGCTTCGAGATGGAAAAATGGAACCAGTGGCTAAGCAAGCGTTATCCCGACAATGGCGCGATTGCGGCGGCCTGGAACACTATTCCGGCGGCGGGTTGGGTAGCGCCGCCGGCCGAGCAGGATTTCAATCCCGGCAGCATTGGCGATGGGGGGAAGCCCATCAGCGTCCATGATTTCTACATGTTCGCCCAGGAAGAGTTCGCCCACTGGGTTGGCGAGATGCGTGACACCATTCGGGCCACCGGGAGCAAACAATTAATCACTCTGGGCCAGGATGAAGGCGGTGAAACCGATCGCCTGAATCCCTCGTTCTGGGGAGAGAACGTCGATCTCACCACCAATCACACCTGGTGGCTGAACGATGCGCTGCTTTGGGATTCGCTCGCCGCCAAATATCCGGGGAAGCCGCTGCTGATTCAGGAAACCGGAATGCAGAACGACTTCAACATTGACGATACCTGGCGGCGCGATGTGCAGAGCCGCTCCGGCCTGCTGGAGCGCAAGCTGGCGGCCGCCCTTGCCACCAGCGCTGGCGGAATCGAGTGGCTGTGGAACGTCAACGCCTACATGACGCTCGACCAGGAAGTGACCATCGGCATGGTGCGCGCCGACGGCACCGACAAGCCGGAAGTGGCGATGTTCCGGTCGCTGGCAGACTTCGCCACCAAGAACCGCGACGCCTTCAGCAAGCCGGAGCCGCCGCAGGTTGCGATTCTTACTTCGCAGGCGTTCCAGTACTCGGCGTTCAATCCGCTGGCGGTGGCGGCTCAGCAGGCATCGGTGCGTGTGCTGCACAATTACCTCGCAACGCCGGCGTATATGGTTGCCGAAAATCAGATCGCCAACCTGGGAAGTCCGAAGCTGGTGATCGTGCCTTCTCCCGAGGCCCTTCCAGAAAGCACCTGGAATGCGCTGCTTGGCTACGCCGACAACGGCGGCACCGTTCTGATTACGGGATCCATGGAGCGAGACCCGCATTGGGTGACGACCCATCGCCTGAAGGCTCTCGGGGTCGACGCGGAGCGCGAGGACCTTAACTTCCGCCAGGGAACGATTCGCGTACAGGAGCAGAATATCCCGGTTTCCTTCTCCCAGCAGAAGTGGCTGGATGCCCTGCGCTTCGCAGATGGGTCGACCTGGAAGGAAATCACGCGCGGCAAGGGACGGTTGTTGATCGCCGCCTTCCCGGTGGAACTTTCCGAAGGGAACGATTCCACTGCCGCGGTGTACAAGTTGGCGCTGCAGCGGGCGGGCGTCGCCCCGGCCTTCGAGGCTCGTCAGGGCCTGCCCGGAGTACTCATTCGTCCCGTGACGTTCGCCGATTCGTTGCTCTACCTCTTCATGTCTGAAAGCGGTCAGGATGAGGATATAGATATCACCGATAAGTCCACCGGTGCTCGTCTGAATTTCAGAATGCCGTCACAGAGAGCGCGGCTGGTGTTGCTAAGCCGGAAAGACGGCAAGGTGCTGGCGAGGTATGGCTTCTAAGCCCTTTGCCAAGAGACTTTTGGCGTGAACACCAACCCGCGGAATACGGCCTTGAGAACCGTACAAGAATTTCCATAAGTAAATACAGAATTGACTGTATTGTCGGGGCGGGCCGAAGCCGTAAGAATGGGCTCAATTCATAAACCGACGCGAAGCTGGGCAAGCGCGACTCTGCACGACCACCACCACGCGCTTGCCCATTTCTATTTGCAAATCTGGGTACTGGAATACGAACGCCCGGCTCTCGGCACTGCATTGACGTTTTTGGTGTGAGGCCCTGCTCCAGCTTCATAAATGCTAAAGGGTTGGCGAGATAGGTTCTAGATTCTAGGCGAATCGGAAGTTATCTAGAAACGGGCTCGGAGGAAGTCGGTACGATCGAAGCAGACTTCTGGCTATCGCTTTCATAGCCAATACTGGCGCATCAGTTCGTGTGACCAAGCCGGTTGGCGAACCTCTCCCTGTGGAAGAAACTCGACCACGACCGGCTTGATGTCGAGCACGCGCCGGCCGTCGGCATCTTCGCGCAGCGTGGCAAGAACCGGCCGAATCGCATCGGGAGCGCCATATTTTGCAAGTAGTCGAGTCGAAGGAACCAAGCTCTTTGTCTCTGAGTTCGGCGCGATCAACGGAACGCCGCAGCCCTCCGGGAGAGACGAATCCCGATTATCCACGAATAGTGAGGAGCAATTTTACGCACCTTATTCGGCGGTTCCGTTGCCGGGCGCGGTTGGCTTGCATCGCTCTCTAATTGCCGGGGTTTTCTGAGGGTGTAGCGGCGATCGAAGGCGGCACTTGGATGATGTTGTTACGGATGGCGTAAAGCACCAACTGGCTGACCGAATGAAAATTGAGTTTGCGCATCACGTTGGAGCGGTGAGTCTCCGCTGTCTTGACGCTCATGCC
The DNA here is from genome assembly GCA_963735545.1 of uncultured Acidobacteriaceae bacterium. Taxonomy (GTDB): domain Bacteria; phylum Acidobacteriota; class Terriglobia; order Terriglobales; family Acidobacteriaceae; genus PALSA-270. The sequence continues at coordinate 305,048 of CAVTLU010000021.1, forward strand.
GAGCACGGTCGCGACCTCTTTGGTCGTCTTGCCCTCAGCCAGCAGTTGCACGACTTGCCGCTCGCGCCGGGTCAGCCGCTCTTGAGAAACTTCCACCGACGTTGTGCCGTTTTTGCGCTTCAGATATCCGTCTAATACGATCTCCGCGATCTTGGAAGAGAAAAACGTTCTGCCGTGCTGCAAGGCTTCTACGGCGGCCAGCAAGTCACGCCCAGCGTCCGATTTGAGCAGGAAACCGCGGGCGCCGGCGTTGAGTACCTCACGCACGATCTGCTCGGTTTCGTCGATGGTTAAGATGAGCACCATGGCTTTGGGCTCATCATGCAGGATGTCGCGTGTAGCGTCGAGCCCATTCAGGTTGGGCATGCCGATGTCCAAAACCACGACATTGGGTTTGAGTTGCGCCGCCTTGGCAACCGCGTCGCGGCCGTCCACGGCTTCGCCGCAGACTTCCCATCCGTCGTGGGTTTGGAGGAGGGTGCGCACTCCATGACGTACGACTTCGTGATCATCGGCGATCAGGATGCGAAAGGGCGGCATGACATTACCTCGATGAAACCCGGGTAGTACTTCACGGCCCACTGAACCGCAGGCTCCGCCTGAATATCCGTGCGGCCAGACCTGCATAGACAAGATCAATCTCGAGCAGTTTAGATCGATCTCTACCATTATCGCAGTAGAGCACCACATGTTCCAAATTCCTAAGTAGCTGTCAATGGGCGCTTTACGTACAACTGGAGCCGAGTTAGGGAAGGTAATTTCTTCCGGAAATTGGCAAAATTGCCGGAAAAACGGAGGTGAACGGTGCTCGCTTCACGGCATTTACTCAGAGCAAGTTATGTTCACGGTTCCGCCGTCGCTGCTACAGCAATACGCTGAGTCGATTACAGCCGCCACCCGATAGACGATTGCCCAGTGGTTTCCTACTCTGCAAGAGCATGATCGCTACCCTTCGATTCGAATCATGAAGGCGATCAGCAAACGAAAGTAGGAGGCTCAAGTGGCTACATGCGTAATTCCTTCAGGCGTTTCTTCTCCGAATACCGGTGTTGAAACGTTCAAATCCAGCGCGAATTCGGACCGCGCTTTGGTTGCGCGTGCCCGGCAGGGCGACGAAGAAGCTTTTGCGGCCCTGTTCGACCTCCACAAGAGGCGAGTCTACTCACTGTGTCTGCGCATGACGGGAGACGTGGTCGAAGCCGAAGATCTCGCGCAGGATGCATTCATTCAGGTGTTCCGCAAGCTTGCCACCTTTCGTGGCGATGCTACCTTCTCGACTTGGCTTTACCGGGTAGTGGTCAATACGGTGTTGATGAAATTTCGCCGCCGCCGCCTGCGCCCGGTTTCACTGGATGAGCCGGTGCGGCTGGAATCGTCCTACGTGCAACGCGATGTCAGCCGTGACGATTTAGATCTCCTGGGAGCGGTCGACCGGATTGCTTTGCAAAGGGCTGTCGAGGAGTTGCCCGCCGGCTGCCGGACGATCTTCCTCTTACATGAAGTGGAAGGGTACGAACACCAGGAGATTGCGCGACTGCTGCGATGCTCGGTCGGCAATTCCAAGTCTCAGCTTCACAAGGCCAGACTGAAGATGCGTGAAATGCTCTTTCCCGGTACAAAGGATTCAGACGATGAGCCGGGCTCTGCCAGGGAACTAAGTCTCGCGCGAGTCCAGTGACCATGGTTGCGCGCCCTCAACCGCACCAATTCTGAGATGCTTTCGCAGACGCGAAAAAAGGCCCCCTTCGGGGCCTTTTGGCTTACAGGTTCAGCCGGCCGTGCCCATCTCCAGCACCACCAAGGCGCTACTCATGCCAATATAAGTAACGATGGCCGAACCTGAAACTCCACGATCCGCAGGCCGGGTTGCTTTCACATATCCAGATTTTGGCCGCTATCTCCTGGCGCGGTCGCTCATCATTGTCGCGTTAGAGATGCAATCGGTCGCCGTGGGATGGCAGGTTTACGAAATTACCCGCCGTCCGTTGGATCTCGGCCTGGTTGGCCTGGCCGAGTTTATGCCCGGAGTGCTTTTCTTTCTTGCCGCAGGACACGCGGCCGACCGCTTTGACCGGCGCAACGTACTCGCCTGGTGTTATGGAGGAGTGGCGGTTTGCTCGGCGCTATTGTTGCATATCGCCCATCGTGGGGCGCGTTCCGTACATCCGATTTACGCCGTCCTGCTGCTGTTGGGGACGATTCGGTGCTTCTATGGCCCGGCAGGGCAGGCGCTTCTCCCGCAGTTAGTGGCGGTGGAGCACTTTCCTAACGCCGTCTCCTGGAGCGCCAGCACTCGGACCACGGCAACCATCGTAGGCCCCGCTCTGGGCGGAGTCATTTACGCATTCTTCGGGGGCCCGTCCACGGTTTACGCGGCGGTGATGGTGACCGCAGTGGCCGCTACTTTCTCTACCCTGCGGATCGAACCGAGAAAAAAAGCTAGCGCGCCCCAACCGGTTAGCTGGACGACCATTCTCGCGGGCTTGCGGTACATCTGGCATCACAAGCTGATTTTGGGCGCAGTTTCTCTGGACTTGTTCGCCGTATTGCTGGGCGGAGCTGAGGCGCTGCTGCCCGTCTACGCGCGCGAAATCCTGCATACCGGCCCCTGGGGCCTGGGCTTGTTGCGCAGCGCTCCTGGTGTTGGCGCCGCTGCCATGGCGGCGCTGGTCGCGGTTCGGCCTCTCCACCGCCGCGCCGGACTCACCATGCTGTGGTGTGTGGCGGGTTTTGGAATTTCTACAATTGTCTTCGGCCTATCGCGCAATCTTCCGCTTTCGCTATTGGCCTTGCTGCTGGTCGGCGCCAGCGGACATGGTGAGCGTGATCATTCGCAACACCATGGTGCAGCTGGCCACGAAGGATGAAATGCGCGGGCGGGTGAGCGCCGTATACATGCTCTTTGTGGGCGCGTCCAACGAGTTCGGCCAATTTGAGTCGGGAGTGACTGCGGCTTTCTTGGCACGGTTCCCGCGGTTGTGTTTGGCGGAATAGGAACCCTGGTTGTAATCGCGATCTGGGCGTGGCGTTTTCCCGAACTTCGGCACGCGGACCGGCTCACCGATCTTTCGCCTGACCCTTGATGAGGCTGCAGCTTTTTGCTTTCGGAGTTGTTTTCGCGACCTGCCGGCGTGTTCGGAAAACGATTATTTCGCGCGGATTCAGGACCCCGGCGTTAGGTTTTCGGTTCTCAGTTCGCAGTTTGAGCAATCAGCCATTGTCGCCTTTATAATCAATAACTAGATGCCAACAGCCTACATCTGTGAGGGAGTTCGCACGCCGATCGGCCGGTACGGTGGTGCGCTGGCGAGCGTGCGCACCGATGAGCTCGGCGCGGTGCCGTTGCGCGCACTGATGGAGCGCCATTCGAGCTCGATTGGGCAGCTCGACGAGGTCTATATCGGTTGCGCCAACCAGGCCGGCGAAGACAATCGCAACGTGGCGCGCATGAGCCTGCTGCTCGCGGGCCTGCCGCAAAGCGTGCCTGGCGTGACGGTCAACCGGCTGTGTGCTTCCGGGATGGGGAAGCGGTTGCGGTTGCGGCCCGCGCGATCGTCGCGGGCGAAATCTCTCTGGCGATAGCCGGCGGTGTGGAGAGCATGACCCGCTCCCCGCTAGTGATGCTTAAGGCGTCATCGGCCTTTTCGCGGAATGCCGAGATCTACGACACCACGCTCGGCTGGCGTTTTGTGAATCCGCTAATGAGGAAGAAGTACGGAAGCGCGTACCATGGCCGAGACTGCAGAGAATGTTGCCGCCGCCTACAAAGTCGACCGCGCCTCGCAGGATTGTTTTGCCTTACGCTCCCAAATGCGGGCCGCAGCCCACGAAAAACAGGAGTCTTCACGGAGGAGATTGCGCCCGTCTCCGTGCCAGGACCAAGGGAACCGCGAAAATCGTTGCCGAGGACGAGCATCTGCGCCCTGACACTACAATCGAGGCCCTAGCCAAGTTGCCTACGCCGTTCCGCGAAAACGGCACCGTGACCGCTGGCAACTCTTCCGGAATCAATGACGGCGCTTGCGCTATGTTCGTGGCGTCGGAGGATGCCGCTACGCGCTTTGGCCTGACCGCACTTCGCCCGTGTGGTAGGCGCCGCCACCGCTGGCGTAAACCCCGACTTGATGGGCATCGGCCCGATACCCGCGATCCAGAAGCTCCTGGCTCGAGTGCAGTTGCCGATTGCCGACATCGACTGGATTGAGCTGAACGAAGCTTTCGCCGCTCAAGCCTTGGCCGTGACGCGAGCATTCGGCTTGCCCGATGACAGCGCGGAAAGTAAACCCCAATGGCGGCGCCATTGCTCTTGGACATCCTCTAGGCATGAGCGGGGCACGCCTGATTCTGACCGCAACCCGCCAACTGCAGCGGACCAAAGCCCGCTATGCCCTGGCCTCGATGTGTGTCGGAGTGGGGCAAGGTATGGCGACGCTGCTCGAGCGAGTGTAAGTCGCGCAGCAACCTGGTCGCCATCGTCCCGGTCTCGCTAGCAGAATTCCGTCACACTGAGAACGTTGCCGTCGGGATCCTTGAACCAGGCTATTTTCGCGCCGCCGGGCGGTGCGACCAGATTCCGCACTCGTCCTGTCCCTTCATACCGTATCGCTCCATCCGAACATTCTTTTGCTCGAGGGCCGACACGGCGTTTTCTATGTCTGGAACTTCCCATCCCAGAATCGTGAATGACGCTGGCGTGAATTCCGCGACCTTGGCTACCCGCACCATAATTCCATTGGCATCCAGCACTCAAGGCAAAGTGCTCATCGGCGACAAAGCCCAGTCCGAGCACGTCTGTGTAGAAGGACCTGGCTTTGTCTGGGCGGCAAGTGGGAATAAAAGCGACGATTTTCCGAGAACCTAACATGAGTTCTCCTTGCCGCTGGTTTGCGGGCGCCGTGCCTGAAATCGGAAGCGCTGGGCTTGAACTTGAATGGAAATGTCCTGAAATCCCGCGGCCTCCAGGCGGGAGCCGAAAGTCTCCGGATCGACGGGCACGAGCGTTCTCAATGTGAATCACTGGCATGGGAAGACTCTGCCGGCTGTCACACTGGCGAACACGCCGCCTGGGGTTCAGCACCCGCTGCACTTCCCGCAGCAGTCGGTCCTGCAAGGCAGGAGTCGGGATATGGTGGAGCATAGTGAACGAAACCGCGCTGGAGAACTGGGCATCGCCGGAAAGGCATTGCAGTGGCATCGCCGCGGACGACCGTCTCCGTCGCCGCCACGCAACCGTGCGGCCGAGAATCCGCCGAGCGCGGGTCATCTACTGACGGCAGCCATCTTGCCATCGTCGACGTAGCAGATCCGTGGTGAGTCCTGGGCGGGTCCTACTTCCAAGACCTCTTGGCCTAAGTCCAGGTCGCCCAGGACCCAAGGAATTGTCTTCTCCTCCAACTCCTTGCGCCAAAAGTCCGAGTGGCACAACCAGCGGTGAATGCGATTCATACTTGATACTTCTCCGTCTGGCTAGAGTACTCTTTATGCCTTGATGGAGTTGCTTTCCTTCGATAGTATGACAATTAATGTTTAGACGCGGACAATCGCTCATTTCGATCGAGTAGGGCGTCTCCCTCTCGCAAATTATCACTCTGACCTATGACTACCCGGATGGCCACGTGGTCCTCGAACACTGTCACGAACCGGACGAACTGGTTTACGCGACCCACGGAGTAATGACTGGACGAACCCAGGAGGATGTGGGCGGTGCCTGACATAATACGCGCAGTGTGGATTCAGCTCGTGTCACTCACAGCATAAACACTGTCCGGGTTAGTATCGATGCGTACTTTGTACCTCAAGACACGGCTGGCGCGTGGCCTACTGCGAATCTGTCGTGCGCTTAACGTTTCCCCGCTGCTCAGTAGTTGATTCTGCATGCTTGCCAACTCTGGCAGTCTCGACGAAGAAGCAAAGTTCAGAGCCGGCTGATTGGCGTGATCCTCGATCAACTGGGCAAACTGTTCACTCTGTCCCGCTGCAATTGCCCATCTGTGCAAAGATGCGATAGCTGGCAGGGTGGCAGCGGCGCTACTAAACGATCCCGGCGACCAGCGCCCTTTAGGAGAGCTTTGCCTGTGGGTGGAGCGAGTAAGCGGACGGTCGAGAGGCTGTTTCAACTGGAAACCCACATCAACCTTTGGGAAATGGGCGGCAGCAGCGCTATTTATGTAGGCGACGATCGCTTGCCGCCGGGCAAGGATACCCACTTACCGGCCTTGGCAGGCGGGTTACACACACTCGAGCGCTTTCATTACAATGTTCCGAGGGCTCTAGGCACCACGCCCGGCAGATACTTCCATCTGCTCCATGACTGACTTTCCGCTGCGCCGTGAAGCGCAGCGCTCAAACAGAACTTTAGTGCAAACATGAACAAGTCTGGGGGAATCGTAGGCATTTTGTCGTCGCGAGAGGTAACCGCGACTCTGGGTGAGGGGGAGGGCGCATGAGCAAAGCGACGCCGTCAGGGAAACGCAGGCTTGTCGATCGCGCGGCGCGGAGCGCGCGTTGATGGAGCAGCGACGATGCTGTTCGCCTCTCGCGGTTACGAACGGGCACCATGACGCGCGAAATTGCGGCCGCCGGAGGCTGGCGTGCAAGGCCTCATCCAGCCGTTATTCTGATGGGCAAGCCCGCTGACGGGCGTTGATTCGCCGCCACTTCGATCACAGCTGGGATGAATTGAGAAATGCCACGCCCGCACAACGGACGGTGGACGGCGACATTGCGGAACTTGTCAGTCTGCACATAGAGCACATCTGGGAGGATCGCGAGTTTCTCCAGATCATCGTTCCCCGCGTGATCCTGAACGCGTCTCTCGCCCAGGAAGTGGATCAACTGGGCCCGGCCCGGCAAGTGGCGGTCATGGCGGAACGGCTTGCTCGGCACGAGAGATTCCTGGCTCTGCCTCCGGATGAGCGCGAAGTTTTGCCTATGGTGCTGCAAATCATCGGCTTCATGTTCGGTTTTATGCGTCCTGCCATGGGGGACGACCCCACCCTGGCCCGGCAGAGAGCGATGGCCGTGGCCCGCATGCTTTCTCGAGCCCTCTAAGGCTCGTAGATTCTGCAGAGCACTCCGATGGCTTGCCCTTTTCTGCTAACCTCATTCCGTGAACCCGGATCAGCCACCGGACGAACGTAAGTCCTGGGCGACGCTTTCCCGCTACTGGGAGATGGGCTTTATCATTCCCAGCGCCATCTTCGTGGGATTCCTCCTGGGCAAACTGCTCGACTACTGGCTTCATACCCGCTGGATGACTATTGCCGGAGTGTGCTTGGGCACAGTGGCGGGGTTCGTAGAAATGGTTCGCTTGGCGATCTCAGCCACCCGAGACAAGTAGCCGCAGAGCCTGCCCTGAGCGGAGTCGAAGGGCGGCGTAAGAATGCAGCCCAGGGCGCTAAACCCTGGGCAATAGCGCGAACGATAGAGCCCCAGCGGGGCGAAAGAGCAATGCTCGCTTAAGCACACAGAAAACTGAGACGTGAACCAGGAAACCAGCACCGCGCCCAACGACTTTTATTCCGGTGCACTTGCCCGCATCAACAGGTTCATGATTGTTCTCGCGGTCCTGTTCAGCGCAGCCGGATTGCTACGCCTGGGATGGCGCATTGCCCTTGGATTCGCGGCCGGTGGCGCTATCGCCTACCTCAATTTCCACTGGCTCAAGCGCGTGGTGGGGCGCTTGCCGACCGCGCGGTGCAATCGGAAAACACCGCTTCGGGGAAGGGAATTGTGGTGCGGTTTCTGCTGCGCTACTTTTTGATGGCACTCGGAGCCTATGCTATATTCACTGTTTCGCGTGCCAGTCTTTTCGGGCTTTTCGCGGGCTTGTTCTTGCCGGTGGCGGCCATTGTTTGCGAGGCCGCGTTTGAGGCTTATGCCGTGCTGGTGCGCGGTTTGTAAGATCCTCGTGAGCCGGGCCAGCTAAGCCTAGGAAACTAGACGACTAACTCATGCCTGAACAACTCTGGTTTACCGAGATATTGAACCGCATGTTCGCCGGTCCGATCACGGCGCTGCTGCATGCGGTTCATGTCACTCCGCATTACCCCCAGCGTCCATCACCAACGGCGTGGCCATGCAGGTGCTGGTTTTTGTGTTCCTGGTGACTCTGTTTGTCCTGGCGCGGCTGGGGCTGTCGGTGGAAGAAACCCGGCCTCTGCAACACACCTTTGAGGGCGTGGCAGGGCTTTATTGAGCGCCAGAGCCGCGACATTATCGGTCATCACAATGAGCGTTTTACGGCGTTTCTTGTAGGTTTTGTTTCTGTTCGTGCTGATTTGCCTCTGATCGGCCTTGTTCCCGGTTTTGAATCGCCCACTGCAGTCGCCGTGGTTCTTCTTGGGCTGTGTGATTTGTGCTTTCGTTGATTATCAGCTCCAGGGATTCAAGCAGCATGGGATCTGCGTATCTGAAGGAGTTCATGGGGCCCATGTGGTGGCTGGCAGTGATTTATTTATCCCCATCGAGATCATCAGCCATTTGGCTCGCACGTCTTCCCTGACTATCCGTCTGTTCGCCAATATGTATGCCTGATATGGTGACTTGGTTTTCTTTCCCTGATCCCTGGGGTTCCCCATTGTTTTTGGGCCGCACATCGGCGTCTCGCTCCGCAGGCGTATATCTTTGTCCTGCTGACGATGGTGTATTTAGCCGGGGTGGTGGCCGAGTACATGAAGAGGCGGAAGGATTTCCAGTTTTCAAGTGCTTAGTTCCAACTTGCTCAGTCGGCGTCCGCCGTACAGCGTGAGGGCGTCTGCACGAGGATGAGGTCACTACTGATGGTGGATCATGGAGAGGAGAAATCATGTGTACTGCTGCCGTTTATGGCGTTGTCGTCCGCGCGTCCCTCCGCCGCCGTCCTGCTTCGGACAAGGCGGAGGCGCCGCGACCACCAATTGGGAGTCATCACGGCTGGATTCTCATCTGGCGATTGCTTCCGCCATTTCGCGACTCGCTCTAGGGTAGGGCCACCGCCGCTGCCGCGGAGGCCACGGCGCGCAATCCCGCAGCCCGTTCCGGCATCCAGTTTGCGCTGATTCTCGGTCTGGCTCTGATCGAGTCATTGGCGCTTTACACCCTTGCTCGCACCATCTTCGCCAAGGTGGTCTAGGCCCTGGTGGAGCGGGCACTCTGTCCGCGACGCAAAGGAAAAGCCTCTGCCGGTTGGGCAGAGGCTTTTTCCGACCAGCTTAAGCTAAGCCTTCGCTGGCGGTCCAGTCCGTGGCGGAGCTTTCACGCGGTTGTCAGGCTGTCCACGACCAACCGCCGCAGGCGGTAGCGGCTCTCCAGATTGATGTCGACCATTCAATGATTCATCGACAATGGGCGCGGCGTAGAGAAACCTCTCCCGGACGGTGCCGCATTCCGTCGAAAAAATATCGAGACTGGTCTTCGTTCCCGCACCCGCTAGACTGTCTTCCTTTACGCCCATGCCGCCGCCCAGGCTGAGTTCGCGAATCCGAAATGCTGGACTTTCCCCGAGGTAGCTGCTAATCGTGGCCGAGAGCGTTTTCCGTAGAACTACGCGCTCATAGCGCCGTTGGTGCTCCAGGGGCAGGCGGGGGGCCGGCGTCGAGCGGTGCAATCGTGAGTTGTGAGGTTCCAGGCCGCTGTTGGAGAAGGCTAGACTTTGCTTCCAAAGCGCGGATCAACTGGCTAGCGCCTGGGCCGCGGCGATCCCGCACTCTTGGTGATTCAGCCACTTCCAAACTTTTTTTGCTTCCAGAAGATCGCCGAGCAACGGCGACTCATTCCGGCTCGCGCAATCTTCCCAAAGACTCTACCGCTTTCAACTGCAATAGCGGAGGCCGTCCCTGGGCTTCGCCGCTGCCGGCGATCACCAGCAGTGGCGGGGCCGCAGTGCGGTCGCCGCTCATGCCGATTTCATCCAGTGCCTGGTGGCATAACGAGAGGATCGAGAACCTCGAGCAACTCAAGCAGGTATCGGCCGCGATCCGGGGCGGCGCCAACGTGATCTGGCGGCGCACCACCATATCGTGGTAGAAACGGTTCCAGTTGTGCAGGCGGTTTACCAGCAGTTCCAGGAGCGTGGGCACGTCGAGACGGCTGAGCAGGCCCACCGTGGCGGCGGCTTGCCGGGGCTGCCCGATGCGAAAGTTGTCTCAGACGCGCCGAGACCGCGAGCGCCGAGTTCCTTCACCAGTTCGACCATGCGGTCGTACTTCGGCGGCGACAGCGGAAGAAGCGGTTGGCAAGGTGGTCGGCTGCGGGTTCCGACGTGGCGAAGGACCGACCAGGTTGGTGGGAACTCGGGCGCAGGTTCTCGATGAATGGGGCAAGCGGTTCTCCACGCTGATACGTGGGCGCAGTTCGTTGGCGATCTGGCCGCTTTCGCCACCGACCTGATCTATTGCACTGGAAACCTCGAACTCCACCGCGCCATACTGTTGCCGCGTGTTGGCTTCTGAACGAAGGCGCAGAAGCGGCGCTCAGCAGGCCTTCCACGAGGATCCGATTCCACGGCCAGGAATTTCGCCGAATCCTCGGCGATCTGTGGGCTGTGATCAAGTCGTTGCCCACGTTGGCGAACAAGTCGGCAGTTGCCAAGTGAATTGCCGTCTTGCGGCGCGGATCCAGTTCGTTGCCGTCGAGGCGGGTACTGAAGTAGTTGCGAACGGCGCTGGGAGTTCCTTGGTCTCCGCTGTTGAGCAGTACCTCCACAAACTGCCGCACATTACGGGCTGGCACGCACGGGGCCTCGCTCGAGAGCAACACGCTCTTCTTGCCGGTGGCGGTACTTCCGACCAGAACATGCGGTCCAGAATGTCGGCAATGGGATTCCACCAGAATCCCCGCCTTGCTCATCTTGTCTTCCTGGATGCGCAGAATTTGCCGCAACGTGTCCATCTGCCTGTGATGTGCTCCAGCATCTGGTGCACCGCGTTGACTTCGACTTCACCCTTCTGGAAATGTTCCATGGCAAAGCGGATAGCCAGATCCGCCGCGGCTTTCATCAGCAGTGGCGTGTCAGTTTCCTGATCGCCAAGCCGTTGGCCGCCAGGCTCCCCAGCAGTTGCTGCAGATTTACTCGAGTGTTGGGATCAACTTCGCTGAGTTCCTGCTGCAGGGCTTCAGGCTTGATATCCATAATCAACCGCGATCGTGGCCAGCCTGCGCGACGGATCCGTTGATTTATGCGTCGTAAGAGCGCCTATATCCTGTTTTTGGCAGTGCTCGGGATTACTCGTCATCGGGATTGTGGGGCCGCTTTCAGGTACCAGCGCATTATGCACGCGACAGCCACGGCCACGTTTATTTTTCATCAAACGCCAGGCCGTTTGGATTGGGCTTGGAGTCATCGCCGGATCGTTGCGGCGCTGGTGAACTACCAGTTCTGGCAGAGACCTGGTGGGTCTGGTTGCGCTGG